>JAJRUX010000070.1 GCA_024277575.1 Gammaproteobacteria bacterium | reverse complement strand
TGTTTGGAAACAGTGCCACCTGGCCCTCCATGCGAATGGCTGCACCGGATACCAGTGGTGTGCTGGCCTTGACGCAGGCTTCGTTGAGCGCATAGCGGGTGGTAAAGTTGTCGGAGGCGTCGATGACCAGGTCGGCCAGCTGGATCTGTTCGTGGAGCAGGTTGTTCTCCAGGCGCCGCTTGAATACCGTGAGCTTGACGTCAGGGTTGAGTATGTGCAGCGTGTCGGCGGCTGATTCGGCCTTTGAGCGGCCGATATCTCTGCTGCCGTGCAGGAGCTGGCGTTGCAGGTTGGAGAGTTCGACGGTATCAAAGTCGGATATTACCAGATGACCGATACCAGCGGTGGCAAGATACATGGCGACGGGGGAGCCCAGTCCACCCAGCCCGATGAGCAGCACGCGGGAGTTCAGCAGCTTCAGCTGACCCTCGGCGTCGATCTGGGGCAGCAGGATGTGGCGGCTGTAGCGCAGGAGCTGTTCGTCATTCATGTCGGGATTATACCGCCTGTGCGGCGGTGATACGATCATGTCCGGCCAGATCCGGGTAGCTCTGAATTGAATGGTAGCCGGACTGCCGGAGAAGGCGGGTGATGGCCGAACCCTGGTCAAAGCCGTGCTCAATCATCAGCCAGCCACCCGGATCAAGATGGTTTCGTCCGGAATTTATCAGGGTGCGGATGGCGTCCAGCCCGTCGCAGCCTGATGTCAGCGCTTCTGGTGGTTCAAAGCGGAGATCACCCTGTTGCAGGTGGGGATCGCCATCGGCGATATAGGGAGGGTTGGACAGGATAATGTCGAACTGTTCACCAGCCAGCGGCTGGTACCAGTCGCCAGCCCTGAAGCTGACATTGGTTATTCCATGTCTGTCGGCATTGCGCCGGGCGGTGGCCAGGGCCGTTGGGCAACGGTCGGCGGCGACAATCCGGCATTCAGGGCGTTCTGTAGCGATGCTGAGGGCAATGGCGCCGGTTCCGGTTCCCAGGTCGGCAATCCGCAGCGCTGCGCCGGAAGGGATGTGGTTCAGGGCCTGCTCAACCAGCAGCTCGGTTTCCGGCCGGGGGATCAGCGTGGCTGGATTGACCTCCAGTGTCAGTGACCAGAATTCACACTGGCCGGTGAGGTAGGCAACGGGGACACCGTCTTGCCGCTGTTCAACAAGCTGCCGGAACTGCTCCGATTCGGCCGGAGCGGGGCGATGTTCCGGCCAGGTGTAGAGCCATGTGCGGGATCTGTTCAGCACATGAGCCAGCAATAACTCGCTGTCCAGACGGGCGCTGTCATGAACGGGGGCGAGTTGTGACCGGGCGGCAAGCAGGAGTTCCCCGATGGTGACCGGGTTCACTGCTCTTCGGCCAGCGCCGCCAGTTGATCGGCCTGGTATTCGTTGATGAGTGGTTCAATAATTTGATCCAGCGCCCCTTCCATGATCTCGTCCAGTTTGTACAGGGTCAGATTGATGCGGTGATCCGTTACCCGTCCCTGCGGGAAATTGTAGGTGCGGATGCGCTCGGAACGATCACCGCTGCCCACCTGCAGGCGGCGTGTCTCGGCGCGTTCAGTCTGCTGTTTCTCCTGCTCGGCGGAGAGCAGCCTGGCTTGCAGCAGCGCCATCGCCCTGGCGCGATTCTTGTGCTGTGAACGTTCATCCTGACACTCCACCACGATGCCGGTTGGCAGGTGGGTAAGACGGATGGCGGAATCGGTCTTGTTGACATGCTGGCCACCAGCGCCGGATGCGCGGTAGGTGTCCACCTTCAGATCGGCCGGGTTGATGGCTATGGCTTCGATCTCGTCCGCCTCGGGCATGATGGCAACGGTGCAGGCGGAGGTGTGGATGCGGCCCTGGGACTCTGTCTCCGGCACGCGCTGCACGCGATGGGCGCCGGACTCGAATTTGAGGCGTGAATAGGCCCCCCGTCCAACAATGCGGGCGATAATCTCCTTGTAGCCGCCATGCTCTCCCGGACTGGTGCTGATGATCTCCACATCCCATCCCCGCAGCTCGGCGTAGCGGGAGTACATCCGGAACAGATCGCCGGCAAACAGGGCGGCTTCGTCACCACCGGTACCGGCCCGGATCTCCAGATAGATGTTCTTTTCATCATTGGGATCGGCAGGCAGCAGCAGCCGTTGCAGCTCTTTCTCCAGGATCTGCTGCTGTTGCTGCGCCTGGTTGATCTCCTCCTCGGCCATGGCGCGCAGCTCCCTGTCCTCCTCTTTGAGCATGGATCTGGCGCTGTCGATATCCTCCTGGAGTTGCAGGTACTCCTGCCAGGTGTTGATCAGGGGGCTGAGTTGCGCATACTCGCGGGAGAGCGCGCGGAAGCGGTTTTGATCGCCTATGACGCCGGGATCGGCGAGCAGGGCGTTTATCTCTTCCAGCCGTTCGGCGAGGCCGTCTATTTTACTGCGAATGGAGGGTTTCAAGATTTGGGGTTGTCTGTCTTGTTAATATTGAAAAGCTCACGTGCCGCTTCCAGCAGTTCATCCTGCCCCGCATAAGCCGCCTGGCTCATCCGGGCGGTGGGGGTATGAATAATCTTGTTGGTCAGGCTGTAGGCCAGCTCATTCAGTACACGTTCCGGATCACAGCCGGCAGCCAGATGGCGCTGCGCCTTCTCCAGCACCGCATCACGGATCTGCGCTGCATCTTCACGATAGCAGCGGATAGTATCTACGGCGCTCAGGGAGCGGAGCCAGCCCATAAAATGGGAAACATGGGTGTCGATGATCTCATCGGCCTGCCTGGCGGCCTCCTGACGGGAGCGAAGCCCTTCCTGGATAATGTCCTGCAGATCATCCACCGTATACAGATAGATGTCATCCAGCTCGCTTACATCGGTGGCAATATCCCTTGGTACGGCAATATCAACCATCAGAATCGGCCGCCGCTTGCGGGTCTTGAGGGCCAGCCGGGCGTCCTCCTTGCAAACAACAGGCTCCTGACTGGCGGTGGACGATACTACCAGATCAGCTTCAGCAAGATGCCCCCTGATTTCGGACAGACCGATGGCGTATCCGTTGACCTCACTGGCCAGCAGGTGGGCCTTTTCAAGGGTGCGGTTGGCGACAATGATTCGGCGAATGCCGTTTTCCCGCAGATGGCGCGCCACCAGCTCGGTGGTTTCACCCGCGCCGATCAGCAAGGCGGTGTGCTTGTTGAGATCGCTGAAGAACTGGCGTGCCAGACTGACTGCCGCAAAAGCCACTGAAACCGGGCTGGCTCCAATGGCAGTATCGGTTCGTACCCGCTTGGCAACGGAAAATGTGTGTTGAAACAGTCGATTGAGATGGCTTCCGATAGTCCCTGCCTGATAAGCGGTGGCGTAGGCCGCTTTCATCTGCCCCAGAATCTGGGGCTCACCCAGTACCAGCGAATCCAGACCGCTGGCCACACGCATGATCTGCCGGACTGCTGACCTGTCCGGATAGAGGTAGGTATAGGGTTCAACCTGTTTGATATCGAGATTGTGGTAGGAACAGAACCACTGCAGCAGGATTTTTCGATAGTATGCGGTATTGTCACCGTCATCTGCTGTTCCGCAGTAAAGCTCGGTGCGGTTGCAGGTAGACAGAATGGCAGCCTCGCGCAACCCGTCACGCGCCATCAATTCATGCAGCGCGCCAGAAAGCCGTTCGGGGGCAAAAGCTACCTTTTCCCGAATTTCGACAGGGGCCGTTTTGTGATTAACACCAAATGCCAGCAGCGACATAAATTATCTTGCAGAATGAGATAGTATAAATTTTGCGCCATGCACCGCCCGAATACAAGGTTGATGTATCAGAATTAACGATTTTAATGAAAACCGGGTGGGAAGTTGGGTATAGTTGTGCATTCGCTGTAATCGGGAGTTGCTTGTTAAATGAGAGTATATATCCATCGCGGACAGATTTCCGCCATGAAGAAGATGACGCTTTTAACCGCGGAATCCCGTCCACGGTGGGCGGGTCTGTTTGCGAGCTTGTTTATGTTGGTTACCGTTTTATTGTCAGCCTGTGCCACATCATTACCACCGACCGGAAATAATGGACGGTCGCCAGCGGTGCATAGTGATGCATCGACACAGCAGCCCTCCGAAGCTGAACTACTGTATGAGTTGTTGGTAGGGGAGATTGCCGGTCAGCGGGGTGCTGTTGAGGTTTCAGCTGAAAACTATCTTCGTGCTGCCCGCCAATCTGATGATCCGCGGATTGCAGAACGTGCAGCCAAAATTGCGGTTTTTGCCGGCGATGATGAAAAGGCGCTGGAAGCTGCCCGGAGATGGGTAACACTTGCGCCGGATGATACCGAAGCGCAGCAGGTGGTTGCCATCATGTATCTTCGTAACAGGCAGGTGGATGAAGCGGTGCCATTTCTTGAAAAGGTGCGGGCTTCTCACATGGAGCAGCCGCAGAAGGGGTTTATGTTTGTTGCTCAGTTGCTTAGTCGTGAACAGGACAGGGAAATTGCCCTGAAGGCCATGTCGCGGCTGGTGGAGAAACATCCCGAGGATGCAGATGCCCTGTTTGCCTATGCACATTTGGCTACGCGCGCAAAGCAGTACTCCAGAGCCCATCAGCTAATGGATAAGGTGATGGCACTGCGTCCCAACTGGAGTGATGCCTATGTGCTACGGGCTAATCTATTTCAGGCCGAAGGTGATATTGATGCTGCTTCAAAGGCGTTTCAGGAAGCCATCCGGTTCAAGCCCGATGATCTGGATGTACGCTTGTCATATGCGCGCATGCTGGTGGAGGAGCGCCGTTTTGTGCAGGCGAAGCAGGAGTTCAAACAACTGGAGAAGCGGGCGCCTGATAATGCAGATGTGCTGTTTGCGCTAGGGCTACTGGCCCTTCAGTCCGAACACCCGGATGAGGCCAGGAAATATTTTTCCACCCTGATTCACAACGGGCAGCGCGTTTCCGATGCAAGCTTTTTCCTCGGTCGTCTGGCGGAAAGCGAGGAGAATGATGCAGAGGCTCTTCGTTGGTATAAAAAGGTTAATGGGGGCGGGAACTTTGCAGAGGCGCAGATCCGTATCGCTATTCTGACAGCACGGCAGGGGGACATGGGAGGTGCCCGTCAAATTCTGAATAACCTGGCGCAAGACAACCCCCGGCTGGAGGTGCGCACCATACTTGTTGAAGGGGATATTCTACGGGTTTCCGGTCAGGACAGTAAGGCTTTTGAGGTGCTTGGCCGTGGCCTGGAAAAATTCCCCAACAATCCGGAGCTGCTTTACTCACACGCGATGGTTGCGGAACGAATTGGGCAGATTGAGGTGCTTGAACAGAACCTGAACAGGATGTTGCAGGCAGATCCTGATAATGCCCAGGCTCTGAATGCACTGGGATATACGCTGGCTGATCGTACCGACCGATACGATGAGGCATATCGATACATTCAACGGGCCCTGGAGCTTGAGCCGGATGACGCGGCCATCCTGGACAGCATGGGGTGGGTGCTTTATCGGATGGGCCGTTATCCGGAGTCAATTAAATATCTGCGCCGGGCACTGGAAAAGGTCGAGGGGGGTGATGCTGAAATAGCCGCCCATCTGGGAGAGGTACTTTGGGTTTCCGGCGATCAGGAGGGTGCCCGCAAGGTGTGGGAGCAGGCGCAAAAACAGCATCCTGATGACGACAAACTCCGTGATGTTATTCAGCGCTATCTGAAATGAGTCTGAGTCGCCTGTTGGTATGGCTTTCCAGCCTGCTACCGATGCTGTTGCTGGTTGCCTGCAGCGGGCAGCAGGTGCGGCCGACCGTCAAGGATCCCGTTCAGGCATGGCGCCACCAACAGCAGACACTGCTGGGGCTGACCAGCTGGGATCTGCGTGGCCGTATTGCCATACAGACAGAACATGATGGTTTCAATGCAAATTTTTTCTGGCGCCAGTGGGATGAAAATTACCATATCCAGCTAAGTGGTCCGTTCGGGATCGGTGCCTTGACACTTGCGGGTGACTCAAATGGTGTGGCGCTTCGAAGCCGTGGAAAGACCGTTTTTCATCGAGGTGATGCAGAAGCGTTATTCTTCCAGCAGACCGGTGTGCAGCTACCGATCAAATCGCTGCGTTACTGGGTGCGGGGCATACCGCAACAGGGAGTTAAGGCAAAGGTGGTGCTGGACAGTCAAGGTCGGCTGAAGGAGTTGCAGCAGTCCGGTTGGCGGATAAACTATAAACGTTATACCCGTTATCGGGGATTGATGCTGCCTGCCAAGCTGTTTCTGGATAACCGGCGACTCAAGGTGCGATTGGTAATTGACCGCTGGGTGCTGGCCAGCCTGCCGGTGCTACAACAACAGAATAACGGTGTACGACCGGCATGAATCCTTGGCCTGCACCAGCCAAACTGAATCTGTTTCTCCATGTGACCGGCCGGCGGGCCGATGGTTATCACCTGCTGCAAACCGTTTTTCAGTTTGTTGATTATGGTGATGATCTGACCTTCCGGATACGCGGTGACGGTTTGATCCGCCGCCTTTCATCTCTGCCAGGGGTTGACGAAGATCAGGATCTGGTTATCAGGGCGGCTCACATGTTACAGCAGCAGTGCGGTGTTGAGGCAGGCGTGGAGATTCAGCTGGAGAAGTATCTGCCGATGGGGGGCGGGCTGGGAGGCGGAAGTTCGGATGCGGCAACTACGCTGGTGGCCCTGAATCATCTGTGGGGAACCGGTTTGAGTACCGAACAGCTCGCCACCCTGGGGCTGAGTTTGGGGGCTGACGTTCCCATATTCATTCATGGCCATGCCGCGTGGGCAGAGGGTATCGGTGAGCAATTCAGTCCGGTGGAACTGCCTGAACCCTGGTTTCTGATTATAGTCCCCCCTGTTGCTGTTGCTACCGCAGAAGTTTTTTCTGCCCCGGATTTGATACGTGACGCCCACCCTATTACAATACGCGCCTTTCTCGAAGGGAAAGGGTGTAACACCCTCGAGCAGGTTGTTGTGGAGCGGTATCCAGAAGTTGCGGAGGCACTGGCTTGGTTGAGCAACCATGGTCGGGCCAGGATGACAGGCAGCGGTGGTTGCGTATTTGCACCGTTTGAAGATAAGCCGGAAGCACAACGAGTGTTACGTCAGCTCCCCTCTGACTGGCGGGGATTCGTGGCCAGAGGCAGGAATTGCTCACCTTTACTGGAACGGTTGCGTGAAGCGAATACCGTTTGATGAAGTTTTAATTGGGGCGTCGCCAAGCGGTAAGGCACAGGGTTTTGATCCCTGCATTCCCAGGTTCGAATCCTGGCGCCCCAACCATTTTGGTATCCATTTGTGAATATTCCGCACTTCTTGCATCAATCTGTTGTTCTTTCCAGAGGCTATTGTTGGGCGTAAACAAATGGTTACCCATATACATTCAGAAAATTTCTTGCCTGGTTCCAAAGGAGCAGCCGTGTCCGACAATAGGATGATGGTATTTTCCGGCAACGCCAACCCCCAACTTGCCCGCGCCATTGTTGGCCACCTCAACATGCCACTGGGAAAAGCCATTGTTGGCCGTTTCAGTGATGGTGAAGTGATGGTCGAGATTATGGAAAACGTTCGCGGCAAGGATGTTTTCGTTGTCCAGCCTACCTGTGCGCCGACCAATGATAATTTGATGGAGCTGTTGATAATGGTGGATGCGCTGCGCCGTGCATCGGCGGGACGTGTCACCATGGTGATCCCCTATTTTGGTTATGCACGCCAGGATCGGCGTTCGCGCTCGGTGCGTGTGGCGATTACCGCCAAAGTAGTTGCCAACATGATCGAGGCGGTAGGTACCGATCGGGTATTGACCGTGGATCTGCATGCGGATCAGATTCAGGGGTTTTTCGATATTCCGGTGGACAATGTCTATGGCTCTCCCATTTTGTTTGGCGATATCTGGCGTCAGAAACATAGAAATCTGATTGTTGTTTCCCCGGATGTTGGTGGTGTGGTTCGGGCCCGGGCTGTAGCCAAACAGCTCGATGATGCCGAGCTGGCGATTATCGACAAGCGCCGCCCACGTGCCAATGAGGCCAAAGTGATGAATATTATTGGTGACGTAACCGGTCGTAACTGTGTGCTGGTCGATGATTTGGTGGATACCGCCGGAACCTTGTGCCAAGCCGCAGGGGCTCTCAAGGAGCATGGTGCTGCCAGCGTGACTGCTTACTGTACCCATCCGGTGCTCTCCGGTCCCGCAGTGAAAAATCTGATGGAGTCCCAGCTGGATGAACTGGTGGTGACCGATACGGTGCCGCTGCATCCTGATGCCCGGGAGTGTGGACGGATTCGGGTGCTGAGTATTGCTGGAATGCTGGCGGAAACCATGCGCCGGATCAGCAACGAGGAGTCTGTGAGCTCCCTGTACATGGAGTGAAAGCTGTAAATTTTTTGCCGAACCTGGTCGCGGGGGAGGTTGTCTGTTATTCGTATTGGCCTTGGCCGAGACGGATATAATATTTAGTGTGGAGTAAAGAGATGAGTAGTGAATTTGTCGTATCAGCAGAACCTCGTAAGGACCAGGGCAAAGGTGCGAGCCGCCGCCTGCGTCGTACGGGGAAAGTGCCAGCCATATTATACGGGGCTGGAAAGGATCCGGTTTCCCTGACCCTGGATCATAACGAGCTTCTCAAACAGCTGGAGAATGAGGCGTTCTATTCGCACATTCTTACCATTGATATGGGTGGCAAAAAGGAGCAGGCCATTCTCAAGGATATGCAGCGTCATCCGGCCAAGCCGTTTATTCTGCATATGGATTTCATGCGGGTGAGTGCGGGCGAGAAGATACGGGTAAATGTTCCGTTGCATTTTACGGGCGCCGAAGCGGCTCCGGGGGTGAAAATCGGCGGTGGAATAGCAACCCATGCCGTTACCGAGGTGGAGATAAACTGCCTGCCCAAGGATCTGCCGGAGTATATCAATGTCGATCTCTCCGAACTGGAGCTGGGGCAATCCCTGCATCTTTCTGATATCAAGCTGCCCAAGGGGGTGGAGCTGGTGCAGTTGCTGCAGGGCGAGGAGCATGACGCCGCAATTGCAGCGATCCAGGCTACCCGCGGCGCCGGTGATGCGGAAGAAATGGAAGCGGCAGCCAGTGAAGAGGGTGAAGCCGGGAGTGAGGAGGAGTAGCCCTGCGCCTTCTCACACAGTTCAGCTTGAGGTAGCCGGCGTTAGTGTCCACCATCCAGCTTGTCGCAGGTCTGGGAAATCCAGGCGATGAATACGAGCGGACGCGGCACAACGCCGGTTTCTGGTTTGTTGATGCGCTGAGCCGGCACTGGAATACCCCGTTTCGCCGTGAAGCAAAATTTCACGGCGAAGTGTGCCGCATTTCGGTACAGGGAGAGTCAGTCTGGTTGCTCAAGCCTGATACCTGGATGAACCGCAGTGGCCAGGCGGTTGCGCGCCTGGCCCGGTTTTACAAAATCCCCCTGGAGGCGATCCTGGTGGCTCACGATGAACTGGATCTGCCACCGGGGACGGTACGCCTCAAACAGGGTGGCGGTCACGGTGGACATAACGGATTGCGGGATATCATCTCCCTGATGGGTGGAAACGGATTTACGCGCTTGCGCATCGGTATCGGTCACCCCGGCAGCGCAGGGGATGTCACCGGTTTCGTGCTGGGCAAACCTCCGGCAGCGGAGCGGCAGCTGATCGAGGACGCGATTGACAGGGCCGTGAACGAGTTGCCTTGCATCGTACACGGCAACTACCAGAAGGCCATGAACCGGCTCCACTCCCGCCAGACTTGAGACAGACAACAGGATAATCCATGGGATTCAAATGCGGTATTGTCGGATTGCCAAATGTGGGCAAGTCCACCTTGTTCAACGCGTTGACCAAGGCCGGTATTCAGGCGGAGAACTACCCGTTCTGCACCATTGAGCCAAATGTGGGTGTGGTGCCGGTGCCTGATCCGCGCCAGGAAAAACTGGCGGCCATCGTCAAGCCGGAGCGGATCGTCCCCACCACCATGGAGTTTGTGGATATCGCCGGTCTGGTGGCGGGCGCCTCCCGTGGCGAGGGGCTTGGGAACAAGTTCCTGGCCAATATCCGCGAGACAGATGCTATCGCCCAGGTGGTTCGCTGTTTCGAGAATGACGATATTGTCCACGTAGCGGGGAAAATTGACCCCCTGAACGATATTGAAGTTATCAATACCGAACTGGCGCTGGCCGATCTGGAAAGTGTGGAAAAGGCCGTGTTGCGGGTTGGCAAGATTGCCAAGAGCGGAGACAAGGAGGCCAGGGCAAAACTGGAGCTGCTCGAACAGGTGCGCACTCACCTGGACAGAGGCGAGCCGGTTCGCGCCATGAGACTGGATGAAGATCAACTCAAACTGGTTTATGACCTCCATCTCCTCACTATCAAGCCCACCATGTACATAGCCAATGTCAGTGAAAATGGCTTTGAGGACAACCCCTGGCTGGATCAGGTGCGTACTCTGGCGCAGTCAGAGGGGGCTGTTGTAGTGGCCGTATGCGCCGCTATCGAATCTGAGCTGGTCGAGCTGGAAGAGGAGGAGAAAGCCGAGTTTCTGGCTGATCTGGGTCTGGAAGAGCCCGGATTGAACCGGGTAATCAGGGCTGGCTACCAGTTGCTGGGTCTGCACACCTATTTCACCGCCGGGGTCAAGGAGGTTCGCGCCTGGACCATTCCGGTTGGTGCGACAGCCCCCCGTGCGGCGGGAGTGATTCATACCGATTTTGAAAAAGGTTTTATCCGCGCTGAAGTGGCATCGTATGATGACTTCATTGCCTGCAACGGAGAGCAGGGCGCTCGCGAGGCGGGCAAGCTCCGTCTGGAAGGCAAGGAGTATATCGTACAGGATGGTGATGTGATGCATTTCCGCTTCAACGTATAGGAGAAGGGTGGAACAGGATGAAAAAACTGTCAATTTTTTGGATGATCATGATGAGCCTGTTGTTGCTCAGCAGTGTTGGGTATGCGGAGTCTGATCTGCATAACAACGAACCCTCCATCGAAAATGCGTGGATTCGTGAAGCGCCTCCGGTGGTAAAGATTCTGGCCGGCTTCATGAGTATCAGCAACCCGACGGATAAAACAGTGGTGTTGCTGGGTGCTGAAAGTCCTCTGTTTGAGAAAGTGGAATTACACCGTTCCATAATGGAAAACGGTATGGCCAAAATGGAGCAACATAAACAGCTGGAAATTCCTGCTCATGGCAGGGTGGATTTTTCCCCGGGCGGTTTTCACTTGATGTTGGTAAACCCCAGACAGCCGCTCAAGGCAGGTGATACAGCGACAGTCACTATCAAATTTGAGGGTGGAAAGAGCTTTCCCGTTGTTTTCACCGTCCGCTCCATGGAGAACATGAAGCATCACCACCATTAATCAAAACATGATTTCGAGACATACTGGAGCCGATAGTGGCCATTGAATTGGTCGGTACGAGGTATGTTGCTGCAATGCTCTTTTTGTGATTGAATACTCCTTCTTGCGGGGCCGTTAGCTCAGTTGGTAGAGCAGCTGACTCTTAATCAGCGGGTCGTAGGTTCGATCCCTACACGGCCCACCATCAAACAAAGGGGTAAACGATTCGTTTATCCCTTTTTTTATTTTTTCTTTTCCGTGAATTCCGGTTTGATAAGCGTGGAGGTGTTACCGTTTCTATACGCTATGGAATCCGGGATAATAGTCTTATGACACATTTAACGCACTTCGATCCGGACTGCCACTCCTGTCCGCGTCTGGCCGGTTTTCTGGCCGGGATTCGGACGGAATACCCGGCCTATCACGCCCGGCCGGTAGAACCGTTTGGCGATCTGGTCCCCCGTCTGCTGATTGTCGGGCTGGCGCCGGGTATGCATGGCGCCAATGCGACCGGCCGCCCCTTTACCGGGGATTATGCCGGAATCCTGCTGTACGAAACACTTTACCGGTTTGGCTACAGTAACCACCCTGTTTCCACAGCGCAGGATGATGGCCTGGTGCTGAATGGTTGTCGTATCACCAATGCGGTAAAGTGCCTGCCGCCGCAAAACAAGCCGATTGGCAGTGAGGTCAATGAATGCAACCGCTATCTGCGTGCCGAGCTGGCGGATCTTGGTAATGGCGCGGTGATTCTGGCGCTGGGATCAGTCGCTCATCGCGCTGTGGTGCGGGCGCTCGATTTAAAAATGAAGGATTATCCATTTGGCCACTGCCAGAAATATGCGTTGGACAGGGGGCGCTGGCTGATCGATTCCTACCACTGCAGCCGTTATAACACACAGACACGCCGCCTCACTGAACGGATGTTTCATGATGTGTTTCGGGAGATAAAAGGGCTTCTGGCCACCTGAAACCATGACCGCGGCCGTTTTTGATCCCAGGGAGTTTCTCAAAACAGTGACCAGCCGCCCGGGTGTCTACCGTATGGTGGATGCGGCGGGAAAGGTCATTTATGTGGGCAAGGCGCGCAATCTGAAAAAACGTCTCTCCAGCTATTTCAGAAAAAACATTTCCAGCGCCAAAACCCGCAGCATGGTAGCCCGGATCCGGCGGGTTGATATCACTATCACCCACACCGAGAACGAGGCGCTGATCCTGGAGAACAATCTCATCAAGGAGCTGAAGCCCCGTTACAATATTCTGCTGCGCGATGATAAAAGCTATCCCTACATCTATCTCTCCACTCACCAAAAGCATCCGCGCCTGAGCAGCTACCGGGGGGCCAGAAGCCGCCAGGGCCGCTATTTCGGCCCTTACCCCAGCGCGGGAGCGGTGCGTGAAACCCTCAATCTGATGCAGAAGCTGTTTCTGGTGCGCCAGTGCGAGGACTCGTTTTACGGAAATCGCAGTCGCCCCTGTCTGCAGTACCAGATCAAGCGCTGCAGCGCGCCCTGTACCGGGCTGATTTCAGAGGAGCGCTATCAGGAGGATGTCCGTCATGCGGAGATGTTTCTGGAGGGAAAAAGCAACGCTGTGATTGATGATCTGGTAAAGCGGATGAAAACGGCATCGCAGGCGCTGGAATTTGAGCTGGCCGCGCGCTACCGGGACCAGATTGCCAGCCTGCGGCGGGTACAGGAGCGGCAGTATGTCAGCGGCGCCGGTGGCGATCTGGATGTGATTGCGGCTGTGGTGAAAAACGGGGTTGGTTGTGTTCAGCTGTTCTTTATCCGTGACGGGCGCAATCTGGGCAACAAAACCTGGTTTCCCCGTCACACGGACAACAGCGATGCGGCAGAGCTGCTGGCGGCCTTTCTGCCGCAATACTACCTTTCCGGGGGTAGTCGTTGCCGGGAGATCCCCGCCGATATTCTGATCAACCAGCCGTTGAAGGAGAGAGAGTGGCTGGCCGGCGTACTGACCGACCAGGCCGGGCACAAGGTAAACATCCGCCACCGGCTGCGGGGTGACCGTATCCGCTGGGTGCGTCTGGCCGAGGCGAATGCTGTGGCGGCCCTGGAGAGTAATCTGGCGGGCAAGGCGAATATGCGCAGCCGTTTCGAGGCGCTGCAGGAGGCGCTTGGGCTGGATGAGTTGCCACAACGGATTGAGTGTTTTGATATCAGCCATACCGCTGGCGAGTCGCCGGTAGGCGCCTGTGTGGTATTCGATGTCAGTGGGCCGGTAAAGGCGGACTACCGCCGTTTCAACATTCGCGACATAACTCCTGGTGATGACTATGCAGCGCTGGAACAGGCTCTTGGCCGCCGTTACATCCGCATAAAAAAGGGCGAGGGGAAACTGCCAGACGTACTGATTATCGACGGTGGCAAAGGGCAGATCAGCCGGGCGGAAAGGGTGCTGGAGGAGTTGCAGATAACCGGGATCACCATTCTGGGCATCGCCAAGGGCCCGGAACGAAAACCGGGACAGGAGACGCTGTTCTTGTCCGGGCGGGATCAGCCCCTTATACTGCAGGGAAATTCAGCGGCGTTGCATCTGATTCAGCAGCTGGATGGTGAAGCGCACCGGTTTGCCATCTCCGGGCACCGCCAGCGACGTGGAAAAGCGCGTTCCACCTCGGTGCTGGAGGGAATTTCCGGGCTGGGTCCAAAACGGCGCCGGCAGCTGCTGCAGCAGTTCGGCGGCCTGCAGGAGGTGGCGCGTGCAGGTGTCGAGGATCTGACGCGGATACATGGCATAAGCCGCGCCCTGGCGCAACGGATTTACGACAGTTTTCACCCGGATAGTGAATAAAGCGAAATATGTGGTCAAATATTCCCAATATTCTTACCTTGCTGCGTATTGCGCTGATTCCGATCTTTGTTATCTGTTTCTATCTTCCCGTGACATGGGCATATCCTGCCAGCGCGCTGCTGTTTACCCTGGCGGCGGTGACGGACTGGCTGGATGGCTATCTTGCCCGCCGTCTGGAACAGACCTCACCATTTGGAGCCTTTCTCGATCCGGTTGCAGACAAACTGATGGTGGCGGCAGCGCTGGTGCTGCTGGTGGAACACAACCCTACCCACTATGCCGGCATCTACATTGCGATACCCGCAATTATCATCATTGGCCGGGAGATAGCCATATCCGCCCTGCGCGAGTGGATGGCAGAGCTGGGTGCCCGCACCAGGGTGGCCGTATCCCATATCGGCAAGGTGAAAACCGCGTTGCAGATGGTGGCGATAATCCTGCTGCTCTACCGTTCTCCTGTCGGTACCGTTCCTGTGGTGGAAGTGGGTTTCTGGCTGCTTTATATAGCTGCTGTGCTGACACTGTGGTCCATGGCGGTCTATCTTCGGGCTGCATGGCCGATATTGAGAGGAAGCGCATCTTGACAGGACACTCCTGAAACCGGAAAATGCGCGTGCGGTACAAGTACGGCTATGTAGCTCAGCTGGTTAGAGCACAGCACTCATAATGCTGGGGTCGGTGGTTCGAATCCACCCATAGCCACCATACTAACAAAATAATCCCCGCTTTCATTAATAATAATCCCTTCAAGATACTCATTATGACATCATGGCCGCATTTTGCAGAGGATGAAATAGCCGCAGTGGATGCTGTCTTGCGTTCCGGCAAGGTTAATTATTGGACCGGACAGGAGGGGCGTGATTTTGAAAAGGAGTTTGCGTCTCATTGCCAGGTGGAACATGCCATTGCGGTAGCAAATGGTACTGTTGCGCTGGAGCTGGCTCTGGCTGCGTTGGGTATCGGTCCTGGTGATGAAGTTATTGTTTCTCCACGTACTTTCCTGGCTACGGCCAGCGCGGTAGTTATGCGTGGTGCAAAGCCGGTGTTCGCTGATGTTGAATCTGTTTCGGGAAATATCTCGGCAGAAACGGTTGAAGCGGTGTTGACACCTGCTACCAAAGCGATTATTCCCGTGCATCTTGCAGGCTGGCCTTGCGATATGGATCCCCTAATGGAACTCGCGGCTGAACGGGGTTTGAAGGTGATAGAGGATTGTGCTCAGGCACATGGCGCAAGCTACAAGGGGCGGCCGATTGGCTCCATTGGTGATGCGGCGGCGTTCTCTTTTTGTCAGGATAAAATCATGACCACCGGAGGGGAAGGGGGGATTCTGGTTACCAACTCCGCAGAGTTGTGGGAGTGCGCCTGGAGTTATAAGGACCACGGCAAGAGTTATGAGGCTGTTTATCGGCGGGAGCACCCGGCGGGGTTTCGCTGGTTGCATGAATCGTTTGGTACTAACTGGCGGATGACCGAAATGCAGGCAGCCATCGGCCGTTTGCAACTGTGCAAACTGCCGGAATGGCACCGGATTCGGAGCCGGAATTCTGCTGTTTTGAGTCGTTGTTTCCGGACTGTTTCCGCTCTGCGTGTTGAAGAACCTGCTGGGCAGGTAGAGCATGCCTGGTACAAATACTATGTCTATGTTCGTCCCGAGAGATTGAAAGCCGGTTGGGACCGGGATCGCCTGATGGCGGAGATTAATGCAGCTGGAGTTCCTTGTTTCAGCGGCTCTTGTTCTGAGATCTATCTGGAAAAGGCCTTCGACAGGGCAGGTTTGCGTCCCGCCAGCCGTTTACCCATAGCCAGGGAACTTGGTGAAACGACGTTGATGTTTCTTGTTCATCCAACGCTGACTGTCAAGGATATGGAGTTTGCCGGGCAGGCAGTTGAGAAGGTTTTTGCAAAAGCAACATGAATGGTGTACTTCGGTGATTGTGGAAGTGGTACGGTTCAGGGATAATGCACTCTCCAATTTATGGTGGCCCGTATCGGCCCCCTCGCAACGAAAGACTGTGAACCCCGTCAGGCCCGGAAGGGAGCAGCGGTAGCAGTGACTACGGGTGCCGGGGTGTGGCTGGTGCGGGTTGCCACCCTTCATGTAAACTTGGTCGTATGAGTTATCAGGTTCTGGCGCGTAAATGGCGGCCTCGCACTTTCAGCGAGATGGTGGGGCAGGAGCATGTGTTACGGCCGTTGATTAACGCGCTGGATCATGATCGCCTGCATCATGCGTTTCTATTTACCGGCACCCGCGGGGTGGGCAAGACTACCATCGCACGAATTCTGGCCAAGTCGCTGAACTGTGAGCAGGGAGTTGGCTCTGTGCCCTGCGGCAAGTGTGATGCTTGCCAGGAGATTGACGCAGGCCGGTTTGTTGATCTCATTGAGGTGGATGCGGCATCCCGTACCAAGGTGGAAGATACCCGCGAACTACTGGAAAACGTCCAGTATGCACCTACCCGGGGTCGCTACAAGGTGTACCTGATTGATGAGGTACACATGCTCTCGACCCATAGTTTCAACGCCTTGTTGAAGACGCTGGAGGAGCCACCTCCCCATGTGAAATTCCTGCTGGCAACCACTGATCCGCAAAAGCTGCCGGTAACGGTGTTGTCCCGTTGCCTGCAGTTTAACCTGCGGCGCCTACTTCCAGAGCAGATTTGTACCCATCTTGAACAGATTTTGTCCCGGGAGGATATCCCGTTTGACCAGATGGCACTGGTGCAGATAGCCCGTGTTGCCGATGGCAGTATGCGTGATGCACTCAGTCTGCTGGATCAAGCCATCGCCTATGGTGGCGGTAAGCTTCGGGAAAGCGATGTGTTTACTATGCTGGGTAGTATCGAGCAGACAGAGCTGTTTGAGCTGCTCGAGGCGCTGAGCGCCGCGGACGGAGTGGCGCTGTTACAGGCCGTTGAAAAATTGGCTCAGAGTGTCCCGGACTATTTTTCTGTGCTGGCCGAGCTGATTTCTGCTTTGCACCAGGTTGCGCTTATCCAGACAGTCCCGCAGGTAGTTGATGAAGCATTAACGGATCGGGACAGATTCCTTGCTCTGGCTACTACGCTTGCCCCTGAGGATGTCCAGCTGTTCTATCAGATTGCTCTGTTGGGGCGCAAGGATCTGGAGCTGGCTCCCGAGCCTCGCAGCGGGTTTGAAATGCTTATGTTGCGAATGCTGGTGTTTCGGCCAGGTAGTGCTGGTGATAAAAATGGTGGTGGCTCATCTGCTGTTATAACTACTCCGACTCTGGCTGTCACCGAGGCCGGTGTAAAAAAGGAAGAAAAGCCAGCGGCTGGTGAACCGGCCCCAGCTTCTGCAGCTTCTCTTTCCGGCTCCGCGAAAGATGAACAGTGGGCTGAAACTGTTTCCGGACTGAAGCTAAAAGGGATGGCCCGTCAACTGGCGCTTAACTGTATTTGGAAACAGGAGCAGGATGATGTTTTGAATCTGGTTTTAACGCCGCCCCATAAACATTTGCTCAACGACAGATACCAGCGGCGGCTGGAGGAGGTATTACAAGAACACTTCGGCAAACCGCTAAAACTTGTTGTCGTGTGTGAACCTGACGATGGAGAGAGCCCGATGGTCATTCAGCAGCGTCGGCAGCAGGAGCGCCAGAGGATGGCGGAACAGTCGATAAAAGGCGACAGCAATGTGCAGAACATGATCAATGTCTTTGATGCGCAGATACAGGCGGACTCAATCAGTCCACTGGATTAAGATTGAGGCGAGCGGGATTGTTATAATAGGCGGATATGCGGTACCGGATTAATCCAGATTAACTTTGAGGAAACATAATGATGAAAGGTGGTCTAGGCAATTTGATGAAGCAGGCCCAGAAGATGCAGGCCGAAATGCAGAAGGCCCAGGAAGAGCTGGCCAATATGGAGGTTACCGGGCAGTCCGGCGGGGGTATGGTGCAGGTAGTGATGACCGGCCGGCATGATGTCAAGCGGGTTACTATCGATGACAGCCTGATGGAAGATGACAAGGAGATGCTGGAGGATCTGCTGGCCGCTGCAGTGAATGATGCCGTACGGCAGGTGGAGAAAACCTCACAGGAGAAGATGTCAGGCATGACGGCGGGACTGAATCTGCCCGGCGGGATGAAATTGCCGTTCTGATCCCGGCTGCCTGGAATATTCTGCAATGGCTATCAGCCCACTCCTTGGCCGTCTTGTTGATGCACTACGTTGCCTGCCTGGAGTCGGACCAAAGTCGGCCCAACGCATGGCCTATCACCTGCTGGAGCGGGACAGGGACGGGGCCCGACGGCTGGCTGCCGTTCTTGAACTGGCCGTAAATGAGATAGACCACTGCGATATCTGCCGTACCCTGAGCGAGACCGATATCTGCTCCCTGTGTGCAAGCAACAGCCGGGATCGTTCCCAACTGTGTGTCGTGGAGATGCCGGTGGATGTTGAGGCAATTGAACAGTCCGGCAGTTACCGCGGTCTCTATTTTGTATTGATGGGCCACTTGTCGCCGCTGGATGGTATTGGCCCGCAAGAGATAGGTCTGGAACGGCTGGAGAGCCGCTGCCGTGATAATGAGGTAAAAGAGGTAATTCTGGCCACCAATCCTACCGTAGAGGGAGAGGCCACTGCTCACTACATCAGTGAACGGGTGCGGGCGCAGGGAATCCGGGTAACCCGGATTGCGCATGGTGTGCCATTGGGGGGGGAGCTGGAGTACGTTGATGGAGATACCTTGTCGCACGCTTTTTCCGGGCGACGTGAATTGTAGGCGAGATGGGTACAATATCCATGTTAGAAACAGTTTACCTGAATCCGTGGGTTCAGGGCGAATAAAGAGCGCAAAATATTGATTTTACACTGGAATCAAAAAATCCTGGCTTCACCATCTTAAGTTAAGCGGGTATTTTTTGAACCGGCGTGGAATCAAGAGCTTGCGCTATGCACCGTCATGAACCCACGTCTTCGAGGTTGGGCAGGTCAATTCATGATGTCTAGCGTCCACGCCCCATCAGCGAACCCAATACCCCTCTGATGATCTGTCGTCCTACCTGGCTGCCTATAGCGCGGGCGGCACTTTTCAGGAAAGACTCCATTACTGTCTGACGGCCTCTTGAGCTGCGTTTTGGTTTTTGTTGTTCCTGGGTGGCAGTCTGTTCAGCGCGGGCTTTCACTATTTCGTAGGCTGATTCCCGGTCAATCTCCTGCTCGTAAACACCGTTGACCAGTGAGCTGCTCATTAATGCTTTACGTTGTTGGAGCGTAATTGGCCCGATCTGGCTATGTGGAGGGCAGATCAGGGTGCGCTGCACCATATTGGGACGCCCTTTTTCATCCAGTGTGGATACCAGCGCCTCGCCAACGCCCAGATCGGCGATTACCTCGATGGTGTCCAGTTCGGGATTGGCCCGGAAGGTCTGGGCAGCGGTGCGTACCGCTTTTTGCTCGCGCGGGGTATAGGCCCGCAGGGCATGTTGAATCCGGTTGCCCAGCTGGGCCAGCACGGTGTCCGGGATATCGAGCGGGTTCTGGGTAATAAAATAGACGCCGACCCCCTTGGAGCGGATCAGACGAACCACCTGTTCTATTTTGTCCAGCAGTGCTTCCGGAGCATCATCAAAGATCAGGTGCGCTTCGTCAAAAAACAGTACCAGACGGGGCTTGTCCGGGTCTCCCACCTCTGGCAGTTGCTCGAAAAGCTCGGCCAGCAGCCACAGAAGGAAGGTTGCATAGACCTGGGGGCTGTTGATCAGCTGATCCGCTGCCAGAATATTCAGTATGCCGCGGCCATTTTCATCAGTTTGCATCAAATCCTGCAGATTGAGGGCGGGTTCACCAAACAGCTGGTTGCCTCCCTGGTCTTCAAGGCTGATCAGACGGCGCTGAATGGCCCCAACACTGGCTGCCGAGACGTTGCCGTACAGGGTGCGGAACTCTCTGGCGTTTTCCGCCACATACTGGAGAATGGCGCGCAGATCCTTGATATCCAGCAGCAGCCAGCCGTTTTCATCCGCCACCCGGAAGATCAGCGCCAGCACCCCCTGCTGGGTGTCGTTCAGGTTCAGCAGACGGGCGAGCAGCAGGGGGCCCATCTCGGAGATGGTGGTGCGAACCGGATGTCCCTGTTTGGCAAACACATCCCAGAAGGTGACGGGTGAAGATTCGAAGGAGAAATCATCAAGCCCGATATGGTTGATGCGTTCTGTTATTTTTAGGTGAGGTTTGCCTGGTTGGCTGATGCCGGACAGATCCCCCTTGATATCGGCCATGAATACGGGAACACCGATACGGCTGAAACCTTCGGCCAATACCTGGAGTGTTACTGTTTTTCCGGTGCCGGTAGCGCCGGCGATAAAGCCGTGCCGGTTTGCCATTTGCGGTAATAAATAAACGGGTTGTTGGGCCTTACCGATTAACAGCGGTTCGATCATTTGCTACCTCCGGTTAATAAATACATGACATATCTCAATAACGGTGCATCTAAACAGGCTTTGGATGGTTGCAGAAACCGGCATGATACACCAATCTTGTTGTACCACGTTCAAGCGTGATATTTAAAACTGGAGTCCCGTTGTTCAGGCAGAATAGTGTGCAGCGGTATTATCTGATGGAATAATCAAGAGGCCGGGATCCTCTGATGACAATATGGGGATAATAATATGGTTGATAAAAAGATTGAAACTATAGAAGGGATAGGCTCCAATGGCATAGAAGCGCTATCCAAGGCTGGGATTACCAGCACTGACAAGCTGCTGTATGTTTGTCACACTAAAGAGGCACGCATGGATCTGGCAGAGCGTACCGGTTTGAGTGAATCTGTCATTTTGAACTGGGTAAACATGTCTGATCTGTTTCGCGTCAAGGGCATCACGGGCCACAGTGCAGAACTGCTGCTGGCTTCCGATATTGACACCGTTCAGGAGCTGGCTGAAGAGGATGCGGAATGTTTGTGCAGAAAGATGGCTGAAGTAAACACCGAGATGAATCTTAATTTTCAGGTACCTGACGTAGCTGCTGTAACGACCTGGATTGTACAAGCAAAAGAGCTGCCTGCAATCATTACCCATTAGTCTTACGTTAGCCTATAATGGAGCTGGCATTAGTCAGCTCCATATTCCGGGTTAACACATTCACATGAAAGAGCTTGTTCAATGCTGGGCGGTCGTTCCCGCAGCCGGCACTGGCTCCCGTATGGGAGAAAAGATCCCCAAGCAGTATCTGTCATTGCGCGGCAGTACGATTATCGAATACACCTTGCAGCGTCTGGCATCATCGAACTGTGTTGCTGGTATCGTCGTGGCAGTGGCAGCGGATGATGAGCGGTGGTCAACTGTTAAACCGGATATCGATAAACCATTGGTTACGGTAAACGGGGGGGTAGAACGTTGTCATTCGGTATTGAATGCGGTTAACAAACTGATCACCATGGGCCAGCAGAATGAGTGGGTGTTGGTGCATGATGCTGCGCGCCCTTGCGTGCGTGTGGCCGATATCGAAAGGCTTGTTTCTACGCTGCAAGACTCTCCTGTAGGTGGATTGTTGGGAACACCGGTCAACGATACGGTAAAACGGACAGACAGTAGCGGAATGATTGTCACCACCGTGGAACGCGAGGGGTTATGGCGTGCCCTGACACCGCAAATGTTTCGTATTCGACCGCTGCATGATGCCCTTGTCTCAGCGATTTCTGCCCGGAAGCTGGTGACTGATGAGGCATCGGCCATGGAACTGGCTGGTTTTGAGCCGCTACTGATCGAGGGGCATGCCGATAACATCAAGATAACCCGGCCCTCCGATCTGGTCATGGCGGAGTTTTTGTTACAACAACAGGATAGCTCAGGATAAACCACCATGCGTATAGGACATGGTTATGATGTGCATAAATTTGGGGCTGGTGAACATCTGGTTATTGGCGGAGTAAAGATTCCGTACGATTATGGCATGCTGGCCCATTCTGATGGTGATGTGCTGATTCATGCGGTATGCGATGCGTTGCTGGGAGCTGCCGGGCTGGGTGATATTGGCCGTCATTTTCCCGATAGCAGCGACGAATTCAAGGATATCGACAGCCGGGTTTTGCTGCGCAGAGTGGTGGCGCAACTGCAGGAACGAATACTTGTGGTAACCAGTCTTGACATTACTCTGGTTGCCCAGGCTCCCAGGATGGCGCCTTATATTGAGCTGATGCGACATCATCTGGCCCAGGATCTTGCCTTGGATGCCGGGCGGATAAATATCAAGGCGACTACCACCGAACGTCTGGGTTTTACCGGCCGAGGGGAGGGTATCGCCTGTTATGCAGTGACTTTGCTGAGAGAAGATGGGGAGTAAGCCGTTGCCTCATGCCTGGGGCAAGCCAGCAGTTAAGGCGCTGATCCGTACTGCACCTGAGGATTTCCAGGTTGATGAGGAGCCGGGTTTCACTCCGGACGGCGAAGGCCAGCATGTTCTGCTCAAGGTCAGAAAGCGTAATACCAACACCCAGTGGCTGGTGCGGCAGCTGGCACGTTTTGCCAAAGTCCCTGTCAGGGATGTTGGGTTTGCCGGCCTAAAGGATCGTTGCGCAGTTACCAGTCAGTGGTTCAGTATCGACCTGGCTGGAAAGGCCGAGCCGGACTGGTCTGCTCTTGACTCGGAAGATATCCAGGTTATTGATGTGGTCCGTCACGGCCGAAAACTGCGCCGGGGAGCCCTGCGGGGAAACCATTTTGTATTGGTGTTGCGCCAGATCGAGGGCGATCGTGGGGAGCTTGAGCGCCGCTTGCGCCAAGTCAGTCGTGAGGGAGTGCCAAACTATTTTGGTGAACAGCGCTTTGGTCAAAACAGCTCCAATCTGGAACAGGCCGATGGTATGTTCAGGGGAAAGATACGGGTAAGAGATCGCCACAAGAGAGGGTTGTATCTCTCGGCTGCCCGTTCATTGCTGTTCAACCGGGTATTGGCCGAGCGGGTGAGAAATGGTACCTGGCAAAGAGTTTTGCCGGGGGAGGTGGTGATGCTGGCCGGCAGCCGCAGTTTCTTTACCGTTGACATGCTGTCGGAACAGATAGAGCAGCGTTTTGCGAGTGGAGATATCTTCCCCACCGCCCCTCTTTGGGGAAGGGGGTACTCAACTGCGCAGGACCAGGCATTGACAGTGGAGACTGAGGCGCTGCTGGAGTTCCAGTCCTGGCGTAAGGGGCTGGAGTTAGCGGGATTGAAACAGGAGCGGCGTTCGTTACAACTTCAGCCAAAGGACCTCGTCTGGGAATGGGCGGAGGAAGAGGCGCTTCGCCTGGGATTTTTCCTGCCAGCCGGATGTTATGCCACGGTTGTGCTGCGGGAACTGGTTGATTTTCTACAGCCACCACTGCCAAATAACACTGAATTATAGCTTTCTGCAACAGAGATTTACCCTTTGGATTGATACAAACTTGGCTTTGCCATCGGTAGCAGGTAAACTCCCCGCTTCAACCAACCACTCTGCGGGAGAGAGTGGCTGCGGCAATGGCCGCGGCTGCCGCCGAAGGCGCAACACGCCCGGAATCGCTCAGGCAAAAGGACCACAGGAGGGGGTTGACTCTGGAGAGAGGCGCGGCAGGCGCCCACCGAAGGGGCTGAAGCTCTCAGGTTACCGGACAGAGGGGCGGTGGCAGACGCAAAGGTCTGCCGCTGCCCCTTTTGCACTTTCGGAACCGGCTTATGAGCAGCTTGAAAAATAACCACATCCCGGTATTTGATCACTCGGCGCAACCCAATGCGGGGCGTATTCCGGAGTGGATCCGGGTCTCCCTTGCTGACAATACCCGATACCGGCAGACAGCTGTTCGGCTGCGCGGTGATCGGCTGCACACTGTATGCGAAGAGGCGCGCTGCCCCAATCGGGGGGAGTGCTGGAGCCGGGGTACGGCAACTTTTCTGCTGCTGGGTGATATCTGTACCCGGGCCTGTGGATTCTGCGCGGTGAAAACCGGTCGTCCGGCTGTGCTGGATGAACGGGAGGCGGAGCAGGTAGCAGATGCAGTGGCTGCACTGGGACTCCAGTATGTGGTACTTACTTCGGTCAATCGTGACGATCTGCCGGACGGCGGCGCGGATCTGTTTGCACGAACCATCATCGAACTGCGGCGCTGCGATCATACGGTCGGGATAGAGCTTCTGACTCCGGATTTCTACCGCTGCCAGGAGGATGCGCTGAACCGTATCGCCGCAGCTGCGCAGCGCTTCCCGATAACCGGTGACAATACCGTAAATCTGGTTTGGGGCCACAATATCGAAACAGTGCCACGACTGTATAAAACAGTGCGCAAGGGTTCGGATTACCAGCGCTCCCTGGCACTGCTGGAGCAGGCTGCGCTGCTTTCCGGAACAGAAACCAAATCATCACTGATGCTGGGGCTGGGCGAAACGCGCGATGAGGTGCTGCAGGTACTCAAGGATCTGCGCACGGCGGGGGTAAAGCGCCTGGCCCTGGGCCAGTATCTGCGTCCCACCCGGTACCACCTGCCGGTACGGGAGTACATTACACCCCGGCAGTTTTCTGACTATGAGGATGAGGCCGCAGCCCTGGGTTTCTCCTGGATCAGGGCAGGGGCGATGGTGCGTTCATCCTATCACGCGGAAGCAAAATCATGACCTTGAAAACAGTGTTGTACGAACAGCACCTGGCCATGGGTGGCAAGATGGTGGATTTTGGCGGCTGGCAGATGCCGCTTCACTACGGCTCCCAGATTGAGGAGCATCATCAGGTGCGGCGGGCGGCGGGAATGTTTGATGTCTCCCACATGATGATCGTGGATGTAAGCGGACCTCGGGCGCGGGGGTTCATGCGCTTTCTGCTGGCCAACGATGTGGGAGCAGAGCCCAGGCCGGGCAAGGCCATGTACTCCTGCATGCTTAACGAGCAGGGTGGCGTGGTTGATGATGTTATTGTTTATGATTTGGGGGATGATGGATTCCGGATGGTGGTCAATGCTGCAACGCGGGACAAGGATCTTGCCTGGATAGATCAGCAGGCGGCCCCCTTTGATGTTGCCATACGGGCCCGCTTTGAGCTGGCCATGATCGCGGTTCAGGGACCTGCTGCCCGGGACAAGGCTATGCAGGCCGTAGCCGAAAAGATGGTTTCCGCCGTTGAGCTGAAACCATTTCATGCCTGTGCCGGAAATGGTTTTTTTATCGCCCGCACCGGCTATTCCGGAGAGGACGGGTTTGAGATTATCCTGCCGGAAGAGCAGGCAGCTGCGTTATGGAAACAGCTTCATCATGCCGGTGTGGAACCGTGTGGGCTTGGTGCGCGTGACACGCTTCGCCTGGAGGCCGGGATGAACCTCTACGGTTCCGATATGGATGAAACCTGTTCACCACTGGAGTCCGGACTGGGCTGGACCGTGGCATGGCAGCCCGAAGAGCGGAACTTTATCGGTCGCGCCGCGCTTGAGACTCAGAGGGAGATTGGCGTGACCGTCAAGCGAGTCGGTCTGTTGCTGGACGGGCGGGGAGTTTTGCGCAGTGGGCAGCGCGTTCTGTGCGAAAACGGGGAGGAAGGCAAAATCACCAGCGGCAGCTTTTCGCCTACGCTGGGCAAGGCCATCGCCCTGGCCCGGCTGCCGGTCAGTCCCGGGGAAACCTGTGAAGTCGAAATCCGTGGCAAGCGGCTGCCCGCCACCATTGTCAAACCACCCTTTGTGCGAAAAGGGCAATCCTGTTTATAGAGGAGCAACACCTTATGAGCAACATACCCGAAGATCTGCAATACACAAAATCCCACGAGTGGGTAAAACAGAACGAGGATGGCACGGTGAGCATCGGTATCACCGACCATGCACAGGATCTGCTTGGCGATATGGTATTCGTTGAACTGCCGGAACCGGGCAGGCAGCTTGCTGCAGGTGACGAGTGTGTGGTGGTGGAGTCGGTCAAGGCGGCCTCGGATGTCTACAGCCCGTTGACGGGGGAGGTGGTGGATATCAACGAAGCGGTGGCGGATGAACCCGAGTTGATCAATCAGGACCCCTATGGTGAAGGGTGGCTGTTCCGCCTGCAACCGGAAGAGGGGGGCGAGCAGGAGGAGTTGATGAGCGCCGGGGCTTATCAGGAAATGCTTGAATCCGAGGCGTAACGATGCCTTTTATCCCCCATACCGCTGATGAGATTCGCGAGATGCTGGCTGTCATCGGTGTACAGAAGATTGAAGATCTGTTTTCAGAGATCCCGGCGGAACTGCGCTCGCAGAATAGCGGAGAGATTCCTCCCGCCCTGACCGAAATGGAACTGGCCCGGCTGATGCAGGAGAGGGCATCCCGCGATGGTCAGCCGCTCTGTTTTATTGGTGCAGGAGCATACGAGCACCACATTCCCGCAGCCGTATGGGAGATAGCCGGCCGGGGTGAGTTTTACTCCGCCTATACCCCCTATCAGGCTGAAGCAAGCCAGGGCACGCTGCAGCTCCTGTATGAGTTTCAGACCATGATGGCGAGCCTGACCGGCATGGATGTCTCCAACGCATCGTTGTATGACGGTGCTTCCGCGCTGGCCGAGGCGGTACTGATGGCCGTGCGCGTCAACCGCAAATCAAAATCAAAACGTGTCCTGATGCCGGCCACGGTACACCCTGTCTATCGGCAGGTGGTACAAACCATTGTACATAACCAGGGCATTGAGCTGGTAGAGATTCCCTACTGTACAGAGTGCGGAAATGTCGTTCCTGACTCGCTCCAGCGTTTTGCCGGTGAGGATTTTGCCGCGCTGGTTATTCCGCAACCCAATTTTTTCGGCGTACTGGAGGAGGTGGATCTCCTCACCGACTGGGCTCATGCCAACGGAGTGCTGGCAATTGGCCTGGTTAATCCCGTTGCGCTTGCGCTGCTTTCGCCTCCCGGTGAATGGGGCGGGCAAGGGGTCGATATTGTCTGTGGCGAGGGGCAACCACTTGGGGCGCCGCTCTCCTCCGGTGGCCCTTATTTTGGATTTTTGTGCTGCAGGCAGTCTCATGTGAGACAGATGCCGGGGCGGATCATCGGCCGTACCGTGGATGCAGATGGAAACCCCGGCTACACGCTGACACTGCAGGCCCGGGAGCAGCATATCCGCCGCTCCAAGGCTACATCCAACATCTGCACCAACCAGGGGTTGATGACCACGGCGGCAACCATCCACATGGCGTTGCTGGGTCCGGCAGGACTGGAGCAGGTTGCCTCCCGTTGTCATGAAACCACCCGGCGGTTGCTCGAAAAACTTACTGTAATTGAAGGCGTAGAGTTGCTGTTTGACCGCCCCTTTTTTCATGAGGTGGTGCTTTCCCTCGATGTTCCGGTGCAGCCACTGCTGGACAGACTGGCGCAGCAGCAACTGCTGGCCGGTTACAATCTGGACTCAGACTATCCCGAGCTGGGTAACTCCTTGCTGGTGTGCTGTACCGAAACAAAAAATGATGACGATCTGGAGCAGTTTGTTACCCTGCTTGGCGCAGCAATGGCTGATTTGAGGAGATCCCCATGCTGATATTTGAACGCTCCCGCAGCGGCAGAACCAATCCTGTCCAGTCCCCCCGTATTGAAAAAGCCGAAGAGGATATTCCACAGCGGTTTCGCCGCCGTCAGCGTCCATTGTTGCCGGAGGTGTCGGAGATGCAGGTGGTGCGCCACTACACCCTGCTGTCCCGGCAGAACTACTCCATTGATACCCATTTCTATCCGCTCGGCTCCTGTACCATGAAGTACAATCCACGCGGTTGTAACAGGCTGGCGAGTCTGCCTGGTTTTCAAATGCGCCACCCACATGCTCCGGCACAGACCCATGGACAGGGAGTCCTGGCATGTCTGTTTGAACTGCAGGAGATTTTGAAGCAGGTGACTGGAATGCAGGGGGTTTCGCTTACCCCGATGGCGGGAGCCCAGGGGGAGTTTGCCGGGGTGGCGATGATTCGCGCCTACCATGAGTCACGCGGTGATGTTGAACGTACCGAACTGCTGGTGCCGGATGCTGCCCATGGCACCAATCCGGCAACGGCGATCATGTGTGGCTACAAGGTACGGGAGATCCCTACCGATGCGGCCGGGGATGTGGATATCGAGGCCCTGCGTCAGGCGGTGGGAGCACAGACAGCGGGAATCATGCTGACCAACCCATCCACTCTGGGGGTTTTTGAACGCCGTATCCGGGAGATCGCGGATATCATCCACTCCGCCGGCGGACTGCTCTATTATGACGGGGCCAATCTCAATGCCATTCTGGGCAAGGTCCGGCCTGGTGACATGGGGTTCGATGTCATTCACCTCAATCTGCACAAAACCTTTGCCACACCTCACGGTGGCGGTGGTCCCGGCTCCGGTCCGGTAGGGGTCGGGGAGCGCCTGCTTCCCTTTTTGCCGGTTCCGATGGTTGGCCGGAAAGGGGAGAGCTATTCCTGGCTGACCGAGCGGGAGTGTCCGCGCACTATTGGCCGGTTGTCTGCTCATATGGGCAATGTGGGGATTCTGTTGCGCGCCTATGTCTATGTACGCATGCTGGGGGCGGAGGGGATGGAGCGCATAGCCGAATTCGCTACCCTGAATGCCAACTACCTGATGAAACGGCTATCGCAACAAGGGTTCGAGATGGCCTTCCCCGGGCGCCGCGCCTCCCACGAGTTCATCCTGACGCTGAAAAAAGAGACGAAACAGACCGGCGCGAATGCCATGGATTTCGCCAAGCGGCTGCTGGATTATGGCTACCATGCCCCGACCACCTACTTCCCGCTGCTGGTGCCCGAGTGTTTCCTTATCGAGCCGACCGAGACTGAAGACAAAGCCACTCTGGATGGGTTCGTTGAAGCCATGAGCGCTGTCCTCCAGGAAGCCAATACTACCCCGGAGAAACTCAGGCAGGCCCCTCACACCCTGCCGGTCAAGCGGCTGGACGATGTCAGGGCAGTGCGCAAGCTGGATGTGGCCTGGAAGGGCTGATATGAACGAGCCACCAATCAACAAACCGGATCATCGGGGGCTGCACCATGTCTGGAAGGCGTTTCAGTACTCGGTGCAGGGGTTGCGGGCCGCATACAGATATGAAGAGGCGTTCCGGCTGGAGCTGCTGGCCTGTCTGTTCATGATTCCGTTTGGCCTTTGGCTGGGGCGCAGCGCCGTCGAGTATGCGCTGCTGT
>JAJRUX010000069.1 GCA_024277575.1 Gammaproteobacteria bacterium | reverse complement strand
GGTTTCTATCTGGGGATTGGGGCAATTGGTTGCAAGCAACAGCGGACAGTAATATTCTCACATTACGGTTATTTGGGCAAAAATCTACTGTAATAGACAGTGCCATCTCTAGTGAAACATCAAGTTCACTGGGCTTACAGCCTATTCTCAGGCTAAACGATAGCTGAGAGTTGTTGTGGGTAATCAGATAATCTTTTACTCGGGCCCGCATCGGCTCCAGCTCGGTGTCACCGCATCGACCACCGGATTAAGGAGCCTCTACCTCTTCAGTTGCGACGGAAGATCCAGGGTTCAAGCTGATGGCGGTTGAGCAATTTGTAAAACTCGGTGCGGTTACGTCGTGCCAGACGCGCCGCCTGGGTGACATTACCTTCGGTCGTTTGCAGGATGCGTACCAGATAGTTGCGCTCGAAATCTGCCTGCGCCTGAGCCAGGGGAATTATCTCGCCAGTCTTGCCGCGCAGTGCATTGCGGACAAGGCTGGCGGAGATCACCGGTGTCACGGAAAGTACCGTCACCTGCTCCACCACGTTGAGCAGCTGACGGATATTACCGGGCCACGGCGCCGTCATCAGTACCTCCATGGCCTCGGGAGAGAAGGAGTTGGCCACACCCTGCTCTGTCCGCTCACACACCAAGCGTAAAAAATGGTTGACCAGCAGGGGAATATCTTCGCAGCGGTCACACAGAGGTGGAATCTCCAGCATCACCACGTTGAGCCGATAGAAGAGGTCTTCACGAAAGTTGCCTGCCTCAATGGCCGCCTCCAGGTCAGTGTGCGTAGCGGAGACAACGCGTACATCCACCGGAAAGCTGTCGGCGGTGCCCACCGGACGGATCTCGCCATTCTCCAACACCCGCAGCAGTTTGGCCTGGAACTCCATCGGCATGTCACCAATTTCATCCAGGAACAGGGTGCCGTTGTTGGCGGTTTCAAACAGCCCTGTCCGATTACGGTCGGCACCAGTGAAAGCCCCTTTGCGATGGCCAAACAGCTCGGATTCCAACAGAGCCTCGGGGATGGCGGCACAATTGATAGGCACGAATGGGGCATCATGGCGGGGGCTGGCATTATGGATGGCCCGTGCCAGCAGCTCCTTGCCGGTGCCACTGTCACTCTGAATCAGCACACTCACGTCACTTTGGGCGATGCGCTGAGCCTGCGCCAACAACTCTTCCATCATCGTACTTTGGCTGACGATTTCGCGCCGCCAGTGGTTGTGGTCACTCTCCAATCCCCGCTCTTCGCTGGTATAGCCCTGACTGAGAGCAGTTTCGATGGTCTGCAGCAACTCACTACTGTCAAAGGGCTTGGTAAGGTAGCTGAAAACCCCTTTGCGGGTGGCATTCACCGCATCCGGAATGGTGCCGTGGGCGGTGAGCATGATCACCGGCAGAGAGGGAAAGTCTTTGTGCACCGCTTCAAAGAGGGTCTGGCCGTCCATTCCCTCCATACGTAGATCGGTGATGATGAGATGGGGCTGCAAAGTGGCAAGCTGCCCCAGCGCCTGCCGTCCGCTGATGGCGGTTTCGATCTGAAAACCGTTGGCCCGCAACCGCAGTGAGAGCAGTTTGAGCAGGCTGGGGTCGTCATCGACCAGCAGGATTCTGTACCGGCTCATGGGGAGTGTTATTGGTTGAAGGGGTGATGATGGCTTGCTCTTTTTCATTGATACTCTTTTCAATGTTTTTCAATTGTTCCAGTTGGGATTGCAGCGCAGTCAAGTGCTGCAGCAGCTCCCGGGATGCGGCGCGTTCCCGCTTCAGCTTGCGCCTTAGCTCCTGGAGGTGTGTCTGCCGGGTGAGCAGTTGCTTCAACTGACTGTGTAACAGTTGAGCCAGCTGAAGGGATTGCATCTCCATGCTGCCACTCCTGCTAAGCAGGTCGGTGAGCAGGTACAACGCTCTTTCCCGCTCCTTTACAGGAGTGTCCGGCTGGCTCAGCAGCAGCGCCAGCCGTAGCTGGTCGCACCCCTCACGAGTCAGTGACCAGGCCTCGGTGAGGCTTTCCAGCTCCTGTTTGCGATGCCAGCTCTCCATCAACAAAGCCGCTTCATAGTAACCCAAAAGGTCACCGCAGCCGGGGGCGACCGTCGTCTCCGGATCTGGATCTGGAGCTGGAGCTGGATCTGGAGGGCGGAGAGCCGTGCAGCCCACCACAAGCATGGTGGCAATTATCCCTATAGTCAGTTTGTACATACCTTGTTACCCACATTTGGCACCTGCATTATAACCATGGGCAAGATGACTCGGAAGTGCGCCCCCTGCCGGGTTTTTATCAGCTCAATGAATCCACCATGCAGGCGCAGGTAGCGCTCCACGATGGAGAGTCCCAACCCTGTTCCCTGTAAGGGTCCGTGGGATGGCGACTGCCCCTGAAAAAAGGGTTCAAAGATATGAGGCTTATCATCCGGTAAAATCCCCACGCCTTCGTCTACGACATTCAGTACCGCCTTTTGGTTCTCCTGATACAGGCTTATCAGCACCTTGCCGCCTTCGGCGGAGTATTTGATTGCGTTGGAGAGCAGGTTGTCTATCACAATCCGCAACTGCTCCGGCGCACCATTCACCACCGTTGGTTGCAGGCGGGACTCCATAGAAATATTTCGCATCCGCATGGCCAAACGGTGTTTTTCCACCACCTCTGGAACGAGAGCCGCTAAGTCCGCAGACTCGCTGGCAGGAAGCTTATCCTGGGTCAGGGCAAGGTTAAAATTGAGCAGACTCTCCACCTGATGTTGTAGTTGCAAGCTGCTTTCGTGAAGTATCTGCACCACCTCTTGTTGCTCCTGACTCAAAGTGCCGGCGATGCCGTCACGCAGCAGCCCTGCACCCTCGCGAATGGCGGTAAGCGGGGTCTTGAGTTCGTGGGAGACGTGATGCAGAAACAATAGTTTCTGCTCGTCCAACGCCGCCAGCTGACGCCGCAGCCAGTCCAGTTGCTCTCCCAGCTCACGAATGTCTTGGGGTCCGGCGACATCAATGGCCGTACCGAACGCACCCGCGCCCAGCTGGCGTATAGCCGCACTCAAGCGCCGCAGGGGGCGGGAGATGAGTACGCTGAAAACCACCGCGATAAACAGCGCCAGCGGAATGAGTGCCGCCGCCTGCCACAGAAGCAGGCGCTGCACCTGGCTGATCTGTTGATTCATGGCGTGGCTCTCGCGGGCGATCATGCGCGTCACGTCGAAAGGGATGGGCCGCACCAGCTCGGAAAGCCGCTCCGTTTCAGTCAGTTTTTTCTCGTTCCGGGAAGGCTGTCTAGCCGCCTCCTGGAGCTTTTGATGCAGACTTCCTTCCCGTGCCAGTAGCCGCTTCAGCCGCTTAGACAGAGCCGGATCGTGCGACAGAGCCAGTAACCGTTCGATCTCCTGTGCCAGT
>JAJRUX010000068.1 GCA_024277575.1 Gammaproteobacteria bacterium | reverse complement strand
GCTCCTGCTCCAGGCGGGAACGGGCCTGATCGGCCAGTTCGGGATTCCGGCTCAGGAACACCATGCCGGTGGCGTAGCGCTCTGCCAGATGAATTCCCTCATCGCCAGCTACGGCACGCATGAAGCGATCCGGGGTTTTCATCAACAAACCGCAACCATCGCCGGTCTTGCCATCGGCGGCAACAGCACCCCGGTGGGTCAGCCTGGCCAGCGCATTGATGGCCGTCTGTATCAGCCAGTGGCCGGGAACGCCATCCATGTGGGCAATGAGACCAAAGCCACAGCTGTCCTTTTCGAAGGAGGAGCGATAAAGACCAGGAGTTTCGTTGTCGTTTGAATTCATCGATACTCTAAAATTTTTTGTATACATCCAGGGGAAAACCGCTCGCAGAAGCCCCACCAAAGCGGGCAAAACAGCTGGAAATTATACTACCGGGAACGCCCTTGTTCAATGACGGGTCGCTGCCCATTCAGCAGAGTGTTCCAGTGACAACCCTATCATCAAGCTGAACAGGCGACGGCAATATAAAACAGCGTACGGGATCTGCAACTATTCGGACTGCGCCAGCTCTTTCTGAATACTGGCAAAACTTCGCATCCAGGGACGATATTTACGCCATGCGCTCGGCAACTTCCTGAGTGCTGCCAGCGCATCTGCCTTGTTGCTGTACGAGTTGTAGACCAGCGCATACCAGTCCTTGCCATCCCGCATGGTGCGGAAGTAAACGGCGCCATCTGCCGGCCCATGCCGACGAATAAAGTTCTTGATGGTCTCCTTGTCTCTTCCCGCCAGCAGCTGCAGGGTAAGGTGCCGGGGGTTTTGCTGACGTAACCAGTCAACATCCTGCTCTCCTTTCGGCATGGAGCCAAACGCCGTCTGCTGCTTTGGAACATCGGCCAGATCCGCCAGCAGGATACGAATATTCCCGATCCGTCTTACCCAAGGCGAACTGCCGTTGAGCCTTTTGGACAGCCTGGTTGCGGCTTTATTGGCCGATTTGAAATCGGGATAGACACCGGAAACCAGTGAGTACCAGTCTTTACCCTGGCTCAACCCGCGGAAATAGGCCAGCTTGCCTTTCAGGTGGTGGCGCTGCACGAACTCGATGATATCCGCCTCACGCCCGGATCCCATCAGCTGAACAGTATAGTAGTTGGGGTTCTGGGTCATCAACCACTCTTCCTGATAAATTTCACCAGACCCGATGCCGGCAACGACTGATTCCGATGCAGAAGCCAACATCTCAATCTGACCCACAGCAGCAGGTTCGACACGAAATGTCTTTATTTTAGAGCCGCCACCAGCTGCATTGGTAACCCGCACTGTCCAAGTGTCTTCCTCCATGCCAGTGGTAATTAATATTTGAATCTCCTGCGGGCTTTTTACCACAACCTGATCCGCATCCAGCTCCTTGACACGCCCGGTCCACCCCACCGTAACCCGGCTGCCGGCGTCAAAACCAGAGCCACGCAAAGTAATAGTCTGCCGTTCCCAGGAAGGTACTACCGGATTGGGTACGACTGCTTCTATAACGGGGACGACCAAGGCAACCACCCCGGAATCCTGCTGCGCAGCTGCAGGAATTTCTACAACCGGTTCCGGTTTGATGTGAGCCTCTTTGATACTGGTCACGGTTTCGGCTTTTTGCCCCTCAGGCCAACCCTTGAGACGCGGAGCCGAGTCCACCCCGGAGTCAATATCGTTTTTGGAAGAAGCCTGCTCGGCTACGGCAAGCTCGATCTCCTTGTTCAGGTAGTCGGGGGGGGATGACTCATGCATCTGCTTGTTCCGCACCAGCACAACCGTTTCCTCGCCATCCTCACCGTTGGATGAGGTGATAGGTAGCGTATATTCCTCTATCTCCAATTCGGCCAGCTTGGGCTGCTCATCCTCACCGCTCATCAAAACCACCAGAGAGATCAACACAATCACCGCCACTCCCGCTGCAATCGCCAGCGGAGGCCATTTTTCCCTGTCTGCAAACAGGGCCAGCGGGCTGTGCTGCGGCTCTTCGCCGCTCATTTCCATCAGGGCCTGATGGGCAAGCTCATTGATGCGGGCCGGATTACCATGCGCTCCCTTGTGAATCATTTTCACCAGCTTGGCAGAAAATGGAGGATCTGTTTGCAAACCCGCGGTCTTCATCCTGTAGCGAAGATAGGCATCGGTCTGCTCCTCGGTGAACAGCGGCATCTCCATGGTCTGGGTAATGCGATCACGCAGTGGGGCAATTGAAGGTGCAGCCAGCAGCTCATTAATAGCAGGTTCACAGAACAGAACAATACGCAACAGCTTGCCATCTGGACCATCAAGTTCAGCCAGTTCCAACAGAGTTGCCAGCGCTTCTATCGAGAGCCGATGCGCATCATCAATCAGCAGCAAGGCCTGACGATTATCCAGTATCGAGCTGAGTCTTTCCGCCAACGTATTCGTATCTTCCGGATCGGAGGAAAATTCAAACCCTCTGGCAATACACTCAAGCAGACGCTCAGCATCCATGCCGTACTCTGCATTCACCCTGCATATCTGCATCTCTTCCTGGACAGAAGCGAGAAATTGTTGCAACAAAGTAGTCTTGCCACTCCCCTGCTCTCCGGTAACAACCAGTAGCAGATCACTGTACTGAATCAGGTGTCGCAACATGTCCAGCCGTTGGCTGATAGCAGGATCAGCAAAGAAAAAGGCATCATCAACCACCGGGGTAAACGGCGCCTGCTGCAATTTGAAATAGTCGAGATAGGGATAACTGCCGGTGCCAATGGGCATATTCTTCTCCATTATCACAGTCGATTCAGAGCACTATGAACCCAGCAATAACTACTATACCTGAATCCGTCATGAACCCACGGATTCAGGTACTATATGTCGGGTTTATAAAAACCTGGTCAAGATCTTGTTCGAAGGATGTAACTATCGTCAGCCACACATCCCCTATACTAACAGCACTCCCAAAACCACATAATCAAAAAAAGAGTTTATGTAATATGTGGATTAAAAAGCCGCTCATACTCAGCAATAGCAAACCGGTCAGTCATCCCTGCGATATAATCAGCCACAGCCCTTGCCCTGCCACTGCTTCCCCCTTCCTGCTCACCTTCCCGCAGGTTGATTCGGGTCTCATCGGGCAACAGTGCCGGATCATTCATGAACTCGTCAAACAGGGCATGAATAATACGCCGGGCCTTGGCCGTCATGCGGTGCACCCGGTAGTGGCGGTACATGTTCTGCCGCAAGAACCGCTTGAGCTGGCGGCTTTTCTCTTTCATCCCGTCGCTGAAACCGATTATCGGCCCGGAACAAGCTCGCACTGCCGAAACATCCACCGGGTCATACTCTGCCAGCCGGGCCTGACTGGTTTCAACCAGATCCACAACCAGATGGTTGATCATGCGCCGGATCACTTCATGGCTCACCCGCCGGCCGTTGAGCTGGGGAAACAGCTCCTGCACCTGCCGGTGATGTTCATCAAACAGGGTGATCTCTTCCAGCTGTTCCAGTGTAATGAGCCCGGCACGCAAACCATCGTCAACATCATGGTTATTGTACGCAATCTCATCAGCCACATTGGCTACCTGAGCCTCGAGAGAGGGCTGCTGCTGACGCAAGAAACGCTCCCCCAATTCAGCCAGTTCCTCGGCATGATTCAGGGCGCAGTGCTTGAGAATCCCCTCGCGTGTTTCAAAGGTGAGATTCAGCCCTGGGAACTCTGCGTAGCGCTGTTCCAGCTCGTCCACAACTCGTAACGACTGCAGGTTATGCTCAAAACCACCGTAATCACGCATACAGTCGTTCAGCGCATCCTGGCCGGCATGACCAAAAGGGGTATGCCCCAGATCATGAGCCAATGCGATGGCTTCAACCAGATCTTCATTGATACCCAGTACCCGGGCAATCGAACGGCCTATCTGCGCCACTTCAATGGAGTGCGTCAGACGGGTACGGAACATGTCCCCTTCATGATTGACAAATACCTGGGTTTTGTACTCCAAGCGGCGGAAAGCGGAGCAGTGGACAATTCGATCTCTGTCACGCTGAAATTCACCCCGGTATCGGGGCGCACTTTCCGGGTAGCGGCGCCCGCGTGATTCGGCATCACTTACCGCATATGGCGCCAGCACTATTTCACTCCACCGCCAACAGCCAGATGGGCCTCCAGCGTCTGCTTCAGCATCGCCGGATCATAATCGGAGCAGACCACCGATTCACCAATGGCCCGGGGCAAAACCAGATGTATCTTGCCACCGGCTACCTTTTTATCCACCGCCATCAGCTCAAGAAATTGGTCACAGTGCAAATCAGCAGGAGCCCGGGTCGGCAGACAGGCCTTGTCAATCAGGTTATCGATACGCGCCACATCCTGTGCACCAAGCCAGCCAAGGCGCTGAGACAGATCTGCCGCCATCAACATGCCGGTTGCCACTGCTTCCCCATGCAGCCAACGGCCATAACCAACACCCGTTTCGATAGCATGTCCGAAGGTGTGGCCCATATTCAGAATGGCGCGGATACCGCTCTCCTTCTCATCCGCCGCCACGACTTCGGCCTTGTCCTGGCAGGAGCGATGAATGGCGTAGATCAGCGCATCAGGCTCCCGCGCCAGCAGCCGACCCATATTTTCCTCCAACCAGCAGAAGAAATCAGCGTCCTGGATCAGACCATATTTGATAACCTCGGCAAGGCCGGCGCTGAACTGGCGATCATCCAGCGTATCGAGTACGCCTATATCAGCGATAACGCAACGCGGCTGATGAAAAGCACCGATCATGTTCTTGCCCAGCAGGTGATTGACTCCAGTCTTGCCACCGACGGAAGAATCCACCTGTGCCAGCAGCGTAGTTGGAATCTGGATGAAATCCACGCCCCGCTGATAACAGGCTGCGGCAAAACCGGCAATATCTCCCACAACACCGCCTCCCAGAGCTACCAGGGTGCATTTGCGATCGAAATGCTTCTCCAGCAATGTGTCGAAAATGATATTCAGTGTTTTCAGGGTCTTGTATTGCTCCCCATCGGGCAGAATAACTGTCTCACAGCGATAGTCTGCGAATGCCTTCAGAGCCTGTTCCAGATAGAGAGGAGCAACCGTTTCATTGCTGACAATCAACACCTGTTCACCCCTGATACAGGGTGTTACCAGTTCTGCTTTGCCCAGCAGATCCGCGCCGATGAAGATGGGATAACCGTGGTCACCCAGATCGAGGTGGATTGTTTTCATGATGGAGTCACACATATATAATATTGATGGCTATCTATGATAGCTCTAATTACTCCTCTGATCAGCTTTTAAATAGGGGAACTTCAACTATCAGCCCCGGCCACCACTTCTTTGAAAGTGCTCTACTTCTCATGCTACCTTGACAGGAAATATCTATTCCTGATTTGGACAACTGTTTGAACATACTATGAACAACGGAAAAACTCCCGGCCGGAACACCCCCTGCCCCTGCGGCAGCGGGAAAAAATACAAACGCTGCTGCGGCCTGGATAGCAGGTCACCAAAGACAAAAATACCGGTGGCAGCCAGTGACGCCGGTCGCCCCTGTG
>JAJRUX010000067.1 GCA_024277575.1 Gammaproteobacteria bacterium | reverse complement strand
GAGGCCTTTGAGTCCGCCCATGCAGGCGATGAAGATATCCTCGATTGTGCAAGTCAGTCAGCATACTGAGCCAGTGAAGGGCGTATTCCTGGTTGGAGAGGAGAGGCCCGGCAGCTTCTGTTTGCCCTCCCCAAAGCGGTACAGGCTTCCTTGCTGATGTGGCGACCATTTTCTCCTTGACCTTGTAATGAACAATATCCAGTCAGGCGATGAGACTAACTTGAACCCATAACTACTCAGTTTACCCTGGAAATCCGCCATTTCTGGGGCAATCTGAGTAGTTACTCCGAACCAAGGTTAGTTAATCCCGGTGGGAGCCTGTTAGAGCATTGCAGGTGGAGAGTACAGGTAAACCACTCCATTTCCTTTTGGAGCGGCGAGAGTGTCGAGTATTTCTCCTGTTAGCAGAAGGAGGCTTGCCAAATGGGGTGCCCCCACCGCCAGTGTGGAGCTGTCGGAACTCAGTGTGAGTGATGTTCCGAACTCGCCAAATAGCTTTTCGTTGTTGTTCACGGTTGGCTTGATGTAGGAGACCTGTTTCCATCGCTGATCCGAGAAGCTAAACAGATATATGGAGCCGGAGTTACAGCATTCGTCACGTGTTTGATCGCCATTCAGTCCCATTGCCATACCGTCTTCAAACGGCGCGCCGACCGCAAGCAGTGAGCCATCCTCGTTAAATGCCAGTGAGCTTCCAAATTCATCATGGGGTCCAGCATTCGATGCTTGCAGATTCCTCTGGATTGTCCATTGACCCAAGGAGTTTCTGGTAAACAGGTATACTGTTCCTGTGTGTTCGCCTTTACTGCTGTTTTCCTGGCGGGCGCCAGCCGCAAGAATATTGCCGTTACCACTTAGTGCCATACTTGCGCCAAAGAATGAGTTTTTTTCCGGAATGGGTGCTTTGATCAATTGCTGGTTATCCCATTGATTTTTTTCACTCCGGTACGAAAAAATAAAGATAGCTCCCTCACTATCGTTATCGGTGCTGCTTCCCTTGTTCGCACCGATCGCAATGGTGGCTCCATCGCTGCTTATTGTTACGATTTTGCCGAATTCACCGAGTCTTGTAACGGTATTTGGATTTATATATTGCTGCTGTTTCCATTGAACATCATCACTAAGCGACCATATATAGGCAGCCCCGGAATCCACAATGTTGTTGCCGACTGTGTCGCTGTCCTTGCCTGGTGCGCCAATCGCTAACGTGGTGCCACTTCTATCCAAGGCAACAGAGGTGCCGAAACGGTCTCCTGTCTCGGCATTGGTAGGTGACAGTAAGGCCTGTTGGTGCCACCGATTGTTTGAGCGAGTGAAGATGTAGACCGCACCAGATTCTTCGGTTTTTTCCCCTATTCCTCCTGGCGCCCCTATCACAAGCGTGTTGCCGTTATTACTCAGGGCAAGCGCGTAGCCAAACTTGCTATTTTGGGTGTTGTTTGACGCCTTGAGGTAGGCTTGCTGGATCCATTTTCCATCTCCATACATGAACACATAGGCGGCACCGGATTGGGGCTGTTTATCACCGGTTTCATCCCCATTGATACCGGTTGCGCTGCTGTCTTCGCCGGGTGCACCTACTACCAGTGTTGTACCATCCCCACTCAGCGTGACAGAGAGTCCGAAATAGTCACTTAACCCACCCTTGGTAGCTGTTACAGGGGGGATACCGGAAAGAATGAATTCTTTAATGTCAATTTCTTCAGATGTGCTGCATTTGAGTGATGAGTTGCATGCTTCCAGTTGATACCGGGTGTTGCTCCAGCCGCTGGAACGGCGTTTTATCTCTTTGGTGTACGATGTTGCAGAGAGAGTGGGGGAAATCGGACTGAATCCGGAAATTCCGTCAGGGTTTTCCAGTATTCGGTAATAGCTTGCTCCGGCTACCGCGCTCCAGCTGAAATGGAGCTGTTTGACGGTATATTTTACTCTCAGAACTGGTGTTTCCGGTTTGCTATCAGCACCGCCATTTCCGTTTGATAGCTCTGTGGATACTGGCGTGGTAGGTGAGGAGTTGGATGTAAAACAGCCTGTCATTGTCAGTAATAACAGGGACAGCAGGCTGAATAGTATCAGCGCTGGTCTTGAATGCATGGCAGTAAAACAGGTGTTTGGTCGATTGTCTGTTTTGTTCATCGGGTTTCCCTTCCTGGTGGATGGGGTTATATCTCTATAAGGAGATGGAGATGCGCGAGTTTTTTTGTGTTCTTTTGTTAAAGACTACTCGATATCGGGTGATTATCAAAACCTTGAGAAAAATTATTACAATTTCCTCAAGTAGAGGTGCATGCTGAGAAGCAGGCCAGGCTGAACAACAGAAATGCGGCTGATTTGATATACTTGTCGGATGTTACCTTATCCTGAAATAGACCCGGTTGCACTGCAGCTGGGTCCGTTGAAAATTCACTGGTATGGCCTGACTTATCTAATCGGGTTTGCCGCGGCCTGGTGGCTGGGGCGTGTGCGGGCACGGCGACCTCATTCCGGCTGGACAGAGCAGCAGGTGGCAGATCTGATCTTCTACGGGGCTCTGGGAGTGGTTCTGGGAGGGCGAATAGGCTATATCCTCTTCTATGACTTTGCAGTCTATATTGAAAATCCGCTGCGCATTTTCCAGATCTGGCAGGGTGGCATGTCGTTTCATGGTGGTCTGATTGGCGTCCTGATAGGCATGTGGTTGTTTGGGCGGCGTTATAAGAAAACTTTTTTTGAGGTTACCGATTTTCTTGCGCCCATTGCGCCCATAGGGTTGGGGGTGGTGAGGATTGGCAATTTCATCAATGGCGAATTGTGGGGCAAGGTGAGCGATGTACCGTGGGCGATGGTATTTCCGGGTGCAGGTCCATTGCCGCGTCACCCTTCACAGCTGTATGAGTCGTTTCTGGAAGGGGCGGTTCTGTTTGTAATTGTATGGCTGTTTTCCAGTAAGCCGCGCCCCATTCGCGCTGTATCCGGGATGTTCCTGCTGTTCTATGGTGTATTTCGCTTCCTGGTTGAGTTTGTGCGTATGCCGGACGCGCAGTTGGGTTATCTGGCGTTTGGCTGGGTGACCATGGGCCAGATTCTGTCATTACCCATGATTATTGCTGGGGGGATTCTGTTGTGGCTGGCCTATCGGAATCGCGAAACCTCTACAAAGGCGGTTGGAATCAAATAGTATGCAACAGTATCTACAACTGATGCGTCACGTACTCGAAAATGGTGTACGCAAAGAAGACCGTACAGGCACCGGTACTCTCAGCGTGTTTGGCTATCAGATGCGCTATGATCTTGGTGAGGGTTTTCCTGTTGTTACCACCAAAAAACTGCATTTGCGCTCCATTATCCACGAATTGCTATGGTTTCTGCGCGGTGATACCAATATCAAGTACCTGAGAGATAACGGTGTCACTATCTGGGATGAGTGGGCGGATGAGAATGGAGAGCTGGGACCTGTTTACGGTTACCAATGGCGCTCTTGGCCAACTCCCGATGGCGAACATATTGACCAGATTAGACAGGTGGTTGAGCAACTTGCAAGTAACCCGGATTCCCGCCGTATTATTGTCAGTGCCTGGAATGTGGCGCAAATCGACAAGATGGCGCTACCACCCTGCCATGCATTTTTCCAGTTCTATGTGGCTGACGGGAAACTGTCCTGCCAGCTTTATCAGCGCTCAGCTGATATTTTTCTGGGAGTACCGTTCAATATCGCGTCCTATGCCTTGCTGAGCATGATGATGGCGCAGGTCGCCGGTCTGAAGCCCGGGGATTTTGTACATACTCTTGGCGATGCGCATCTCTATCTGAACCACCTGGAGCAGGCTGAACTGCAACTGTCCCGCGAGCCCTATCCATTGCCGACGATGAAAATCAATCCGGCGGTAAATGATATCTTCAGTTTCAGATTCGACGATTTTGAGCTGGCAGATTACCGGTGCCATCCTCATATAAAAGCCCCGGTTGCAGTGTGAGTCAAAGATGAAAATTTCGCTGATCTGGGCAATGTCCGACGATCGCGTAATAGGGGCCAACAACAGGTTGCCCTGGAGGCTGCCAGCGGATATGCGCTGGTTTCGTCGTCATACATTGGGCAAGCCCGTGGTGATGGGGCGTAAAACCTTCGAGTCTTTTGGTGCCAAGCCGCTTCCCGAGCGCCACAATATTGTTATTACCCGTGACCACAACTATCGGGCTGATGGTGTGGAGGTGGTATTTTCACCGGATGATGCCCTGGTTGCTGCCGGGCCGGTGGATGAAGTTATGATTATCGGTGGCGCCTTTCTGTATCGGCAGATGTTGCCGCGCGCAGACCGGCTTTATATGACCTTGGTACACGGTTCATTTGAGGGTGACACCCGGTTCCCTGAGTTTGATTGGGGTGAATGGCGGGAGACAGAGCGACATGATTATTGTGCGGATGAAAATAATCTCTGGTCGTACAGCTTTTATATTCTGGACAGGAAAAATGAATGTTAGTCAGTAATCTGGATCTGGTCCCTGGCCACTACATTGTCAAACATCTTGGTCTGGTGCAGGGGAGTACCGTGAGAGCCAAACATGTGGGCCGCGATATCATTGCGGGGTTTAAAAATATTTTTGGGGGGGAGTTGAGTGGTTATACCGAGTTGCTGCAGGAGGCCCGGGAAGAGGCAGTGGACCGAATGAAACAACAGGCGCAAGCGGTTGGTGCTAATGCTGTGATTAACGTTCGTTTTTCCACTTCTTCAGTGACCCAGGGGGCAGCCGAGTTGTTTGCCTACGGTACGGCGGTAGTATTGGAGCCGAAGTGAGCAATCTGATCATCTTTCTGCTTCTGCTTGTTTCCGGCTATGGTTTTGGCCATTACATCGAGCGGCGTCATTATCGCTCAATCCTTCAGCGTGAAAAGGAGTATGACGATGTGGTATTGACCACTGTTCGGCGACCGGCGGCGGATGTTGAGCTGACAGGGGGCGAACTGGTTGCGGGCAGTGTGGTCATTTCTGTTGATTATTTCAAACGATTTCTTGCCGGATTGCGTAATCTGATAGGTGGTAGGATGACCTCCTACGAGACGCTGCTGGATCGTGGTCGGCGTGAAGCGATCTTACGCATGAAGCAGCAAGCCAGAGCCAAGGGGGCGAATATGGTTTTCAATGTCAAAATGGAAACGGCTTCTATTTCAAAAGATGGTGGCAGTGCGCTGGGTTCGGTAGAAATACTGGCCTATGGAACTGCCACTACTGTCACCATGCAGGGGTAGCGGTGTAATTGAAATACGAGAACCCAACGGTTCCCGAGGGCATTAACACTTCTCCCGGGCATCCGCTGAAACGGCTGGCGTTTCTTTTTGGTGTCTTGTTGGCGTTGCTTGTAGTTGTTGTATTCTCTTTACGCCTGATGATAGAAAAAATGGCTCCCATTGTGCCGTTTTCCTATGAACAACAATTGGTCAAGCGCTATTTCCCCCGGGATAATAATGGGAGCCATGCCCGCTTGCTCTCCTATCTTCAATGGCTTGCGCAACGGTTGTCGAAGGCGGGAAATTTGCCTGAAGATATGACCATAACTATCCACTACCGGGATGACCCGGCAGTCAATGCAGTGGCAATGCTGGGTGGACATATTATTATCTATCGGGGCTTGCTTGAACGGCTTGAGAGTGAAAATGCCTTGGCGATGGTGATGGCCCACGAGATTTCACATATCAAGCGGCGTCATCCGCTGATTAACTTGGGCAGCGGGGCTGTTTTTAGTCTCGTTGTTGCCACTATCGCAGGATCAACAGGCGATGCTGTGATAGGTAGGGTTATTGGTCAGCTGGGTACGGTTGCTGGTTCAGGATTCAGCCGGGAGCAGGAGTGGCAGGCGGATTTCGATGCCCTTTTTGCTGTTTATTCCCTTTATGGTCATGTCTCGGGTGTGGACAGTTTGTACAACTCTTTGCTGCTGGAGGCTGGAGAGGATCTATCCGGCCGTTCCCTCGAATTTATGCAGACACATCCTTCGCTAAAGAAACGTCTTGAACGTTTGCATCAGATAGTGCGTGAGCGAAACTGGCCGAACAGCAATCCGGTTTTTACGCTGCCAGATTTCAACTGAATTTAATTCTGGAAACGCTTAAAAAAATTCCGAAAAAAATACAGTTAACTGGAACCTGAATCCGTGGGTTCATGACGGCGCATAGTACAAGCTCTTGATTCCACAGCGGTTCAAAAAATGCCCGCTTAACCTAAGGGTGAAGCCAAGATTTTTTGATTCCACTGTAAAATCAAGAGCTTGCGCTCTGCATCTGCTCTGAGCCCACGGGTTCAGGTGGAAATATCCTTGTTATTAACCGCCTCTTCCGCCGCTTTGCGCCTCTGCAACATGATGCGGGATATGAAAAGGCCGGCCTCAAACAGCAACCACATGGGGATCGCCAGCAGGGTCTGGGAGATGATGTCAGGGGGGGTCAGCAGCATGCCGATAACGAATGCTCCGACGATGATATAGGGGCGCATGGAGGCCAGTTTTTCCGGGGTCACCGCGCCGGTCAGCACCAGCAGAAAAGTGGCGACAGGGACCTCGAAGGCGACTCCGAAGGCGAAGAACATCTTGAGTACGAAGTCGAGATATTTGCTGATATCGGTCATCACCGCCACCCCTTCCGGAGCGGTTGAGGTGAGAAAGCCGAATACCAGAGGCATGACGGCGTAGTAGGCGAAGGCCATGCCAACATAGAACAGCAGTGTGCTGGATACCAGCAGCGGCAGCATCAATCGCCGTTCGTGCCGGTACAGGCCGGGGGCCATGAAGGCCCATGCCTGGTACAGAATTACCGGGATGGCGAGGAACATGGCGATGACGAGCGTCAATTTGAAAGGGGTCAGGAAGGGGGAGGCGACCTCTGTCGCAATCATGGAGCTGCTTTCCGGCAGGTGAGCCAGCAGCGGCGCGGCCAACAGGGTATAGAGCGTATTGGCGAATGGAATCAGGGCCAGGAACAGCAGTCCTACTACCAGGACTATACGCAGCAGCCGGTCACGCAGCTCGACCAGATGGGAGAGAAAGGGCTGCTCCCGGGTTGCTGCCTTGTCTTCACTGTCGCCGGGCGGGAGGCTGTCGTTTTGCGTCATCTTGACGGGGCGTTGAGATCTTTTGCAGCCGGGTCGGCGGGCGGGGATTCCGGTTCGGGCGGTTTTTCCGCCGGTTTTATCGCTTCATCCAGGTAGTCTGCGGCGGCCACCCGCTCCAGTTCGGACTGGGTCTGGTGCAGGGACTGTTTCAGTTGATCCAGTTCGGCCTTCTGCTCCTCCATAATCTGTTTCAGTTCGCTGGCCTTGAGTTCCTGCTCGATGTCCGATTTAACCGAGGTGATGAAGCGCTGTATTTTCCCGTACCAGTTGCCTGCTGTGCGCGCGACCGCAGGGAGGCGCTCCGGACCGATTACCAGCAGGGCGATAATGGCGATAATGGATAGTTCCCAGAAACCGATATCAAACATGGTTGTGGTATGTCCGAATGCTGCCGAATCAGCTCTTTGTTTTTTCCTTGCTGGCTTCGCCTTCGATTATCCGGCTCTGTTCCTGCTCCTTTTTCTCAATGTTGTCCTGTTCATCATCTTTCATGACGGTGCGAAAGCCTTTAATGGCGGCGCCCATATCGCTGCCAACGTTGCGCAGCCGCTTGGCGCCAAACAGCACCAGCACGATGGCCAGAATAATCAGTAATTGCCAGGGACTAATACCCATGAGTTTATCTCCAGTTGTTGAATTTTCTAAAAACCACGCAGATCAGGGCCACCCAGCAGGTGAATGTGTAGGTGGAAAATAATCTGCCCGCCACCTTTTCCTGTATTGATAATGGTGCGAAAACCCTGTTCCAGACCTTGTTCCCTGGCCAGTTTTGGCAGCAGCCTTATCATATGGCCGACGAGTTCATCATGCTCTGGCTCAAGATCTTCCAGACTGGCGAGATGAATACGGGGAATGACCAGCAGATGTACCCTGGCTTTCGGGTTGATGTCCTTGAATACGACTACCCGCTCATCTTCATATACCTTGTCCGCCGGAACTTCGCCAGCGATGATTTTGCAAAACAGACAGTCACTCATTTCTGTTTTCTCCCGGCTTTTTCTTCAATACCCGACAGCCCGAAGCGGCGCTCCAGCTCTGCCAGAACGTCCCTGGGGCTGGCGCCAAGATGGGCCAGCATCACCATGCTATGAAACCATAGATCCGCTGTCTCATAAATGACCTGCGGCATGTTTTCATCCTTGGCCGCCATGACGGTTTCGGTGGCCTCCTCGCCAATCTTTTTGAGAATGGCGTCCAGACCCTTGTCATACAGTCCGGCTACGTAGGAGGAGGCGGGATCAGCCTGTTTTCGCGCCTCCAGTATTTCAGACAGTTTTTCCAGTGTATCATTCATTTTGAGTGGTAGATCTCCTCAGGATCCTTGATTACAGGCTCGACCGTTCTCCACTGCTGTTTCTCCAGACGCTGGTGAAAGCAGCTTTCACGTCCGGTATGGCAGGCGATCCCGCCCTGTTGCTCTACACAGAGCAGGATTACATCGTTGTCGCAGTCCAGGCGGATCTCCCGGATTTTTTGCCGGTGGCCCGAGGATTCGCCCTTGTGCCACAGTTTCCGGCGCGAGCGGGACCAGTATACTGCGTAGCCCTGTGCTGCAGTGAGTTGCAGCGCCTCGCGGTTCATCCAGGCAAACATCAATACCCGGCCGCTGTCTGCGTCCTGGGCTATTGCCGGAACCAGTCCGTCGGGATTCCAGCGTATTCGGTCCAGCCAGCCGGGCTCCCGGTTCACAGCCTGACCTCGATACCCCTGTCCTGCATATGGCGTTTGGCCTGTTCGATGCTGTATTCACCGAAGTGAAAAATGCTGGCGGCCAGTACGGCATCGGCGTGACCCTGGATGATGCCTTCTGTCAGGTGTTCCAGGTTGCCCACGCCGCCGGAGGCGATTACCGGAACGGAAACCGCGTCGCTGACCGCCCGGGTAAGCTCAAGATCAAATCCTGCCCTGGTGCCGTCCCGATCCATGCTGGTCAGCAGTATTTCGCCTGCGCCATAAGCCACCATCCTGCGCGCCCAGTCCACGGCATCGATGCCGGTGGGGTTGCGTCCGCCGTGGGTGAATATCTCCCAGCGTGCCGGTTCGTCATCCCCGTTGACGCGCTTGGCGTCGATGGCCACGACAATGCATTGGGAACCGAAGCGCCCGGCGGCCTCCTCGACAAATTCGGGGTTGTTTACTGCGGCAGTGTTGATGGCAACCTTGTCGGCGCCGGCCTTGAGCATGTGGCGGATGTCCGGGCTGGTGCGAATACCGCCGCCTACCGTGAGGGGGATGAACACCTGCCCGGCGACGGCTTCCACCACATCGGCCATGGTATTGCGGTCTTCGTGGCTGGCGGTGATATCCAGAAAGGTGAGCTCGTCGGCTCCCTGCTCATCATAGCGGCGGGCAATCTCGATCGGATCACCGGCATCGCGGATATCCACAAACTGCACCCCTTTGACCACGCGGCCATTGTCCACATCCAGACAGGGAATGATGCGTTTTGCCAGACTCATGTTTCTGTGCGGGTCAGTTCGTCCGCCAGTTTCTGTCCGGCGCTGAAATCCAGTGTGCCTTCATAGATGGCGCGCCCGGTAATGGCCCCCTGTATCCCTTCATCGGCCACTGCGCACAGGGTGCGGATATCATCCATGTTGGTGATGCCGCCGGAGGCAATTACCGGGATGGTGATGGCCTGGGCCAGAGCGATGGTGGATTCGATATTGACGCCGTTCATCATTCCGTCGCGGCTGATATCGGTAAAGATGATTGCCTCCACGCCATCCTTTTCAAAATGCTGCGCCATGTCGATAACATCGTGATGGGAGAGTTTCGACCAGCCATCCACGGCAACCTTGCCATTCTTTGCATCCAGCCCGACGATGATATGGCCGGGAAATTCTATACAGAGATCATTGACGAAATGGGGGGCGGTAACGGCTTTGGTGCCGATAATGACATAACGCACACCGGCATCCAGATAGGTCTGTACGGTATCCTCATCCCGGATTCCACCGCCGATCTGGACAGGCAGATCGGGAAATGCCTTGCAGACCTCATGTACTGCGGCGGCGTTTTTCGGCTGTCCGGACACAGCGCCATCCAGGTCGACCATGTGCAGCCGCCTGGCGCCTGCCTCAACCCAGCGCCGCGCCATCTCTACCGGGTGATCGGAGTAGGTGGTGACATCGTCCATGCGGCCCTGGCGCAGGCGCACGCACTTGCCGTCCTTGAGATCGATTGCAGGTATCAGCTCCATAATGTTTGCTGTCTCAGGTTGTTCAGGGTTAGTATTTTATCCATCCCAGCGCAGAAAATTGGCATACAGGGTCAGCCCTGCATGCTGGCTCTTTTCCGGATGAAACTGTACCGCAAAGATATTGTCCTGCGCCACTGCCGAGGCAAAAGGCTCGGGGTAGCGGGTGGTAGCGGCGGTCAGCCGATCACCGGCCGGGGTTACATAGTAGCTGTGCACGAAATAGAACCGCGTATCCTGTTCGATCCCCCGCCAGAGTGGATGTTCAATCTTCTGATGGACCTGGTTCCAGCCCATGTGGGGAATCTTCAGGCGGGTGCCATCGGCCGGATCGGTCATGTCTGTGGCAAAGGCATGCACCGCCCCCGGCAGGACTCCGAGGCAGGGGGTGCCGCCGTTCTCTTCGCTGTGTTCGAACAGGGCCTGCATACCGACGCAGACACCCAGAAAGGGTTTGTTCCGTACTGCTTCGTGTATGACCTCATCCAGTCCGAGCCGTGTAATCTCCGCCATGCAGTCCCGGATTGCGCCAACTCCCGGCAGTACAACCCGTTCGGCGCGCAGAATCTCCTCCGGTTCATGGCTGACGGAGACCTGTACGGTGCCTCCGCCAGCAAACTCCAGTGCCTTGGCAACGGAGTGGATATTGCCCATGCCGTAATCGATGATCGCAACCCGGTTTCCCATCGTTTACAAGGTACCTTTTGTGGACGGGATGCTGTTTGTGCTGCGTGGATCCTCTTCCAGCGCCATGCGCAAGGCACGCCCGAATGCCTTGTACACCGTTTCAGCGATGTGGTGAGCGTTTTTGCCCCGCAAACTGTCGAGGTGCAGTGTTACCTGGGCGTGATTGACAAAGCCCTGAAAAAACTCGCTGAACAGTTCGGTATCGAATCCACCGATAGTGGCGCGGGGAAACTCCACCGCATATACCAGTCCGGGACGGCCGGAAAAGTCCACCACAGCTCTTGACAGCGCCTCGTCCAGAGGAACATAGGCGTGACCATAGCGGCGGATTCCCTTTTTGTCCCCCACCGCTTTGGCGAATGCCTGCCCAAGGGTGATGCCGATATCCTCGACGGTGTGGTGACCGTCGATATGAAGATCGCCTTCAGCCTGGATATCCAGATCGATCAGGCCGTGCCGGGCCACCTGATCCAGCATGTGCTCCAGAAACGGCAGGCCGGTGTCGAGGCGGGCCTGTCCGCTGCCATCCAGATCGAGCTGGATGCTGATTCGGGTTTCCAGTGTCTTGCGCTCTACTGTGGCGCTGCGTTTTGGCATGATCTTTCCATTGTCCGAAGATTTGTTTAAGCGGATAGAATACTCTTATCTGTCATTGGTTTGAATAGGGCTGATTACTATTGACAGCCTCCATCAGCTCCCCGACTTTCCCGGCACCACCTTCCACATGAAGCGTAATGGCGCCTTCACAATCCTCCGCACCGCCTGACGCCACCATTGTGGCTGTCAGATCATACAGGGTGCGGATGGCATCGAGTTCGGTAATTACAGTGGCGAATCCTGCCATGATCGGCATGTATCCCAGAGGGGCGCCGGTTGCCCGTGACAGGCGCTGTTGTCCCAGCTTGCCCCCGGCGGCAGGTACGGACGGGACAAGTTTTGCCAGGGAGATCGGGATAATCAACTCGGCGCCGCGGGCGTAGATTATGGGTAAGGCGCTGCCAATCCCGCCGCCGACAGGAGAGCCCAGCAGGATGCCCACGTTGCCCTGGGCATCAATGGCATTACCGCTTTTGATGTAGATATCACCGGCTTCGAACTGCTCCAGCAGCGGGCCTGGCCATCCCCTGGAGACGTGGCTGTGCTCGATCAGGTAGGGTCCGGGGCCGCGGCCCTTTGCCGGTGTTTCTGCGAATGCTCCCCCTTGAATCCAGCCGATGGCAAAGGCGGCGTGACCGGGATCCTCTCCCAGCAGAGAGCGCACAACATGACGGGTGGTGCCGCTGCCGGCGATGATGATTCGGCCATTGACCATTGCCCGCTTTAGCTGCGGCAGTTCCGCTACGGCGCGGCCAATCAGGCGGCGGGCGGTGTCGGGAGGTAATACGATCAGGGCGGATTCCGGTTTCATCCGTCCTATTATCCCGGATTCTGTGATTTGCTGCTAATCAGAATTCCGGTTTATCGCTTCGTATGGCGTTGGCGCTATCAACTGTCCCGGCGACCAAATATATTGTGTTCAGCCGCTGCGTCAATAATCCTGAAGAAGTGCAGGTTCCGCCGAGAAGCTCTCGTAATGAGTGATGCAGTAGGCAAGCCACTCTTGCAGCAGTTGATTCAGCTGGCGTTTTTCATCCCGGTGTCGCATCTGGGGGTTGGGGTAATTGTAGCGGCCTTCAAAACGATGCTCTCCCTGGTAGGAGAGAACCTCGGCGACCTGCGCATCATGATAGATGCGAACTTTCATGGCCATATCAACAAGATAGGGAGTTTGCTGTTTGAAAGCATGTTTGATGGTGAGCGTTGTGGTATAACGGCTGCACTCCTGTACAACAACATTCAGCGTCATTTTGGCATTCTGAATGCTGATCTCGGGGGTGGCCATGTCAATCAGATCCGGAAACAGTTGCAGCAGGTTGCGATAGTTGTTTTCAAATACCCACATGGGTGAGGGCTGTCGATTATTGGTCTGATATAGATGCATGGCTGTTACTTTTATTTGTCAATGGTCCTGGCTATAGCTATCGACATTTATGACTTTGTTCTGTAGTTTTTATCCTACCTGAATTTGGTCCGGATGTTTTACGGATTTCGTTTGCCTGTTTATTTGCTGCCATAATTTTTTCCGGAAAATAGTAAATGACCAAAATAGTAGATTATTCAAAAGCACTGCCTCAATATATCTTGCCGCATCACCTGTTATCGAGGGCTGTAGGCAGGCTTGCGCGGTGCCGGATTCCGGCGGTCAAGAATCTGCTGATTGATGGGTTCAGACGTCTGTATGATGTTGATCTGAGTCTTGCAATGGAGGCTGATCCACACGGCTATCCGGATTTCAACAGCTTTTTCACTCGCGCCTTGCGACCTGAGGCGCGCCCTCTGGCTTCGGCCAGCGGGGCGGTTGTTTCTCCGGTGGATGGCCGGATCAGCCAGGCGGGAGCGATACATGATGACACTCTTTTACAGGCAAAAGGGAAAGAGTACTTGCTGGCTCAACTTCTTGGTTCTTCGCAGCGGGCCACTGATTTTCAGGGAGGGGATTATGCAACCATCTACCTTTCTCCCCGTGACTATCATCGCATCCACATGCCTCTGGCCGGAAAGTTAACTGAAATGGCGCATATACCGGGCCGGCTGTTCAGTGTTAGTCCGGTGACTACCCGGGTGGTGCCTGGCCTGTTTGCCCGTAATGAGCGTGTGGTCTGCTTGTTCGAAACAGACAGCGGACCAATGGCCATGGTGCTGGTCGGGGCGATTTTCGTGGCGAGTATCGAGACGGTATGGGCGGGGGTGGTAACACCGCCCGCAGGCAAGGAGATCAGGAGCTGGGATTTCCGCAGTAATGTGCAGGTGCCGGAACTGGAGCAGGGTGCGGAGATGGGGCGGTTTAATATGGGTTCCACGGTTATCGTGCTGTTTGGCCGGAATCAGATTGAGTGGGGACAGGCATGCCAGCTGGAGGCAACGGTGCGGATGGGGCAGCAGCTGGGGGTCTGTCGGAGTGGGTAACTTGCATTTTGATGGAGTGCTGGTTTTGTGCCTAAAAAGGTCTCAAATCAGCTTTTTTCAAGCTTGTATAAACTTTTTTGATCCAGATTAAACGTGGTCGGTTGCGGTTTTGTATATACTCACGTATACAGGTATCCGAGAACGGATCAAGTGTGGAGACATTTGATTTGTTGCTCTGTCGAAGAGACGGAACGCTGCTGTGCAAAGTAAACTGGTTTAATTTAAATTCTCGTTGATTAAGAGGTAATAAGTGATGAATGTAAAAGGAAGTATTTTTAAATTGTCTGCCGTTGCTCTGGCGCTTGGATTGATGGCCGGTTGTGCCCACAAGGGTCCTCCTCCGGTGACCCCGGATGATGTTGCCAAGGCACAAGCAGCTGCTGATGCGGCGATGGCTGCTGCTACCAAGGCCCAGAACAGTGCTGCTGCCGCAGAGCGGACAGCAAATGCGGCAATGAATACGGCAGAGGATGCCAAGCGTGCCGCTGATGCATGCAGCGAGCGTTGTGGCCGTATGACCGAGAAGGTGATGGCCAAGTAAAGCGCTGAATCCTTCGATAGCAGCACCTCTTCATGATAACAAGCCGGGTGATAATTTTCCCGGTTTGTTAATCAGGTGAAGAGCGTCAGGGGCCTGAAGGTAATACCTCCAGGCCCTTTCTTGTATCTATGTCATTTTCCGTAACAAGTTCAGGCATCCTTTTCTTTTTGGCCACAGCGATGGGGATTCCCCTCTGTTGCCGGGCAATTTGCTGAATTTTGTCCCAGTCCAGAGTTGTCGGGATGTCACCACGAGCCGAAGAAACAACTTTCACCACAGGTGTGAGATTAAGCGCCATGCCGGGTTTTTTTGCTGTTTCTTCCAGTGGTGGATGAACTTCCAGGTATAACTTTCCGTTGAGCCATCCGGCCTTGTAGGGCTGATTGATGATCCGTACGGGTGTCTTCACGGGGATCAGCGGAAACAGTGCTTCGATATCTTCAGGGTACAGCCGGATACAGCCGTGGCTGACCCGCATCCCGACACCATATGGCTTATCGGTGCCATGAATCAGGTAGCCCGGCATTCCCAGGCGCAGGGCAAAACGTCCAAGGGGGTTGTCAGGTCCTGCCTTGACCACTTTTGGTAGTTTGATTCCCTTTTCCGCATATTCCGCGCGAATGGACTCTGGAGGAGTCCAGGTTGGATCCCTGGTTTTCTGCGTGATTCGGGTTTTCCCGGTTGGTGTTTCCCACCCCTCTCGCCCAATTCCAATTGGGTGAGTAATCACCCGGTTTTCTCCTGCAGGAAAGTAGTACAGACGGAGTTCTGCCAAGTTGATAATCAACCCTTTTCGGGGTGGTGGAGGCAGGATAAAGCGGGTGGGAATTACAATGCGTGTTCCCGCACCGGGAAGCCAGGGATCCACACCCGGGTTAGCCGCAAGCATCTCGCGATAACCAAGGTCATATTCCCTGGCAAAATCGGAAAAGGTATCTTCATAACGGCTCGTTATCTCGACTGGGCTGCCAACTACATCCTGTCCCTCCGGTGGTAACGGAAAGCTGAGTGCGTGGCTGCCGGCGGAAAGAAGCCCCAGCCAGATTCCACCTAACCAAATAAAAACTTTATTCATGTTGCCTGCCGTCATACGCCATTAAGGCCATGTAGTCGCACGCGAAAACCTGTTGCGTCAATAAACAGCGCTCAGTATGCCCATATATGGGTTTCGATTAAAGGGCCCATCATGCTTTGCCGATAGGTTTTTCATAGCGGTGACGCATTATTGACGCTAGTCCCCCGGGTGATTCGTCAATATTGTGTCGGTCATGGTGGCCGTGCCCCGGAAAGTGCACAGGGACGTTGATTGTGTAAGAAATGTCCTGAGAGCCATTGTTGTATGAATATCTTCAGATTCTGTAGCAAGACGGGGTGGAGCGACTCCAACGCCAAAATTTCTTTTATTTCCGTACTGGGCGGGATGCTCATGTTGGTACTGCTGGGTGGCTGCCAGGATGGGAAATCATCCGGTGACAGTGGGCAGGAGGTATTAAAAAAACTCTATCCACCCGTAGTGAATGTGGTCCGCAACAGCCAGCCGGAAGATGCATATTTCAGTTATGACTCTGATAAAGATATCTACTATCGTGCCGTTCCCGGGTTCGTCTGGCAAGGGGTTTTGGCTGATGCTGATAATCAGTTCGCAGATCCGGCGGCCTATGACTACGCAGGTTTCGCCATGCAGGTGGAAACCAATGAAAACAGGCCCGATCTGGAGCAAATCTGCAGCAGTTCGGTTGCGATAGCTCTCTATCCTCCTGTTGCCACAGCTACCGGCACCGGTGTGGTTTTTGACCCGGTTGTCGGACTCGGTAACAGCTCGGTTACAGGGAGTGACGGGCAGTGCGGGAATGACTATTTTCAGCTCCGGGCGCTGGATGACGATGGTGATGGAGTGTGGGATCGCTTCCAGTATAGTTTCCCTCCCGGTGAGAACAGTGAGGTGCTGCTGACTGCCGCGGCTCCCGGTGGCTGGCAGCTGCGTAATGGTGTAACCGTGCTGGCAGATTTTGAGCTGCCTGCCCTGTCGCCTGTTGAGAATGGAGAGTCCCGGGTGCTTATGCCTGTTCCGCGTATCAATCGGGATGTTGAAACCGGTCTGGTTGAGAGCGTGGAAATCCGCTGGTGGCACTACAATTCAATTACCGCGCTTTATGAACGGGTTGACAGTAGTGAGCAGATCTATCGTTCGGCAGTGGCGCTGCTTGATGCGACTGTCCCGGTTGATGGCGAAACCCGCGAGGAGTATCAGGCCTACGGTCTTGCGGATCGGGCTGTTTTTCCAAAATACCCGTGGCGAGTGGTTGATGATGCCAGTGTTGCAGGCGAGGACGATACGCGGGTTACTGCGGTGCAGATTTCATATCAGGTGGATGGAGTTGCTTACCGTTTTGTCTGGCAGGCTTCCTGAATTTCAGGCTCGCCCGACAGGAAAGCTCAATACTTCGCTGATATCCGATGCGCCGGAGGCAAGCATTATCAGGCGATCCACACCCACCGCAACGCCAGCACAATCGGGCAGGCCGTGACTCAGGGCGGCCAGCAGATTTTTATCCATTGGTGCAGTGGTTTGTCCGTTGCAAGCGCGTTGTCGCAACTCCTTGAGAAAGCGGCGCTGCTGTTCGGCTGCATCGGTCAGTTCATGAAAACCGTTCGCCAGCTCCACCCCCTGCAGAAAGAGCTCAAAGCGTTCTGCTACTTGGGGATTGGTGGGACTGATGCGGGCCAGAGCCGCCT
>JAJRUX010000066.1 GCA_024277575.1 Gammaproteobacteria bacterium | reverse complement strand
CGGCGCCGTCACCCTGCTCGGCTGGGAGAACCGCTTTCTCCAGCGGATGAACCACGCCCTCGACCCCTACGGCCTGACACTCGATGCCGGACCGATCCCGCTGGGGAGCAGGCCGCTGGGAAGGGAGGGGCACAGCTTCGTCCTCACCGCCGGCGGGGAGCAGCCGCTGATGTGGATCGGGGCGGCCGATCCGGCGGCCCTGCCGGGGCTGGGGCGCAAGCTGCCCCACTATCACAGGTACAGCTACCTCGCCTTCAAGGGTGACGAGCCAACCAATGTCGCCAAGGGCAAATGGCCGGTACTCGATTCACCCATGACCCGGTTCCTGCCCGATGGCAGCGGCAAAACCCATGAAGTATCCCGCGCCGGACTGGCGCCGCGGGAAGCGCTTGCCACCCTGCCCGCCCCCTTCTCGGCCCGGCGGATGCTGGAGACCGTCCGCTTCCTCTCCAGTGATGCACTGGAGGGGCGCGGCTTCGGCAGCGCGGGGCTCGATCGGGCGGCGGAGTTCATCGCCGAACGGTTCCGGGAGAGCGGCCTGCAGCCGGGCGCGGGCGATGGCTACTTCCAGATCTGGTCCGAACGGGGGGGCGAACCGGGGCGGGAGGCGCGGCTGAAGAACGTCATCGGCATCCTTCCCGGCACCAATCCCGCCCACGCCGGCCAGAGCGTGGTGATCGCCGCCCACTACGACCATCTGGGACGGGGCTGGCCGGAGCCACGGGAGGAGCGATACCGCGGCACGATCCACCCCGGCGCCGACGACAACGCCAGCGGCGTGGCGGTACTGCTGGAGCTGGCGCGTACCCTGGGCAAGACGCTCAAACCCGAACGCACCATCGTGTTCATCGCCTTCTCCGGAGAAGAGGCGGGCCGCAGGGGTTCGCTCCACTACCTCGCCAACCCCGGCCGCCACCCGAACGAAAAATGCATCGCCATGATCAACCTGGACACCGTGGGGCGGCTGGGGGACGGCAAACTGCTGGTGCTGGGCGCCGAATCCGCCCGCGAGTGGATACACATCATCCGCGGCGTGGGGTTCGTCACCGGCGTGGAGATGGCCGTGGTGAAGGAGCCGCTGGACGCCAGCGACCAGGTGAGCTTCCACCAGGCGGGAATCCCCGCCATCCAGCTCTTCTCCGGCCCCAACCTGGACTACCACCGGCCTGGAGACACGGCGGACAAGATCGACACGGCGGGTCTGGCAAAGGTGGCCACCGTTGCGCGGGAGATGCTGGAGTACCTGGCGGGACGGGAACAGCCGCTCACCACCGCCCTGCAGAAGGGAGAACCGCCTCCCGCCGCGGCGAAGACCACGCGCAAGGTGCATCTCGGCACCATCCCCGATTTCGCCTGGAGCGGCAAGGGGGTCAGGCTCTCCGGGGTAACCCCGGACTCCCCCGCTGCCGCTAGCGGGCTGCGAGAAGGCGACATCATCATTCGCATCGACGGCGAAGAGTGCGCCGATATCAAGGCGCTTTCCGAACTGCTGAAAAAACTCAACCCTGGCGATGTTGTCACTATCACCTACCTGCGTGACAGCAAGGAACAATATGTGGAAACGGAGGTTGCCGGAAAATAGACAGCGGTTGACCTGCTGCTCTACCCCTTCGGTTCGCCCCCATTCCAACCTCCCCCGCAGGAGGGAGGAGTATCAGGAAAGTGTCGCACGATGCCCGGAATTTTTGATTGAAGCACTATGAATCCGATCGCTTCTTGTTCAACGAAATTGACTTGCGTTTTTTTTCGTTAACAACCTTGCGAATCTTCTTTTTGCTCTTTTTGTCAGCGCTTTTACCTTTTGGTTTGCTCCATTTTTTCGGTGCTGGAGTGTCCGCGCCGGCAACGCTGATGTTCAATTTCTGGTTACAGACCCAGACCTTTTTCAGATGGGTGAAGATCTCCTTGGGCATCCCCTCCGGCAGATCCACGGTGCTGTATGTGTCGTGAAGTTTTATGTGACCGATATGCTGGCTGTCCACACCTGCTTCATTGGCAATGGCACCAACGATATTTTTGGGCTGCACGCCATGTTCCCGGCCGACATCGATGCGGTAACGAATCATCCCTTTGGCGACGCCGGTCGATGCACGTGATGCCGGCGGCCTGTCCCGCCGCTGCTCCCTGGCCTCACCCTGCCGGGATCGGGCCGAACGCGGCTCACGGCTATCCCGCTGCCGGGAAATATCTTTTTCCTTGACTACCAGCGGCCGCTCGCGCTGAACCAGGTAGGCCAGAGCAGCGGCAATCTCACTGATACCGATATTGTGCTCGCTCTGATACTGCTCAATCAGCTGTTCAAAATAGTCCAGCTCCTGGCTTTCGATGGTCTCGGTAATCTGCTCCTTGAACTGGGCCACGCGGCGGTTGGCCACATCCTCCCGCGTCGGCAGCTGCATCGGCTCGATGACCTGGCGGGTAGCCTTTTCAATCGCCCGCAACATGCGCTTTTCACGCGGCGCAACGAACAGGATCGCCTTCCCCTGCCGCCCTGCCCGGCCGGTACGGCCGATGCGATGCACATAGGCTTCGGTGTCATGGGGAATATCGTAGTTGACCACATGGCTGACCCGCTCCACATCGATACCGCGCGCCGCCACATCGGTGGCAACAACGATATCCAGTGATTTTTTCTTCAGCCGCTCGATGGTTTTTTCACGCAGCGCCTGGTTCATGTCACCATTCAGCGGGCCGCTGGAGTAACCGCGTGCCTCCAGTTTCTCCGCCAGCTCCACGGTGGAGTTTTTGGTCCGCACAAAGATGATCATGGCATCAAAACTCTCAACCTCCAGAATACGGGTCAGAGCATCCAGCTTGTGGGTGCCGGTCACCTGCCAGTAGTGCTGGGTGATGGTATCAACCGTGGTGGTTCTGGTTTTGATCTTTATCTCGACCGGATCGTGCAGATGACGCTGGGCAATGCGGCGGATAACCGTCGGCATGGTGGCGGAAAACAGCGCAATCTGCCGCTTCTCGGGAGCCTGCTCCAGTATCCACTCCACATCGTCGATAAACCCCATCTTGAGCATCTCGTCCGCCTCATCCAGCACCAGGGAGATCAGGTTGTCCAGTTTGAGGCTCTTGCGGCGCAGATGATCCATCACCCGGCCGGGGGTTCCCACGACAACTTGAACACCACGCTTGAGGTGACGCAACTGGGTGCCCATATCCTGTCCGCCGTAGATGGGCAGGATATGAAAATCCTTCAGATGACGGGCATAGCCCTGAAAGGCCTCGGCAACCTGAATCGCCAGCTCGCGGGTCGGCGCCAGCACCAGTACCTGGGGCTGCTTCAGGGAAACATCCAGCCGGGTCAATAGCGGCAACGAAAATGCCGCCGTCTTGCCGGTACCGGTCTGAGCCTGCCCGACCAGATCCCGCCCCTCCACCAGCGGCGGAATACTCTCCGCCTGAATCGGCGACGGCGCTTCATAACCCGCCTCCTCAACGGCCTTCAGGATCGCCGGGGCAAGCCCCAACTGCTGGAATGAGGGGGGCGACAATGTTTTTGATGACATGAAATAATCTCTATGGGGCCATGCAGAATAACGCGATCGAAAAAATGCAGGTATTGGCCGGGAAACCGGCAATTATACCTTAACTGGAGAATAATTACCCGGTGGTATTTCCTTATTCCAATTGCACAGCCGGGTTGAGTTACCGACCGTGGCAGAGCCATGGTAACAACGAGGATCGGATCCCCTCAGCAACGGCACTACCGGAGTCATTGCAGCAGCACCCCGGTCAGGTTTCAACCTTCCGGGAAAGCGCCTTCTCTGCCTGTTCCAGCGCTGCGGGCGTTCCAAACAAAACCAGTGTATCACCCGCCTGCAACAGCGTATCCGCTGAGGGATTGGGAATACGGTTGTCATTGCGCTGCATGGCAGTCACTGTTACCTGCAGTTCATCCAGCCCCAGCTCTCCTATGGTATGTCCAACTGCCCACATACGCCCGGTCAGTTCGATGGTCCAGTGCTCTTCCACGCTACCACCCGACATTATTGCGATGGCCTCTTCACCCGGCAGTACGCGGTGCAACAGAGCATAGTGCTCTTTTCTCACCTGGCGCATTTTGTAGAAAACATGTGAGACCGGGATCTTGAGTGTCATCAGCAGCAGGGAGGAGAGCATCAAACTGGCCTCCATGGTCTCCGGCACCACTTCAGTGGCACCCGCCTGCTGCAGCTGTTTGAAGTTGGTGTCATCCCGGGTACGGACCAGGATCGGGATCTCTGCGTTGATCTTGCGCAGCCGATGCAGAATCTTGAGTGCCGTGCCATCATCGTTCATGCTGATTACCAGCGCCACAGCACGCTCCACTCCGGCTGCCTTGAGGATCTCCATGTTTGCGGCGTCACCGTATACCACCGGCTCCTTTGCCTTGATTGCATTCTGCACCAGTACCGGATCCAGATCGGTGGCAATAAAGCTGATCTGTTCATCTTCCAGAAAGCGGGCGATATTCTGACCCACCCGGCCAAAACCACAAATAATGACATGCTCGCTGAGCCTGCGGGATGAGTCACTGACCTGATCCTTGATCGCCTTCTGGCTCAGGGTTGCTGTGGTTGGCAACAGGAACCATACCAGACGACCGTTGTATCTGAGCAGGATCGGGGCGATGGCCATGCTGAGCAACAGCGCAGCCAGCACAATCTGTCCGGCATCGGCCGGCAGCATATCGGCGCCCAACGCCAAAGAGAGAATAGCGAATCCGAACTCTCCGCCATGGGCCAGAACCAGACCGGTACGCAACGCTACGGCGTTATCCCACCCCATCAGCCGGCACAGTCCGACTATCAACAGCAACTTGAAGGAGATCAGTACGAGCAGCAGCAGAAGGACCGGAACCCAGATCTCTGGCAGCAGCTGGACGTTGAGTAGCATACCGATGGTAATGAAGAACAGCCCCAGCAGCAGATCCCGAAAGGGTCTGATCTCCGCCTCAACCTCATGGCGAAATTCAGTTTCACTCAGCATCATGCCGGCAAGAAACGCCCCAAGAGCAAATGACAGCCCCATCTCATGAGTGATTGATGCAGCCCCGAGCGTGACCAGCAGAACGGTAAGGGTAAACAGCTCGGTGGATCGGAAACGGGCAATGCCACGGAACAGTGGCTGCAATCCCCAGCGACCAAGGGCAAGAATCAGAATCAGGGCGAACAGCCCCTTTACCAGTGCAGCCAGCACAGTGGCAAAAGACATCCCGTCGACCGGGCCGGTGGGTTGGGATACCAGGATCAAGAAGGGGATTACCATCACATCCTGAAACAGCAGAATGCCGACAGCATTTCTGCCATGCCGGGTATGCAACTCCACCTGATCAGTCAACTGCCGTATCACCAGGGCAGTGGATGACATGGCGACAACACCACCCAGCACCAGGGCGCTCTCCATCGGGAAACCCAAATAGAGCGCGATGGCAGCAGCCAGTGCAGTGGTCAAAAAGACCTGCAGACCACCCAGCCCCAACACAATCCGCTTCATCCGAATCAGCTGCGGCAGGGAAAACTCCAGGCCGATGGTAAACAGCAGAAACACCACCCCAAACTCGGCCAACGCCCGGGTATGTTCAGTATCATCGATCCAGGAAAAGCCATAGGGCCCCACCAGCACACCAACAGCCAGATAGCCCAGAATGGGGGGCAGATTCATTCGCAGAAACAGCACTCCCACTGTCAACGACACCACCAACAGAACCAGAATCTCGTTTATGTAGCTATACTCCATCAGTCTGATCCGGCAGTTTGCCCTCTGCTCCCAGTAAGTTGTACGGTGATAGTCTATTGATCCAGCCACCAAGCTGGATCGCATTCAGCCGCCACATGCCGGCTTACAGCAAAGCAGCAAAACGCCACTATAGCCATTCTACAGCAAGTTTTTTGCAGCGCAGTCGATGGAGGCAGCCTATCTGCTAGAATCAGTTGATCGGGGCTTCAATTCTGCCCCGGCTCAGCGTCGCCGCATTTGACAATGGAGCGACCACTGCCGGCGCATACCTGAAACCCTGAATACAATCTAATTGGCAGCCGGGTTCCGGGTTTATACGATATCACTATTCGGCAGCCGGTATTTGAAACCTTAATCCGTGAGTTCAGGACGGATGAAGCGTGCAATTGCTAGTACTCTTTCAAGGTAATAAATTAGGATTCAGGTGAAAGCTGTGCTCCACCAGGGTAAGAAACCAGGGGTGATCATGGAGATATCTACCGGAGGTTCGGCAACACCCGACGGTCAGGAAACCGAAACCCCGCTTGCTTCTCCCCATGCCGTCCCGGGAGAAACCGTCCTCCACACACTGGGCAGCTCACTGCATGGGCTCAGCTGCAGTGAGGCAACAGCACGGCTTGAACGATATGGTTCCAATGCCCTGACGCCCCTTAAAAAAGAGGGGGCGCTGCTGCGCTTGCTGCGTCAATTCCATCAGCCGCTGATCTATATCCTACTCGCCTCTGTACTCATCACTGCCCTGTTGCAAGAGTGGGTGGATGCCAGCGTCATTCTGGGTGTGGTACTGGTCAACACGCTGATCGGTTTCATCCAGGAGGCCAAGGCGTTACAGGCCATTGAGGCGCTGGCCAGAGAGATGACCACCACCGCTACCGTTATTCGTGAAGGGGAAAAAAACAGCATTCCGGCCACTGAACTGGTACCGGGTGATATTGTGTTGTTGAAGTCCGGTGACCGGGTTCCAGCCGACCTTCGTCTGCTGCGGATCCATGATCTGCAGATAGATGAGTCTGCTCTGACCGGTGAATCGATTCCGGTGGGAAAAAATACGACTCCTGAAGAGGCTGACACGGTGCTGGCCGATCGGCAGAACATGGCCTACTCAACCACACTGGTCACCCACGGTACGGGCCTGGGTGTGGTTATCGGCACGGGAGACAGCACCGAACTGGGCCGTATCTCCGAGCTAATCTCTTCAGCTGAGGTGCTGGCTACGCCACTGACGCGCAAGATCAACCGCTTCAGTCATCGGCTGCTCTATGTCATTCTCGCTATGGCTGCGGCGACCTTTCTGGTGGGAACCCTGCGTGGTGAGTCCTGGTTCAATATGTTCATGGCTTCGGTGGCGCTGGCGGTGGGCGCCATACCGGAAGGGCTTCCCGCTGCCGTGACCATTACCCTGGCCATCGGTGTAGGCCGTATGGCGCGCCGCAACGCCATCATCCGCCACCTACCCGCAGTGGAGACGCTGGGCAGCACCACCATCATCTGCTCAGACAAGACCGGCACCCTGACCCAGAACCAGATGACCGTGCAGCAACTTCTGGCCGGCGGTGAGCGGTTTCAGGCAAATGGCCTGGGCTACGATCCCCGCGGTGCCATTCTGCAAGACGGACGCCCGATTGCTGCCACCGACCACCCTGCCCTGAAAGAGCTGCTGCTGGCCGGAGTACTCTGTAACGATTCACGACTTAAAAAGAGCGACAACGGATGGTATATCGAGGGTGATCCCACCGAAGGTGCGCTGCTGGTGGCAGCCTGCAAGGCAGGACTCAACCCCAGACAGCTGCAAATCGAGTGGCCGCGGCTGGACGCCATCCCTTTTGCAGCACAATATCAGTACATGGCCACCCTGCACGATCGGGGAACGGCGCGGAAACGGCGCGTATATATTAAAGGCTCCGTGGAGAAACTGCTGCCCCGCTGCATGACTGCGCTGGGCACTGCCGGTGAACCGGCAGAGCTGGATATCGGAGTAATTGAGGATCATCTGCAGGAGATGACCACCGAGGGACTACGGGTACTGGCCTTTGCGCAAATTGATTTCCCCGCAGAAATCGACGCCATCTGCCACGAGAACATTGAAACCGGTCTTACCTTCCTGGGGCTGCAGGGCATGATTGACCCACCACGGCCAGAGGCGGTAACTGCAGTGCATGCCTGCCAGGCGGCGGGGATCCATGTCAAGATGATCACCGGCGATCACCCGGGTACGGCTGCGGCAATTGCCAGTCAGATTGGGCTGGATGGTGCCGGAAAAAAATCAGACAAGGTTCCTGTCATCAACGGTGCCGCTCTTGCAAACCTTTCCGAACAGGAATTGATGGATACGGCCACCAACACGGTGGTATTTGCTCGTGTCGCCCCCGAACAGAAACTGCGCCTGGTGGAGGCGCTGCAACAGCGCGGTAACATCGTGGCTATGACTGGTGACGGGGTCAACGACGCCCCCGCCCTTCGCCGCGCCGATATCGGCGTGGCGATGGGAGTCACCGGAACCGAGGTGGCCAGGGAAGCGGCCGACATGATCCTGACCGACGACAATTTCTCCTCCATCGAGGCCGCGGTCGAAGAAGGACGTGGCGTCTATGACAACCTGATCAAATTCATCACCTGGACACTGCCGACAAACCTTGGCGAAGGACTGGTGATAATGGCAGCAGTTCTTGGCGGGGTAGCCCTGCCCATCCTGCCGGTACAGATTCTGTGGATCAACATGACCACTGCGGTCCTGCTGGGGCTTATGCTGGCATTCGAGCCAAAGGAGCCGGGAATCATGCAACGCCCGCCGCACGATCCCCGGCGGCCGATTCTCTCCCGTCGGCTGCTGCAACGCATCGGCCTGGTGGGAGTGCTGTTACTTGCCGGTTCCTTTGGTCTGTTCGAATGGGCACTGAGCCACGGTGCCAGTGAGGCGGAGGCAAGGACCATTGCCGTCAATGTGTTCGTATGTGGCGAGCTTTTCTACCTGTTCAACTGCCGGTCACTGACCCGCTCCATGTTTTCACTGGGCCTGTTCAGCAACCACTGGCTGATCGGTGGCGTAATCATCATGACGGGTTTACAGTTGCTGTTTACCTACGCCCCGTTCATGAACAGAATATTCTACAGCGCGCCTGTTGACCTCTTCTCCTGGATTCCCATTGTGGCGGTTGGCGCTGTTATCTACACTGTGGTAGGGATCGAAAAATGGCTGCAGAAAGATTGAGTTATACTTGTGGAGGAGTTCGCTGAACTCTTTGAAATTGATGGAGGAATACAAATGAAACTATCTACCGGCCACAGATGGATGCTGGCTATGCTCTCACTGGCCGTTACCGGCAGTTTCTCGACCGCCATGGCAGGAGACCCCGGTCCCGCCAACGGTGAAAGCATTTACAACCGCTTCTGCATTTACTGCCATGGGGAGAAAGGAGAGGGCGATGGACCTGCCGGCGCGCTGTCCGGCGTGGCTACCGGCGATCTTTCCAACAAGGCCTACATGTCACAGCTGACCGACCAGGAACTACACGACCGAATCGCCTGGGGGGAAGAGAAGTACCCTTACCTGCAGATGCCGGGCTGGCGCACCAGTCTAAGCGAGGATGAGATCCGTGCAGTGATGAAATATGTGCGCACCCTGGCGGTGGACAAAGGGCCCTTGACAACCCCTTCCCCCAAAGAGCGGGAACGGAAATTCAACACCGATCCACTGGAGCGGGGGCGGGTCTATTACCTCCACTACTGTTCCGGCTGCCACGGCAAGTCCGGACACGGCGATGGTGACGCAGCAAAAAACATGACCACCAAACCCGTGGCACTGAGCAATCCCGGCATAGCGGCCACCATTACAACTAAAAGCGTCAACGACTATCTCACCGCCCGCAAACAACGCAAGGACACCCGCAACATGCCCATTTTTGAGGATGACTTCAAAGACAAGGTTGATGAGATTGTTTTATATATCAAGACACTGGCAAAAACAAAATAGACATTTCAGCATCCGCCGGTTAATGGTATCCTTCGTTTCCGCAATTCAATTGTACATACCGTGGGGGGATTATGGGAAACAAGACAATTCTGGTAACCGGCGGTGCCGGCTATATTGGCAGCCACGTTGTCCGCCAGCTGGGAGAGGCCGGTGAACAGATTATCGTACTGGACAACCTGTGCACCGGGTTTGCCGACGCCGTGTTGTATGGTGAACTGGTCGTAGGGGACTCCGGTGATCGGGAGCTGGTCAGTCGATTGCTGGCTGAACACGATATCGATACAGTGATGCACTTTGCGGCTCATCTGGTGGTTCCCGAATCGGTGGAGAAGCCGCTTAAGTATTACGGCAACAACACCTGCAATACCCGGAATCTGCTGCAGTGTTGCGAGGAAGCGGGAGTGAAGAACTTCATTTTCTCATCCACCGCGGCAACCTACGGCATTCCAGAGGGGGGGGTGGCAACCGAAGAGTCTCCCACTGCCCCTATCAACCCGTACGGAACATCCAAACTGATGTCGGAATGGATGCTGCGTGACCTCTCTGCCGCCAGTGATCTGAACCATGTCATTCTGCGCTACTTCAACGTCGCCGGCTCCGATCCGGAGGGGCGTATCGGGCAACGCACCCCAAACGCCACCTTGCTGATCAAGGTCGCCTGCGAGGTGGCAACCGGCAAACGGGACAACATCAAAATCTTCGGCACCGATTACCCCACCGCTGATGGCACCGGGGTTCGCGACTACATCCATGTGGATGACCTTGCACGCGCCCACCTGGATGCACTGGAATACCTGCGCCAAGGCGGAGAATCAACCCTGGTGAACTGCGGCTACGGGCATGGCTACAGCGTACGCGAAGTACTTGATGCCGTTCAGCGCGTAAATGGTGAATCGATCAACATCGTTGAACACCCGCGCCGCGCCGGCGACCCACCGCAACTGATTGCCGGAGCTGAGCGCATTCGAAATCTGTTCGGCTGGAAACCCCGTTACGATAATCTGGATTTTATTGTCAAAACATCGCTCGACTGGGAAAAAAAACTGAATTCATAGAGCTATACTTGCTAATGTAGTTCAACCTGTGCAGCTTTCCGGGGGGAGAAGCAGCGTTCATATGAGTCCAGACATGTTATTCCACCACATCCCCCTCAATACCGCAGAGTCCCTGCCTGACAATACAGCACTCATCGACAAAGCGGGGGAGATTAGTTACGCCGCTTTGGCGACCCGGATTCAACGGGTTGCCGCCGGCCTGGTTGCAGCTGGTCTGAAACGCCATGAGCGTATTGGCATCTATCTGCCAAAATCGCTGCCAACGGTGATCTCCTTTTTCGCCACCTCCCGGGCGGGAGGTGTTTTTGTGCCGATAAATCCCTTGCTTAAAGTCGAGCAGGTGCGTCACATACTGTGCGACTGTAATGTCACCATCCTGATCACCTCTTCTGACCGCCTCAAGATGCTGAGTGCTGTTCCGGGTAATTGTAATGATCTGCACACCATCGTTCTGATCGACCATAAGGAGGAGCCGCCATCAGCACCACTGCCTCATTTGCAGGTTCTGCCGTGGCAACAACTCCTTGACGCCCCTGAAATCACCATCCCTGAAACCATCGACACAGACATGGCGGCAATTCTGTACACTTCCGGCAGTACCGGCAAACCCAAGGGAGTAGTGCTATCTCACAAGAACATGATTACCGGAGTGAACAGCGTCACCCGGTACCTGGAAGTCCGCCCGGATGATCGAATTCTTTCCGTGTTGCCACTCAGCTTCGACTATGGGCTGAACCAGGTTACCAAATCACTGTTGAAAGGGGCGACCGCCATACTGATGAACTATCTGTTTCCGAAAGAGGTGATTAATCAACTGGAACAGGAACGAATCACCGGCCTCGCCGGGGTTCCACCCCTCTGGACACAATTGGTTCAGTTTCCCTGGCCGGAAACAATCACAGAACATCTTCGCTACATCACCAACTCGGGCGGTACACTACCACAAGCCACGCTGAACACACTGCGCCAATCGTTACCGAAAACCAAAATAGTACTGATGTATGGCCTCACCGAAGCGTTCCGTTCCACCTGGCTGCCACCAGATGAAATCGATCAGCGCCCCGGCTCAATCGGCAAGGCCATTCCCAACGCTGAAGTAATGGTACTGCGGGACGATGGAACCCCCTGCGCGCCTCATGAGCCGGGGGAACTGGTACACCGGGGCTCACTGGTCGCCATGGGCTACTGGAACAACAGGGAAGAAACTGCAAAGCGCTTCAAACCCCTGCGCCACCAACCGGCCGGGCTGCCGCTGCCGGAAATTGCGGTATGGTCCGGTGATATCGCGTACAGGGACGAAGATAACTATTTTTACTTTGTTGGCCGCCAGGACGACATGCTGAAAAGCTCCGGCTACCGCATCAGCCCCACCTAAATCGAAGAGGTGGTGTATGACTCGGGACTGGTAGGAGAGGCCGTTGCAATCGGGGTTCCTCATCCGGTTCTTGGCCAGGGAATCATTATTGCAGCTACTCCTGCAAAAGGGATTGAACCGTGCCCCAAGGGCCTCATTGCAATCTGCAAAGGCAGGCTTCCGGCTTATATGGTTCCGGGTGCAGTCATCTTTCAGACATCGCTACCACGCAACACCAATGGTAAAATAGACCGCCAGAAACTGGCAACGGAATTTGCAGATATGTTTCAGGAGAAGTAAGACGCTCTGCAAGGTTTTTTCATGGATATGAACCCGGCAACATTATATACCGTGTTAATAAAAAACGAGGAATTCCATTCCGTTCACTTTTCACTTTGATAAAAAATGCTCTCTCTATACCCTGTTATTAATCAGATAGACAGTTACCCGAAATAATGGATTTCCAGCAATACAAATTTCTTGTACGTTCCGATCTTTATCGGATAACCGGCGAACCCGGTAAAATGGATTTTTTGCGAACGCTCCTCCGTGAGCCAGGATTCAGATACTGCTTTTTATTGCGTAGTTGCCGCTATCTGCACAGCAACAAGTTGTTGAAAATCACCCTGTATCCCATAGCCAGATTTTTACATAGTCACTACACATTCAAGTACGGCATATCCATCTCACCCACCACACCCATCGGAAGTGGTTTTTACATCGCCCACTTCGGTGGCATCGTAGTCAACACGGCGGCATCTATCGGAAAAAACTGCAATCTGAATCACGTTGTCACCATTGCCCAGACCAACCGGGGAAAGCGCAAGGGGGTTCCCGTTATTGGTGACAATGTTTATATCGGACCCGGGGCAAAAATAATCGGGAAAATTACTGTAGGAAACAACGCGGCAATCGGCGCCAACTGCGTGGTTACAAAAGATGTTCCCGAGAATGCCGTTGTGGTGGGAATCCCGGGAAAGGTGATCTCCCATGATGGATCAGCGGGATACGTCAATCGAACAGATTACGAAAAATAACAGACAGCCGGACGCTATCTTTTCCCCTTCAGATCGTCAAACCATGAATCAGGCAGTTCCGCCTGATAGACATCCACATAATTCTGCCCGGCGGCCCCCCAGTTGGAAGACCAGAAAACCCGCTTTCCTTTCCGATCAATAGTAGCAAATGCTTCTGCCCAGTAGTCCTTGCTTTTTCCCTTGGCCGTTCTGGAATAGGTATGAGCAATCCGCCAGTGGCGCCCATTTTTACCCAACTCCAACAGAAAAATGGCACCATCAGACCAGTATGAGGGCCGTTCAGCATTCCCGTAAGTTGAGATTAAGACCCAGCCGGGTGTATCTGCATTATTGCCCGATATATGAAATCCGGGATAACCAACGCTGCCGGGGAAAAGGGAATTGAAAGGAATGTCCATGACGTTAACCTTGTTCAGGGTAGTCAGGTCAACCATGGCAATATGATCGGTGTCATTTTCCTGCCCGACGAAAACATCTCTGCGCTGTTTGTCCAAAGCCAGATCTCCATGTCCAAAACTACCGGGGAATTTCCGCCCGGCGCTCCAGTCCAGATTGTATACCCAAATCTTTGGAATATACTCAACCAGCACATACCTTCCTGACATGGAGACCGTTACTGTTCTGGGAATACCGGAAAACTTTGTTTCAGCCCTTTTCTGATAGCTCCCCACCAGGCGTTTTCCCACCGCATCAAAAGTTACCATATCCAGCAGAGTTCTCTTTTTCCCCGGCGGTTTTTTATTATCATAGTTGAACACCATGAATGCCCAGTAGCGGCTGTCCAGGGAGCCTTCTCCCTTACCGCTCTTTATAAAACTGGCTTTCGGATAACGCACTTTAAAGTCATAAACCAGGCTCTTCTTCCCACTTCGAACATGGTACTTGTAGAACTTGGTTCCCATGATTAAAAACAGCACATCGGGATCGGTAGCGTGCCACCGAGGAGAAAAGTCCCCTCGTCTACCAAAAATTGTCTCCTTGTAACGGTATGTTTTCAGATCGTACAAATGCCATGACGCATCAGTTCCGCGCACCAGCAACAGCGATGCATCCGCATTTACAGGATCGTAACGGGAGTATTCATTGGTAAGCCCCTTCACCCTGGCGGGAAAACCGCCATTGAAGACATCGGTAATACGCGTAATTGTGGTATTGAATACGGGTTCACGATAAGACTTTCCGACAGCCGGCATAGACATGTCGGCAAAGGGATAAAGCGTATTGGATATACCCGGAGAATAATCAAATTCCCTGGCATTTGCTGTTGCAAGCAGCAGAGCCAGGATCAGGCAGTGCAGACTCCTTACAAACATCTGGCACACCTCTTTTTCAAAGCATACCTGAAAGACATACTGGTACATTTCAACATGACAAATCCGGATTCAGGACCAATCGGTTGTACAGACAGATAGCGGTTTCAATTCCTCAGTTTTTTGTTGCGCAGTCCTCATCATGCACTTCAAAATCGTGAAAACTTGAACTTCCCCTCTTGCCATACCTGGCACGAACATCCGAACCCGACTCACTCCTGGGTCCAGATTTACGTTGCAACACCGATTGATAAACCCCCAACAACCTGTCACCCAGCACCTTCCAGTCATATCTCTCCACTGCCCGGCGAAATGCCTGCTGACCCAACTGGGCGGCCAATCCGGGATCACGCATCAGCTGAACAATTGCATTTGCCATCTCCTCCGGTTTATCCGCAATCAACAAATGTTTATTGTGCTCAACCTCAACCCCTTCACAACCGATGGCAGTAGATACCACGGGCTTCGCCATCGCCATCGCTTCCAAAAGTTTTAACCGGGTACCACTGCCAACCTGCAGCGGAATAATATAGACACCCGCACGCTGCACCCATGGACGAAGATCCTCAACAAACCCGGTGAGCCTGATCCTGCTGACAAGCCGGGTTGGAATATGCAGGCCATCAGCTTTTCCAACAATGGTGCATGTTGCCTGGGGTACCTGCCTGCAGACAAGCGGCATTACCTTGTGCAAAAAAAACTCCATTCCGTCACGGTTCGGAAACCACCCCATCCCGCCCACAAAAACCATGTTATAGCGGTCATAATCGGGAACCTGCCGTGGCCTGAAATATCCAATATCCACACCATTGGCAATTACCTCCACCGACCGGCCCCCACCCATTTCCCGCAGTGCAACAGCATCTTCCCTAGAGCAGGCCAGAACCTGATCGACAGAACGGCAGGCCCATGCCTCAAATCGGCACAGCTTTTTTGCCTGGCTGGAAAAAAAACTCCTGGAAAAAACAGTGTGGCCGTTTCCGGAACGCCGCCGGGCCAACAGGCTCTCCACATTGTGTTCATTCAGAATAACCGGGATTTCACCACAAAAGGGCAGATACTGTGCCAATGGCAGCATATCAAGATGGATCAAATCGGGAGACAGCTGGCTGATATGTTGTTGAATTTTCTCCACCATCCGAGGTGAAAAGTACTTGCGCACCACATAGGCTTTTTCAAAAAGCATCCCCTTGAGCAATGTGCTGACAAACTGCTGCGGGTTCTGCTCAGCGGGAATTTCGACCAGCTCAACAGAGGCACATATCCCTCTTAAATGCTCAGCATGAGCTCTATCTTCATCCTTACGCACAAATGATATCAGATGAACATCATGAACCCCGCTAACACTTTTCAGCAGATTGTAGGTCCGGATCTGATGCCCTTCCCATGGTGGGAAAGGAATCCTCGTGGTAGCGAAAAGAACCGTAGCCATATAAATCTCAATACCCCTATATTGTTATTTATAGCACCGTGCAAATTTTCCGGAACCCATCAACCAACAAACGCGGCTGAAAATCACTCTGGAAAAACGACAGACTGTTTCCTGTTTTTCGTATTCCATGCAACCGGAATCACGGCTCTGCGGCCGTTTTCGTGAATACTGTATTCCCGGTTCCACCCTGAAAATAATGGCAATTCGCACACTTCGTTCTCCCTGCCATCGGAAGAACAGACAGGATAATAGAGTGTTAAAACCACGCCTTCAGAGACGCTGCGCCAAAAACCAAAAATTATTGTTATATGTTCATACTACAGCAGAAAGCCATCGTGATGATTCTGCCAGTATACCGTAACCTATCGGGAAAAACCGACCGCGTGTTAATGCTTTTTCCAAAGTTTTTGCGTCTTCCCAAACAATATGGAGTAGAACCCGACTACGGCAGCTCCATTTAACATAAGAAAGCTGGCCGGAACACCTACCAACCTTACCTTCTCACCTCGCATCATGGCCCGCAACCCAAACAGGGCAGCGGCATAGCCAACCAGTTGGGCCATGCCAAAAGCGGTATATCCCGGATTACCCACGAACCATGGTGAAACAAAAAGCCCAATCAGCGCATATGGCGCAATCAGTCGACAAAGCTTATGGGAGAACCATTGAAAAAAGAGCCTGTTTTCAAAGGGGTTCATAACCCACGGCGCAAGCTGTATCAACTGGATGTTTCCGGCCAGAGT
>JAJRUX010000003.1 GCA_024277575.1 Gammaproteobacteria bacterium | reverse complement strand
TAACAATATAGATCGTATTCAGCTATCGTGTGCCGGTTTGCGGCAAGGCAGCAAAACTTGCTGTAGTCCACTCTACAGCAAGTTTTGCAACGCCTTCTTCCAGCCCATGCCTGAAGCCCTGAATGTAATCTATATTGTTGCCGGGTTAATACCTGAATCCGTGGGTTCAGGTAATACTTATTTACAGGCTGTTGAAAAAGTCTGAGGTGAGTGCGAGACAAGGCAAAATTTGGCGAAAAAGCGCAGTTTACTGGTCGTAAATGGGCATGTTGATCCGGATTTTAACGCCGTATCGCACCACATGAGAGTTTTTCAACAGTCTGTTAAAGCTTTATCAATCGGTTAGTGAGATAAAGCGAGACCGTAAACAGAATCAGGCCACCGGCCTGATGCGCAGCAGCGAGAGAAACCGGCACGCTCAGCAAAAGCGTAGAGATACCTAGAGTAATTTGTACTACCAATGCCACTATCAGCAGATGAAATGCTGCCCGAATAGTGGATGGCAATGCCGTTTTCCGTGCCTTCCACCAAAACCAGGGAATGAGTAAAAACAGTAGCGTTGCCATCAGGCGATGATTGAACTGTATCGTGGCTATATTCTCGAACCAGTTTTTCCACAAAGGTTCCAGCACATACATCCCCTCAGGATAGAAACGACCGGCCATCAGCGGGAAAGTATTGAAGGTAAAGCCGGCTCTGGTTCCGGCAACAAATGCACCAGATAGTATAGTCAGGAAGATAAAACCGGTAATAAACAACGAAAAACGCAATGGCTTTTTAGTTGATTTTGCCGAAAAATATCCGGTTTTCGGAAATAGCAGATCAATTGCCACCCAGAAGATATAGGCGTAGATAATAACGGCCAGCGCCAGGTGGGCAGTTAAACGGTATTGGCTTACATGCGGGTCATCAACCAACCCGCTCATAACCATATACCAACCCATCAAACCTTGTAGGCCACCAAGAAGAAACATACCTGCAAGTTTCCACTTCAACGGACGATTAAGCCACCCCTTGAAAAGAAAATAGAGAAACGGGACCAAAAACATAATCCCGATAAAACGCCCCAGCAGCCGGTGTGAATACTCAAACCAGAAAATAGCCTCAAACTCCCCCAGTGACATATGCAGGTTTTTCAGCTTGTACTCGGGGAACTGCTGATAAAGCCGAAAAGCCTCTTCCCACTCGGCATGGCTAAGCGGAGGAATAATCCCCATTATTGGTTCCCATTGAACCATTGACAGGCCCGATCCGGTCAGTCGGGTAACGGCGCCAAGAATCATCATCGCAAAAATAACCGCGCAACAAAGCAGAAGCCAAATTACGATTATCCGTTTGTGTTTTATTTCGTTCATGGATAGATTCCGGCAGCATGTTAATGATCAGTTTCACTCATGAACCAGTGAAACATTTACCTAGATACTATCATGAAAATTGGCTCAAATTACCATGCTATTTATCTGCGAATAATATCTTTTTTTTATTCAACTGTGTCATTTGACCTACATCAAGGCTAACTGCCAAAACAGGCGTATCGTAAAAAGAAATTCAGTCACCCCATTCCCGTAACACGCAAAAACAACAGCAGGAGAGCACCATGGCGGATGAATCACACCCCGAGGGTCAACCCGAACGAATCCCCTTCTGGCAGCGCGTCCTCGATAACCCTTTTTTACTGCTTTTTCTGGGCATCACCATCCCCGCCGTGTTCTACATCGTGTGGGGTGTGATGGAGATCGCCAATCTGCCGGTTGCCGAATAAGGGAGGGTCTGGCAAATGACTTCATTTCAACCACCCGCTGACCGTATCTGGTGGAAAACACCGGTCGGCAAAGATGAGATTTTGTGGATAGGCATCGCCCTGGTGTGGTGTCTTATCATGTTTTTCATGATGCCTTACTGGCATGTCTATGGAAAACAGAATCTTTCCAGTGAGGCCTATCAGACTACGCCGGCCAAGTTCAAGGCCCGGGTCGATGCCATGGTCGAGCAATACCAGACTGGCGAGGAGAAAGGCATTCCCATTGTGACCCCACCGGCTGGCAGTGATGTCTATCTGCTGGGGCGGTTGTGGCAGTGGTATCCCATTCTGGAGCTGGAGAAGGACAAGAGCTATCGCCTGCACCTCTCCTCGCTGGACTGGAATCACGGCTTTTCACTGCAACCGGTCAACATCAACCTGCAGGTGGTGCCCGGTTATGAAATGGTTATTAACATCACGCCTGATAAATCCGGTGATTATGCCATTGTCTGCAATGAGTATTGCGGCATTGGCCATCACACGATGCTGGGCAAAATCATCGTGAAGGAGTAACAAACCATGGCGCAATTTCGAGTTTGCCCGGATTCGGGTTTCTATTTTGACAAATCCGCCGAACAGCTGATGAAGGTCAACGCCGTGGCGGGGGTTGTCTGTCTGCTGATTGCCGGCATCATGGCGTTGGGTGTGGTACTGACCCGCTGGCAGACGGTTCATCTGTTGCCGGCCGACATGTTCTACACGGCATTGACCTCTCATGGGATCAACGCGCTGATTTTCTGGATCATCTTTTTTGAGATGGCCGTGCTTTATTTCGCCTCCTCCACCCTGCTGCGCTGTCGGCTAGCCGGACCGCGCTGGGCCTGGCTGGGGTTTGCCCTGATGCTGGTGGGCGCGGTGATGAACAATGTCGCGGTGCTCAGCGGCAAGTCCAGTGTAATGATGACCTCCTACGTACCGATGCAGGCGGAACCCCACTTCTATCTGGGGATTATCCTGTTTGCGGTGGGCGCCCTGCTCTGCTGCTTTGTGTTCCTGGGCACCCTGGTGATTGCCAAGGATGAGAAGACCTATGAGGGCTCCATCCCGCTGGTGACCTTTGGCGCCCTGACCGCCTGCATCATCGCCATCTTTACTATCGCCTCGGGGGCCATTGTTCTGATCCCGACCTTCCTCTGGTCGATCGGTTACATCAACCATATTGACGCGGAGATGTACCGGGTGATCTGGTGGGCGTTGGGCCACTCCTCCCAGCAGATTAACGTGGCCGCACACATCTCCATCTGGTACCTCATCATTGGCATTCTGTTTGGCGCCCGGCCCATGTCGGAGAAGGTAAGCCGTTCCGCCTTCCTGCTCTACATCCTGTTTCTGCAGCTGGCCAGTGCGCACCATATCCTGGTCGACCCGGGGATGAGTACCGAGTGGAAGATTTTCAACACCAGTTACGCCATGTACCTGGCGGTGCTGGCCAGTCTGATTCATGGCCTGACCGTTCCCGGCGCCATGGAGGTGGCCCAGCGCAACAAGGGGCTGACCAAGGGGCTGTTCGAGTGGCTGCGCAAGGCGCCGTGGGACAACCCGGTGTTCTCCGGCTTCTTTATCTCGCTGGTGGTGTTCGGCTTCCTGGGCGGCATTACCGGTGTGGTGATGGGGACCGAGCAGATTAACCTGATTATCCACAACACCATCTACGTGCCGGCCCATTTCCATGCCACGGTGGTGGTGGGGACCACCTCGACCTTCATGGCCTTGACCTATCTTCTGATTCCGGTGCTGTTCCGGCGGGGGCTGTTTCTGCCCAAGCTGGCCATGTGGCAGCCGTACATCTTCGGTGGCGGGATGGTGCTACTGATTCTGTTCATGCTGGGCGCCGGGACGCTGGGGGTCTCCCGCCGTCACTGGGATATGGGTTTCACCGGGGCACTACTGAGCTTCGAGTATCCGGGGACTGCCTACATGATGATGGCCATCGGGGCTATCGGCGGGCTGCTGGGCATCATCGGTGGCGCCTCCTTCCTCATCGTCACAGTGGGCTCCCTGCTGTTTGGCAAGAAGCTGGAGCCTTCGGCGGGTATTCTGGCAAGTTTTGGGGTCAAGCCTCTGGCCGCGGAGGTGTATAACGTGGAGCGGCCGGAGACCCTGAAGCGGGCCGACAAGCTGCCGGTGGAGGAGCATGGCTCATCGGGCTTCGAGGCGCCGGGGACATTTATCCTCGCCATGCTGCTGCTGGTCTGCTTTGTCATCTACTACTTCATCAATTGGGACTACCTCTCCTCCGTCTGGCCAATGGGATAGGGACCCTCATGGTTAAACAGCTCATCAGTCTGTTTAAACTGCGCATCGGGGTGGTGATGATGTTTACCGCCCTGGCGGCCATGGCCATCACCCCGGGGCCGTCTCTGGCGGGATGGGAGATGGGAGTACTGGCGGTGGCGGTGCTGATTTCCGCAGCTGCCGCCGGGGCCTTCAACCAGTACTATGAAACCGACCTGGATGGGCGCATGCAGCGCACTGATGACCGTCCGTTTGTGACCGGACGGCTTCAGAAGGGTCCGCTGTGGCTGGCGCTGATTCTGCTGCTGCTGGTCACCGGGGTAACCGGGGCGGCGTGGGTGCTCAACGGGTTGACCGCCCTGTACATCTTCCTGGGGGCGTTCTTCTACGCGGTGGTCTATACCGTGTGGCTGAAGCGGCGCACCTGGATGAACATCGTGATTGGCGGCGCCTCGGGGAGTTTTGCGGTGCTGGCCGGGGCGGCGGCGGTGAGTCCGACGTTGGAGCCGGTCCCCATCATGCTGGCGCTGGTGCTGTTTTTCTGGACGCCGTCCCACTTCTGGAGCCTGGCCATTGCCCGCCATGCGGATTATGTGGCGGCCGGAGTACCGATGCTACCGGTGGTGGTGGGTGACCAGCGGGCCGCCCAAGCGGTACTGGCCAACACCCTGCTGCTGGTAAGCATCTCCATCCTGCCGTTTTTTTACGGGATGGGCTGGATTTATCTGGCTGGCGCCATCACCGGCGGCGGCTATTTCCTCTACCGAAACCTGCAGATGCTCTACTGCCCCACCCCCAAGGTCGCCATGGCCAGCTTCTTTGCATCCCTGGTACAGCTGGTGTTACTGCTGACCGGCGCGGTGGTGGATGTGTCGGTATCCGGTTGAAACCGTGTGCATACTCCAAAAAACCCAATAACTGGCCTTTTCACTATTTGCTTCCTGTGCGCCGTTTTTTCGCTGCAAGCATCGGAGCTTCCTCCTTCCGCAACACCGGTAAAATTTGAGTACACCACGGCACTCAACACCAGTCAGGGGGCTATCGGCAACAAGCTTGGCAACTATTCCGTAACAGATATTCATGGCCGACAACTCAGTCTGGCTGAGCTGAGGGGAAAACCGATGGTACTGAGTTTGATCTTTACCAGCTGCTATCAGATCTGTCCAATGACTACCCGACATCTTGCCAAGGTTATCGACAAGGCCCGTGCTGCACTGGGTAAGGACAGCTTTACGGTGGTAGCTATCGGCTTTGACACCCCTGTTGATACCCCGGAAGCAATGCGCCACTTTGCTGAGCAGCAGGGGATTGCAGATGCAGACTGGAAGCTGTTTAGCATCAGCGCAGCAGATGTGGACAAACTGACCCGTGATGTAGGGCTCGTCTACTTTCCCTCCGCACGCGGATTTGACCACATCATTCAGGCCACCGTAATCGATGCAGATGGCGTGGTCTATCGACAGGTCTACGGCCAGGTATTTGATACCCCTCTTCTGGTGGAACCGCTAAAAGAACTGGTACTGGGACGACCACAACCCTCACAGACCTTTGTCTCTGATCTGTTCAACAAAATTCGTTTCTTCTGTACCACTTACGATCCCGTCCGGGACGGTTACTTCTTTGACTACTCCCTGTTTATCGGTCTGTTTATTGGCGCGTCCATTATTATCTTTGTCAGCGTTTGGCTGGTGAAAGAGATGCTCTATCGACGGCGATATTTCTCCTCCACCAAGCCATCCTGAATAATCGCGCTGATAAAGAACCAGGTTGACATGCATCAAGTGCTGCAAGAGGCTGGTGTAATACACTTTAGTTCAGTCACAAGAGTTTGACATATTGACCAGTTGCAATTAATAAACGGATCAGGGCTCTCTTTCATGCAATCAGCTCCCATCAAGCGAGTCTATCTGGCTCTTGAAAACTGGTTCAATTACTCCTTCGGGTCCTGGAACCCCCTCTACCACCTTGGGACATTGACCTTTTTCTTTTTCTGGGTGGTGTTGGTCAGCGGAATATATCTGTTTCTGTTTTTCCACGGCAGTCTCGACGGAGCCTATGCTTCTGTCGAACGAATGACCCATGAGCAGTGGTATGCTGCCGGTGTGATGCGCAGCCTGCATCGCTATGCATCGGATGCAGCTGTGGGATGTATCCTCCTGCATATGTTTCGGGAATTTGCACTGGATCGCCATCATGGAGCACGTTGGTACTCCTGGTTTACCGGCGTTCCACTATTGTGGATGGTGGTCACGCTGGGGATCACCGGTTACTGGCTGGTGTGGGATATGTTAGCGCAATATATCGCTATCAGTTCGGCCCATTTGATGGATGCATTGCCAATCTTTTTTGGTTCCATGACGCGAAATTTCCTGGAAGGCGCCCTTTCTGATCGCTTTTTTATCCTGATTGAATTTTTACATCTGCTGGGCCAACCAATGCTGCTGGTTTTTGCACTCTGGTTTCATGTGCGCAGGCTATCTAACGTAAACATTAATCCACCACGTGGGCTGGCCATAGGAAGCCTGCTGGCCCTGTTGGCACTATCAATAGCCAAACCGGCAATCAGCCATGGTTCGGCCGATCTGACCGTGGTTCCGCAGATGCTGAACCTGGACTGGTTTTATCTCAACATCTATCCGCTGCTTGATTACTGGAGTGCCGGTCAAATATGGATGCTGACTATTGGTGTTACCCTGTTACTGATGATACTGCCGTGGCTTCCCCCAAAAAGGGTAGGAGCAGCAGCAGTGGTCGATCTTGAGAACTGCGATGGGTGCAAACAGTGTTTTGAAGACTGTCCGTTTGATGCCATATCAGTACAGGCTCGCACCGATGGTGCTCCACATGAGCATGAGGTGATTGTTGATCCTGCCCTGTGTGCCGCTTGCGGAATCTGCGTTGGTTCGTGTCACTCGTCAAATCCTTTCCGAAAGGCCCAGAAGGAGCTGAAAACCGGCATTGATATGCCACAGCTTCCCATTAATGAAGTGCGTGCCATGACAGACTCTGCCATAGCAGCACTGAAAGGAGATGTGAAGGTTCTCGTTTTTGGTTGTGAGCATGGGTTTAATGTAACTCAGCTCAACAGCGATGATACCGTCGGGCTGACCCTTTTCTGCTCCGGAATGGTTCCACCGAGCTTTATCGAATATGCGCTGCGAAAAGGTGCTGACGGAGTCATGATCGCCGGCTGCCGTCATGCAGACTGCTATTTCCGTTTTGGTAACCGTTGGATGGAAAAACGCCTGGAAGGGGAGCGCGATCCAGTTCTTCGAGCAAAGGTGGATCGGCAACGGATAACAGTACAAGGGGGGGCAGAAACGGATCGCGACGTAATCGAACAAGCACTGAACAAGTTCCGCCAACAGCTGACAAAGATGGGGAACCCCGGACACGGCACCGCCAATGCAAACGAGCCAGAGGGGGCATCGCATGCATAAGCGTTATCCGCTGCAATTTCTGAACTACCTCATTTTCATGAGTCTGGTAGGATACTTTTCTTCCGCACCGGCCTATCGACACCTTCCCGAAGGGCAAGCGATGGTGGTTCTGGCATTCAGCCATGCGGGACAACATGTCGAACCCTGCCGCACAGTATCAGCAGAAGAACAGGCAAAACTGCCGCCCAACATGCGCCGTCCAACTGAATGCACACGGGCACGCTCGCCAGTCACAGTAGAGCTGATGATGGATGGAAAGCCTCTGCTCAGTACAGTAGCTCAACCTCCCGGACTGTTCGGGGATGGGGGGGTTGATATCTTTCTCGACACCACAGTACCGGCCGGCGAACACCGCCTTTCCATCCGGATGAACGACAGCGTTCGGGTGAAAGGGTATAATTATACCCATGAACAGACAGTACAGCTGGCACCAGCACAATTACTGTTTATCGATTTCAATACTGAAGATGGGTTTGTCTTCAAATAGCAGCAATATACCCCTATGCTGAACCAAGGGTTTTCTCTCGAAACCCCAGAACGGAGAGCCCGCCATCTCACCACCGGCTGGCTGCTGCTGGCATTAGGCTCCCTGGTAATAGGCGGCCTGTTTACCTTGCTGATCGTAATGTCCAGAACACCCGGAATTCAGGACATTTTTCCTTGGGTGGATTTTTTCCACACGGCCCTGGTCGTCCACGTTGATCTTACCGTACTGGTATGGTTTCTATCATTCGCCGGAGTATTCTGGAGTTTTAACAGCACTGAAAATTGCCTCGCCTGCGGCTGGGGAGCGCTCAGCCTCTGCATAGCTGGCACTGCAGTTATCACCCTGGCCCCTTTTCTGGGCGCGGGTGGCCCTTTGATGAATAACTATGTCCCTGTACTCCAGGATCCCATTTTCTTTGTGGGGCTGGGCCTGTTTGGACTTGGTTTTACAACACTGGTGTTACGCGGTCTATTTTTCTCCCATCCGGCGGGCTCTGCAATCAGCAGCACCGGCGCTCTCCGCTTTGGGTTATTAACCGCCCTGTTACTCGCACTACTCGCCGTTCTTGCCCTTGTCGCATCCTGGTATGACATGCCGGACTCTGCCCAAGGGAAGGCCTATTACGAACTGCTTTTCTGGGGTGCCGGCCACACGATACAGTTCACCCATGTACAGTTGATGCTGGTAGCATGGTTATGGCTTGCAAGCACTTCTGGCGCAGTACCAAATCTTCACCCAAGAGTGGTGGCAATACTATTTACCGTGGGCGCACTCCCCGCACTACTAATGACCCCCTATATATATCTGGCCTATGATGTGGGTTCTGCACACCATATATTGGGCCTCACCTGGCTCATGCAGTACGCCGGTGGCCTGGCGGCGCTGCCACTGGCACTGATAATCGTGCTGACGATTATCCGCGTTGGGCGAGCACCTGATGGAGTTCGGGCCGAACGTGCCGCTCTGCTTTTTTCAATTCTGCTCTTTGGTGTTGGCGGTATTATCGGTTTTCTGATCAGCGGCAGTAACGTCACCATACCAGCCCATTATCATGGCTCCATTGTCGCTGTTACGCTTGCATACATGGGCATCACCTACCACATTCTACCAAAGCTCGGCTTCAGAAAACCGGCTGGAAAACTGGTAAATCTGCAGCCGATTATTTATGGCAGCGGCCAGCTGATGCATGTACTTGGGCTGGCTTGGTCGGGTGGATACGGCGTTCAGCGTAAAACCGCAGGAGCCGAACAGGGGCTTAAAAGCATTCAGGAAATAGTCGGGATGGGAGTGATGGGACTGGGAGGAATGATTGCAATCATTGGCGGAATTCTGTTTCTGGTCATCATTTTCAAAGCCATGTGGCCCCGCAAACATGGTTACCAGGAATGATATCCATCAGATTTGACATTTAACGCTCACCCGGCTTTTCCATCATCATTTTTTCAGAGGAAGATTCTATATCTCCCGCCTGAAAATGCTGAACAAGATTAAACAGACTCATGGAGAGAACCAGGATGATCACAAAAAAGATCAGCGAACGATATTCAAACCGTCTGCCAGCCATTGCCTCAAATCGCTCAAGAATCCAGTCTGAAAAAAAATAAAGAAAGATACCCGCAACAGTAAAATAGATTATCTCCATATGTCTCCAGATTCCTCAATTATTGAAGGGGTCACAGACCAAGTCTAGCGGGAATACAGATGAAAAGCCAATAGATAAACCAGTAACCCTGTTGCTGAGACATAAATCCATATTGGCAGCGAACGACGTGCAATCCGGCGGTGAGAACCGAAAATACCACGAATCGCGTAGACAAGCGTTATAACCACCAAGGGCACATTAATAGCAGCAAGAATGACATGGGTAGCAAGAACAGTAAAATAAAATGGCCTTATTATGCCCTCTCCTGCAAAGGGAATATTACCGACTTTAGCGTGATATATCAGATAACAAACCATAAAAACTGCAGAGACTCCCGCAGCCCCTATCATGCAGGCCTTGTGTGCCGAGCGATTCTTGTTTTTAATGAAATAGTAGCCTGCAGACAGCAGGGAAACCGTTATTGCATTAAGCAGCGCCTGCAGATGAGGAAGATAGGAAACCATATCCATAATTGTTGTATATTATACATGTAACTCCATTAAAAACCGGGTTGAGAAGATCTTATGATAAAGACAGCAAACAGCACATTTTTAACTTATTTGACTATAGCAGCCCTTTTGTTTTCTCCATACTCTCTTTTAGAGGCAGCCAGTGAAAAGGTGGATATCTACTCGGGTTACTACTCCAGAGATGGGAACGATGACAGACCGGCAAAAATATCGGGGAATAGCATTTATATCAAATTTTATCCGGATCAGTGGGTTATTTTATTATATGTCCCCTACCCCTACTCCACTACTTTGAAAAGCAGAGTCTTGCATGATGTTTTTCGTGAGGTAAAAAAACAGGCAAAAAGCAAATCATACATTAAGGGAAAATTTGGTTCTCTCACCAAAAAAGCGATTGCGCATATTGAAACCTATGAAATGGCGGAACCAGGAAAAGCCATTTTTGAGTGTGATGGTATGGCACCTTGCCGGGTAAACTTCAGTAATGGATATATGGAAATGAGAAAGGCCGGGATAGTAAGTGATCACATCATCAAGTTTAACCGTATTGATGAATAGCAGTAACCTTGGCCTGCAGGAAAACCACCTGAGCACTGCCGAACACCAGATTGGAGGGGCAAGATTTGCAGTAACTATCTATCGTATAAACGCACGAATTTTTTTATACTGCGCTAAAATTGTATCAGCACTGTGAGGTTGTGAAAATAAAGCAACCAGCCTCCCTTCAGGGTCGACGAGAAAGATTGCACTGGTATGACTCACCAGATACTCCCCCGGCGATGTCTCCTGCTCCAGGATATAACCGGCCCCATACTGCCGGACAAAGCTATCAATTTCTGTTTTGCTTCCCGTCACAGCAATAAATTTTTTATTAAAAAAACTCATGTAATCCGCCAGTTTTTCCGGGGTATCTCGATCCGGATCAACCGACACAAACAGAACCTGGACATTTGATAATTCATCCGCCCCGCCTTCAAGTTGCTTATAAAATTCGGTCAGAACAGATAGCGTCATCGGGCAAACATCAGGACAATAAGTATAACCAAAAAAAAGAAACGTCCACTTACCCAACAAGTTCTGCCGAGTGAACGGCTCTTTGTTATGGTCAACAAGATTAAATGAAGCAAGTGGTTTTGGCTCAGGGCGGAGCACACCCATCAGCTCTTTCGGAGGTTGTTTATAAGCAGTGCGGGAATTCCAGAAAGAGAGCGCAACAACCAGAACAAGCACCCATATACTGAATATAAAAAATGTCCCCAAGGGTACCCTTTTCCTGGAAGACATCTTTATTTTTTTCTCCACTGATTAACAGCCCACACAAGAAATGCTATCAGCATAACTATATTAACAACCATACCAACCGCGAAAAAAGCGGTAAGGTCATTTTCATTAGGGATATACATCTCTTTTTCTGAAAGGATCCCACCAGAACCCGGTGAGTCTATCGGAACTGTTTCCGCTGTTATTGCAGGGGGAGGAACATATTCAATATCACCTATCGCGTTGGAGTCGGGCTTCATGATTCTCCATCCATTCGGAAAAAAACGGTTTATCCCCCCACAGGATTACTCATAACACCACATATATTATTGCCGGATTAATAACCACCGCACATGGACACAAAACAACCCGGATAACTCTTCAATTACCCGGGTCGTTTTTGACTTGGTTAAAAGCGGTGCCGTACACCAACCAGCTTTTTTCAGTCAGCACACTGCCACGCAACACCATCTACTACATGTTTGACTACAACCACCTAAATCACTTGGAAAAGTTTACCCGGATATAGGTAACTAATTTCCATAAATCATCCTCTGAAATATTGGCGTCTGTACCAGGACCATATGCTTCCATCTCGGCCTCTTCGCTGCCACCTTTTAACAAAACCCAATATAGCTGACCATCCTTGATTCCTGCCAGATACCCCGGCTCGGTGAAATCAGGGGGTTTGATCTCCAGATCGGCGGCTGATGATCCTTTCCCGTCTCCTTTGCTGCCGTGACATTTTTTGCATTTCCGTTTATAGAGCTTTCCGGCAGACTTTAGCAGATCTTCATCCGCTTCTCCTGCATAGGGATTCTCCATTTTCAGGTATTCATCCGGAGCCGTTGGTATCTCGTGCTCGCCGGCATTTACCATAGTTGCAGAAAAAAAGGAGAGCGCAAAAACAGTTGACAATAAATATGTTATTTTCATACCACATTCCTCTTGAAAATAACCCCCTCTCAATACGAAAGAGAATTATGAAAATACCTTTTAAAAAAACTCTCGGGTTTTTTTACCGTTTCTTCCCGATAAAAAGGGGGCAGAAAAACCCACCCCCTCCCGCTTTCACAAAAGAACCCTGTTAGTAAATATCATGCACTGTGTTATAGATGTTGAATTTACCCGTCGGGTTATCCAGGCCGGTTATTCTGTGTTTCACCTTCAAAGTCTTGTCATCTATGATTACAAGCTCACCATCATCATCCCAGAGGGAAACCCATACTTCGTCACCTGCCTTGTTGAACTCCATATGTACGACCTTTTTCTTGAAGGTAAGTTCCTTTGGAGGTGCTGTCGGATTGTCGATGCTGAACACCGTGAGAACATTGGATTTGTTCTTGTTGATGGTGTTATCGCAATAGACATGCTTGCTCTTGGGATGGGTTTTGATAAACAGCGAATTACCATCCAGCTTCCACTCTCTTACCACCGTCCAGGCATCCTTCCTGGTCGGATCGGTACTGATTATGGATACCAGTCCCTCACCAAGATGTACCGTTGCCCATACTCGACCAAACTCCGGATCTATCCAGTTGGCGCCCCGACCAGGATGCGGTTTGGTACCGGTAATGATATTTTTTACCAACTTGCGCTCTACCGTATCTATGACTGAAATGGTATCTCTAGCGTTGGCCGCAACGAGGAAGTAACGCTTGGTGGAGTCCCAGCCGCCATCATGCAGGAAACGCTCAGCATCGATCATCGTCTCCGTTACCGTCCCTGTGTCCATCCTGCTGTAGTCCACCAACAAAACGATCCCCGTCTCCTTGATGTTAAGCAGCCACTCTGGCGCAGTATGTGAAGCAACAATGGAAGCAACCCGTGGCTCTGGGTGATACTCGCCCGTATCGTAGGTATATCCGATGGTACTTACAACCTTCAACGGCTCCAAGGTATCTCCATCCATAATCACGTAATGGGGAGGCCAATAGTCACCCGCTACCACGTACTTGTCTTCAAAGCCCTTGAACTTGCTGGTATCCAGTGACCTTGCATCGATACCGGTCCTGACCTCGGCCACAATATTAGGGGGGTCAGCCCACATATCCATCATGGTGGCTCTGCCGTCACGTCCTATGGCATACATATACCTTCCAGACGCTGAAGAACGAAGAATATGGACAGCAAAACCCGAATCCATCGTGGAAATTATCTTCTTGGTATCACCATCAATAATAGAGACCTTACCTGCATCCCGCTGGATCACACCAAAATAGTTCTCCCAGTTCGTTTTTGGCGCACTCTTGGGCCGCTTGTCAACGGGAACATGAACCTTCCAAGAGGCCTTCATATCCTTAAGATTCCATGGGGGTGGCTCAGGCGGCTCATTCTGAACGAATTTTGCCATCAGCTTGGTTTGTGCTTCGGTGAGAAAACCGTCTTTTCCCCAACCGGGCATACCGCCATCCGTACCCTCATACAGTATCTTCTCTAACTTGGCTAACTTCTTCTTCAGGGTTTTCTCAGGCGTAATATTGGGACCGGTTGCCCCTTTTCTCAAAGCACCGTGACAACCAGAACACCGGTCAAAATAGATAAATGTTGCATCTTTCATCTCTTGATCGGTCAGTTTTGGCACCGGCTGCAACCCCTTCGCACTAGCCACACCCACCATGCCGCCCATAAGGGCGGCCGCCAGAATGGGGGTTAACGTACTACCTAAACGCTTCTTCATAGCCCTTGCTCCTTGTGTTGTGTCTTAATCAGATGTTAAAAGCCGTAGTTAACTTCCCCGCTGCCCAGCCGGGTCTATGAACTCTCCAATTAACCACGACAGTGATCAACTCTCGCCCAAAACCGCTTCTACTAAACGATCAGGCACACCAAATCCTTGACAAAATCATAGACAGGGGCTAGTCAAGACGCCTTGACTAAAGTCAAGCGGTGCTCGCGGCAACAATCGGTCAAGCACCATGTAGCTGGTTGCGGAAATTTCAGTGGAGAGAATCGAGGAGTGTATTGGGCACGCCGAAAAACCAAGGAACAGTGTTTTTACGGGAGGCTGGAAAGCTGCCCCGGCAACGGCCGACAGGCCCTTGCCGGGACAGAAGAGGTAACATGAATATGCGGCAGCTCCTAAAGAGATTCAAGCATACGCCGGCGAATGAGGAGCAGGCCACCCATCAATATCAACAGCAAAAAAAGATTCAATGAACCACCCCCACCTTTGCTGCTGCTCGCACTGGTGGTTCCAGTAGTATCATCGCTATTGCTTGTTTTATCTCCAGTATCTTGCCTACCGTCCGTCGATTCTCCGCTGCTGGTTTCATCATCAGCTATGGTTACGATAGCACTGCTGTACGTTCCTTCGCTCGCTCCACCAGTGAAATTGCTCAATTGGAGAACAAATGACTCATCCGGTTCATCATCGCCATCATTCATGATCGGGATAGTGATGGCCTTGCTGGTTTCCCCATCTCCAAAAACCAATTTTCCGGAAACAGCAGTGTAGTCTTTACCCGCTGTAGCCTCCTTGTCGGCTGTCGCGTACATAACTGAAACCTCACCAACATCTCCATTACTGCGCTTCACAACAACCTGGAGACTGCCACTGTTCTCATTAATGCTATAAGTGGCGGAATCAAAAGCCAATTCACCGAACTGCACACTATCCTCAACTATATTGAGTATCATCGCTCTGTCAGCACCTACAGAGACGCCACCAGCAGGATTACTGAGCACTATTTTCAATGACTCAATCCTTTCACTCTGGGCATCAGGGAGAATCTGAATCTGAAAGCTCTTGTCACCAGCCTCTCCATCAGCCCATTCAAGTACGCCATCAAAATCAGTGAAATCCAGACCTGATTTTGCTGTGCTGAATGGATCATCTTGATAATGGATGGAAACCGGCCCGTCACTTCCCATACTACGGGTAAGCGTAACCGTGGCAACCCCGGCAGCCTCTCTAACCATATCTACGGATTGTTTGAAGGCAATACTGCCAGTTTTCGCAAGCACCCCTCCCACCTCCATAGC
>JAJRUX010000065.1 GCA_024277575.1 Gammaproteobacteria bacterium | reverse complement strand
GAACAAATCCCAACAATGCGGATAGCGATGGTGATGGTGCTAACGATGCTGCAGAAGTAGGCGCTGATCCGGCCAATCCGCTGGATGGCGACGGTGACGGCATCATCGATGCGCTTGATTCCGCCACCGCCGATACCGATGGTGACGGCGTAATGGATCAGGTGGATCCGGCCAACACCGATCCCTGTATTCCGAACAGTGACAATGCGGCCTGCCAGGGTATAACCGACAGCGATGGTGACGGCCTGTCCAATGCCCTTGAAGCAGGCTTGGGAACAAATCCCAACAATGCGGATAGCGATGGTGATGGTGCTAACGATGCTGCAGAAGTAGGCGCTGATCCGGCCAATCCGCTGGATGGCGACGGTGACGGCATCATCGATGCGCTGGACTCTGCCACCGCCGATACCGATGGTGACGGCGTGATGGATCAGGTGGATCCGGCCAACACCGATCCCTGTATTCCAGACAGCAACAATGTGGCCTGTCAGGGTATAACCGACAGCGATGGTGACGGCCTGTCCGATGCGCTGGAGGCAACCCTGGGAACCGATCCCAACAATGCGGATAGCGATGGTGATGGTACCAACGATGGAGCTGAGGTGGGAGCCGATCCCGTCAGCCCGGTAGATGGCGACGGAGATGGCATTATCGATGCGCTGGATTCTGCGACAACCGACAGCGATGGAGATGGTGTGATGGATCAGGTGGATCCGGCCAACGCGAACCCTTGTATTCCGAACAGCAGCAGCGAAGCTTGTCTGAGTGCTGACAGGGATCGTGATGGTGTTCTCGATGCGCAGGATATCGACGACGACAATGACGGTATTCCGGATGTGGCAGAAGGTGATGGCAGAGTAGATACCGACGCCGATGGTGTTCCGGATAGCCTGGATCTTGATAGTGACAATGATGGTCTTTTCGATCTGACCGAGTCCGGAGCGGATTCTGCCGGGCTGGATGTCGATAAAAACGGCCGTATTGATGCAGACTTTGGTGAAAATGGCCTGGCCAATAGCGTCGAGACCTCTGTTGATTCAGGCATCACTGATTATAACGGTGATGGCGTACAGGACACCCAGAGAGATACCGATGGGGATCGGATACCGGATTTCCGGGATGTTGACTCAGATAATGACGGTATTCTGGACGTGACCGAGGCCGGGCTGACGGATCCGGATCTTGACGGTTTCATTGGTAAAGACATTCCGGTGGTCAATGGTGACGGCTTGGCTGAAGGTGCAGGCGTGATGCCGCCACCTGATACCGACGGTGATTCGGTACCTGACTATCGGGACCTGGATACCGACAATGACGGGATTCCTGATGTTACCGAGGTAAATCGACCGGATCCTGACAACAATGCCTATATTGGTGAGGGTGCGCCCCCTGTTGTCAACAGCCTGGGACGTGCCGAAGGCGCAGGGGTTGTGCCGGTTGATACCGATGGTGACGGCACTCCGGACTACCAGGATCTTGACTCGGATGGTGACGGGAAATCTGATATTACAGAGGCCGGTGGCAGCGATGCTGATGGCAATCGACGAGTAGATGATTTCCAGGATCAGGATGGTGATGGTCTTGATGACTCCGTATCTCCTCTTGCCGCTGGCGGAACGCCCCTGGGAGTGCCTGACAGTGACAATGACGGTTTGCCGGATTATCGTGATATTTCCGCCTCGCCGGCAGATGAACCTATCCTGCAGACCGGACTGAAAGGCGTTGGTGGTTGTTCATTGAACCCGCATGCTGGTTTCGATCCCGTAATGCCGTTCCTGCTGTTTGTTGCCTTGATGTATCTGTTTAATTCAAGACGGCGGAGCAGAATAGAGCGTTCTGAATAATGGAAAAAAACAACATGGATATCAGGAATCAGGTTATGAAAAATATAACGCGTACTGCCGTTATGATGGTGTTGTGTGGAGTGGCGGTTTCGGCCAATGCAGCTTCAGATTTTACCAATCGCTGGTATGGGGGGATCGGTGCTGGAATATCCGATCTGGAGCCGGATCCTAACGGAACAGCGGTCAGTGTTGATGAATCTCGCAGTTCAGGCGGCAAGATTTTCATTGGTTATGATTTATCGGAACGGTTCAGCATTGAAGGTCATTATGCCGATCTGGGTGAAGCGAAAATGGCTCCCCAGGGAGAAGTTGGCTATAAGGAACTCGGACTTGGTGGATTGTATTATCTGTATAAACAGCATCCGGCTCATAGTGGTTTTGGCCTTTTTGGCAAAGCGGGGCTTGGTAAAATGGAAAACGATACCGACCTGACCTACGAGCGGGTTAATGATTACAGTCTATTTTATGGTGCGGGTCTGGAGTACGCCTTTAATAATGGGGTAGCGTTGCGTGGCGAGATTGAACTGTATGACAAGGATGCTCAGTTTCTTACCATTAGTTTGATGAAGCGTTTTGGTGGTGCTGCGGAGAAACAACCAGAGTCTGCACCACAGCCGGAACCCGTTGTTGTCGCTCCAGCGCCAGTGGTAGCTGAACCAGTACCGGAGCCAGCGCCCAAGCAGGTGGCTCCGCTGGGTAAGCTGGAAGTGATCTATTTCCATACGGACTCGGCTGCATTGACCAGGGAAGCACGAGCCAAGCTTGACCGGGTTGCCAGTGAGTTGCAGCGTGTTCCTGATGCCCGTGTTGAAGTAGAAGGGCATACCGATGACCGCGCCACCCGCAGTTATAATATGACTCTTTCACAACAGCGTACCCGTGCGGTAATTGATTATCTGACCGAAAAAGGTATTGCGCTGGAGCGTTTGCGCCCGGTAGCCTACGGTGAAACCAGGCCTGTCGCAAGCAATGCTACGGAAGATGGAAGGCGCCTGAATCGGCGGGTTGAATTCAGGGAGTTGAAACAGTAGCGGAGATATCACCGACGCTGTTCCGGCTGCTGCGAGACAGGCAGTTCCATGCTGCTGTAGCTGCGGGTCCGGTGGTGTGGCTGATACTGTACGTTTGGTATCAGCCACAACCCTCCTGGCAAGGGTTTACTGATAACAGCGGCTTACTGCTGATGCTGTGTTTGGTCTATCCTGTAGTGGAAGAGCTGGCATTCCGGGGAGCGTTGCAGGGCTGGCTATTCCGCTATCGAGCCGGAAAAGCGTTTCTAATCACCGGGTTGAGTGGCGCCAATATTTTAACGAGCTGCCTGTTCGTGGTGGCTCATCTGTTCTACCATCCTCCGGTGTGGGCGTTACTGGTTATCGGGCCTTCGTTGGTGTTTGGCTGGTTCAGGGACAGATACCAGAGCGTTGTTCCTGCTATCTTGCTTCATATCCTATATAATTCAGGCTATTTCCTGCTGTTTTTGACGTAGTACGGCTATCAATCATGACACAACAACAAGTTAATCATATCGATTCCCAGCGCCGGTTTGGATGTCTGCAGGTTGCCGGATTGCTGCTGGTCGCCGTTATCGCCACCGTACTGATCACCATCTGGGTGGTAAAAAGCTATCTGTTTGTGTCTGAGTTCAATCCGGTTACTCTTGATGCCAAAGAGGAGCAGGTTCTCGAGGCCAAACTGAAACGTCTGGATGTGCTGGAGTTCGGTAACAAGGGTGCCGGTCAGAACGGCGGTGATGGAGATAAGCCGCTCGAACCGGAGGCATACAGCGAGGCGGGTGCAAAGCGGGAAATCAATTTTACCGAGCGGGAGTTAAATGCCTTATTGGCTAAAAATACCGATTTGGCGCGCAAGCTGGCCGTCGACCTGGCCGATGATCTGGTCAGCATCAAGCTTCTGGTGCCAATGGATGAGGATTTTCCAATGCTCGGCGGAAAGATCCTGCGCCTGAAAGCCGGCGCGGAGTTTGCCTATAGAGATGGACGTCCCGTGGTTATCCTGAAGGGGGTGACGGTTATGGGTGTTCCGGTACCCAATGCCTGGCTGGGTGGCATAAAGAATATCGATCTGGTAAAAGAGTTTGGCGCCGATGAGGGTTTCTGGAAGAGCTTTTCCGAAGGTGTGGCCGATATTCGTATCGAGGAGGGGCGCTTGAGGATAAAATTGAAAGAGTAGCCACTGTTCAACTGAATAGTTATAAAATAACAAAAAGAAGCCAGAACATAGATTCAAGATATATTTCCCCTGTTTTCCCAACAGCCATCAGACCTTAAAGAATCACGCCATGATAAAAGACAAAAGATGCTGGTATCCGGACATCTTTGAATGGGTTAGCGGGCTGGCCGTTTTTGTGGTTGTAGCGCTGGCAAGCACAGCCTCTTTCGCTGCCGAGCGCACTGTTCCTGGCGATTACAAAACCATCCAGGCAGCCATCGATGCAAGCCAGCCGGGTGACACGGTTCTGGTTGATCCGGGCACCTATCGTGAAACCATTACCCTGCGCAGCAATATTGTTTTGCGTGGCCGGGAGACTGCGCGGACCCTGCTTGAGGGGGAGGGAGAGAATCCTGTTATTACTGTCGACGGGGTTACCGATGTGCGGATCAGTAACTTTACCTTTGTGGATGCGTTGATTGGTGTGCGGATCTCGGGTAATGCGGATGTCATCATTGCCGGTAACGTTTTTGATGGTGGAGGCAGTGGAACAGCGGTGATGGTGCTGGACTTTGCCGCTGCACAGATTAGTAACAACACCTTTTATGACTGCGGTACTGCCATCAGCAGAGAACATGATGGTGTTGGTATCCGTAACAACATGTTCTATGATAATGTTACCGCCATTGCTCCGGCAGGTCTGACAGCAAATATCAGCTACAACGGCTTTCTCAACAATGATGAGGATGGGCCGGTCGGCACCAACGCCATGCTCAACAGATACTTTCGTTTTATCAGTATTGCCGATCGGGATTTTCATCTGCGTTCATCTTCCGAAGGTATCGATGAAGGGGATGTAAATGATACGGATGTAATCTATGGTACCCGGGCGGACATGGGCGCCTATGGCGGCCCCCATGCTGATGCTACCCCTTTCCCTGTTTCCGGCCTGAACGTGGAAAGTGATGGTGCTGATTCCGTAACGGTAAAATGGGCGGGTAATTTTTCCTATCTGGTTGCTGGTTACAAGCTGTACTACGGCAGTGATGAGAACTTTCAGGGGAATGATGCAGATGAAGGGGTTTCGCCGATTGATGTCGGCAAGGTTACCAGTTACCGGTTGACCGGCCTGGCACCCCCGACTGCGGCCGGGTTGAGTGCGCCGATACTTGAAAAACCGGCACCATCCCATCAGGCACTGCAGCTCAACTGGAGTCCGGTGAGTGGGGCTGCCGGTTACAATGTACATTATGGTGTCAACTCCGTTGATGAACATGAGATTGATGTCGGGAACAGCACCTCATACCGTATTACCGGTCTGCAAAACGAGCTTGCCTATCGAGCGGTCGTGTCAGCCTACAGTCAGGCGGAATACTACTTCGCGGTCTCCGCTTATGACAGTACCAGTAATCGGAATGAGAGTGCGCTTCCTGGTGGGAGCAGGATAAAGGCTGGTGTGGGTCCTACCGTGGAGAGCACGTTCTCCAACGAAGTAACGGCCTTTCCTGAAGCTATCGAGCCCTATCCCAACCTGCCTGATGAAGGGTGTTTTATTGCAACCGCCGCTTACGGTTATTATTCCGCCCCCCAAGTGCAACTGCTGCGCGACTTTCGGGATCGCTACCTGTTGACCCATGCGCCTGGCAGGGCATTTGTTCATTGGTACTACACTTATGGTCCAGTGGCTGCCCAATGGCTCGGCTCCCATCCCGAGGTCAAGCCGATGGTAAGGGCAGCTCTGTTTCCGTTGATAGCTTTTGCCGCTTTGCTGCTTAACGGTTCGCCGTTTTACCTGGCATCGTTAGTGATGCTTTTTGGAATATTGGTTACAATGGGCGCGCTGATTTTACGCAGAAAATCGTACTCCATCCCGAGGGAAGAATGAAAATAACCATTGCAGCAGATTCAGAGCAAAGAGATAACTGGCGCGGCCGGAAAGAGCCGGTGCGCCGGGTGCGTATTCTGCTGCTTTTGCTGCTGTTTCCGTTGATCAGCCTGGCCTCCGGGATCCCTCAGGAGCCGCCCCGTTGGTCACTGGAGATCAAGGGCGGTAGTTTCTTTCCCAAAGAGGAGAACTGGAAAGCCTATTACGGTGATGACAAGACCGGCCAGTTCAGTGGCGCAATTGCCTACAAGCTCATCCGCCAGTTTGAGGTTGGCATTGACGGTTCCTATATCAAGGATGAGGGAAAAGGGCTGGCGGCCCAGCAGGAACAGATTACCGGCAACGTGACCCTGGAACTGTATCCTCTCCAGCTGTTTGCCCTGGTGCGGGGTGTTTTCAGTGAGAATCAATGGCTGGTTCCCTACCTTGGCGCCGGATGGACCCGCATCTATTATGAGCAGGATATCCGTGGGCAGGAAAAACGGCGTGGCGCTGCAACAGGGACCCACATCCGTGGTGGAGTACAGCTATTGCTCGATAATATCGACAGGAGCACCGCCTGGGGTTTCCATGAAAATTTTGGTGTGGATAACAGCTATTTTTTTCTGGAAGTGCAGCGCAGCAGTGTTGAAATCGGTTCGGATCCTGTTGAACTGGGTGGTACCAGTTATCAGGCCGGGCTGTTATTTGAATTTTAAGTTCCATCTCATAGAGCAACCAATCACAATTAACCCAAAAATCTGCCTTTGATATATATTGTCTCTATTCTGAACAACATTCCGGGCAATACCAATACCAAGAGCAATACGATCTGATATCCGGCTGAACAACCACCAAAAGATATTGATTTTGATACTTTGTGCCCATTAACACGCAGACAGATGTGGAACAATCCCTTCTGGTTTAACCCTCATCGGTGGCATTGATGCGCTTCTGGCATATATTTGTTATCGCCCTGCTTGCCGGTCTGCTGATTCCGTTAAGTTATGGTGGCTGGGATGGACTGAGTCGTCTGCGTGAATTGCCGTTGGGGCTAATGATTGGTTCATTGGCAATGGTGGTATTGGGCTGGAATCTGAATGCCGCGCGTTTGCGACTCGTGCTGGGTGGTACGGGTGTACGCATGGGGCAGGGTAGGGCGCTGGCGACTATCATGTCATCCGAATTTGCCATGAGCGCGACACCGGCCGGTACTGGCGGGGCGCTGACCTACATTTTCCTGCTGCATCGTCATGGCCTTGCGAGCAGTCATGCTGCCGCCTGTTATGCACTGGAACAGCTGCTGGATCTGCTTTTTTTCCTGCCTGCCTTGATCCTGCTTTCCATCATTCTGCTGGCTGGCGGGGATGAATTTCACGTTGGCACCCAGCTTGCCCTGTTGGGAGGAATGATTGGTGGCGGGCTTGGTATGCTCTGGCTACTGACCCGGCACTATCGTACGGTTATGCTGGCTGGTGGAAGGCTGCTGAACCGGTTCGGGATTGCATCCAAACGCCGCCGTCGGCTTGCGCGCTGGGTTATCCGTTTTCGGCAGGGGCTTGGCCTGATGCTTCGCCTCTCCCGCTGGCGGCTGTTGCTTATCTACCTGCTCTGCATCGGCCACTGGCTGCTGCGGTACACCATTCTCTATTTTATTGTTCGTGCGTTGGGGGAGGATATCTCCTGGGCCTACCTGTTTCTGGTACAGATGTTTGTTCTCAGTGTCGGCCAGCTTACCCTGCTGCCGGGAGGCAGCGGCGGTGTCGAGATTGGTTTCAGTGCTCTGCTTGCTGCATGGCTTGACCCGGCCACGCTGGCAGCCGCGTTGATTGCATGGCGTTTTGCCACCTACTACTGGTATCTGCTGGCGGGAGGGCCGGTATTCTTTTTCTTTGCCGGAGGCGGACTGTGGCGGCATCTTCGGTTAAGAAGAGGGTGACTACCTTCGCCGTATCGAACTTCACAGTCAGGTAGTTCATGGAAATGGAAAACGGCCACCATTGATTAACCTGATTAATTTGAATCAATAAAAACGGAAAAAGGGCAGAAAAATAACGGTATTTTTTCGTTGTTTATATTTGCTGTGAATCAAGGCTGATTCTGGCAGGAAATCCGCACTACTTCTGTACCTGCCTGAACCCACGGATTCAGGTACCTATTCAATAACAAAGCTTGTACTGGGCACCGCGCCGCCGGGATAGTCAGTTGCTGTAGTTCCCGCCGAGGGGACGATACTGACGGTAATGGTTTCCCCGTTCTCGGGGCAGTTGTTTCCTCCTAGCCCGGTGATGAGCACCGTTCCGGGGTCACTCCCCGAGGTGACGAAGGCCGGGACCGTCCTGTTTCCCACTGCCTTCTGGCCGCCACTGTTCATCATCGCAATCACATCCCTGCAACCACTGCCGGGACTGCCGAGATATGCCGCCTCGGCGCGAACGGTATCGATGGCGGTCTCCCAGTTGTGCACCAGGGCTGTGACGCGGCTCTGTCTGATATAGCCGGAATAAGCGGGGATGGCGATGGCGGCCACGATGCCGATGATTGCAACCGTGATCATCAGCTCCATAAGGGTGAAGCCGCGTTGCTGCAGGGCCGTTCCGTGGCGGAGGTATGCAGGGTACCCCCGTTTGCAGGTGCACACGTGGCAGTCATTGTTCATGAAACAGCTCCGTGGTTGGTGGAGTAACTGCAATCTGCAGGATGAAGCGTGCAATAGATGCGACTCGCCGACAGCAATGTGTGGGATGGCATTGTAACTGACCGGCAGCTATCCATTGACCCGGTACCAATATATGTCGTGTTGATACTGTTTGAGGCCATGGTGGAGCAGCCCGGTTGCAATGAAACATGGTTGTGGTTTCGTCCGCTTCTCCTGAATCTTTAGGATCTGCCCGATTATCGGGTGCTGTGAACTGGGGGTATCCTTGCCAGCAGGAATAAAAAAAACCCGCGCCGTGGTGACGCGGGTCTGGTTGGCGACAGTGACCGGGAAATCGGGGGTTCTGTTCTCCGTCTTCCGTCCTCTGTCCTCCGGATGGCGCTTTGCCTGTCCGCCTTACGGGTTATTCAGGGGTAAAAGTAATGGTATCGGTTCCAGGGACGCGTCCTGCAGGGTAGTCGGCAGGCGTAGTTGTTCCGCTGACTACTCCTGCAGCAATGCTAATTCCAGTACCCGGAGCTGGACAGCCGCTGCTATCTAACCCATCAATTGCAACTTGTCCGGCTGCGGCGCTAGCTCCACTTGCGTAGGCAGCAGTGCCTGAATTCCCAATTGCTTCTTTGCCGCCATCATTCAGCTGCGTAATGACGCTAACACATGATCCGCCCGCAGCTATCTTGGCGGCCTCGCTTTTGGTAACTCGCAGTGCATTTTCCCAGTTGCTAACAAGGCTGTTTACCTTGCTCTGCTTGATATAGCCGTTGTAAGCCGGAATCGCAATGGCGGCCAGAACACCAATAATCGCCACCACAATCATCAACTCAATCAGTGTAAAACCCTGCTGTGTACGTTTCATGTCAGTCTTTCCTCATCGTAATAAAAATATTATTTTTGTTTCATTGCTTCTGCATGATTGTTATCGGCAGAAGTTGATTCGCCTTTAGTCTTGCATGGT
>JAJRUX010000064.1 GCA_024277575.1 Gammaproteobacteria bacterium | reverse complement strand
CTTGTGTTGGGGTCAGTGGATGGTGCGTGAAGCCGTGAAGCATGGAAAGAAGCGTTCAGAGTAAATGTGAGAGCGTTTCAATATAACCTTGTGTCTTTGATTTTGTTGGCTGGTTGTGCGCTTGAGAAAAGCGTGGGTTTGCTCACATCGCCTTCCGGTGCTGCTTTATAGTCCATGGCATTTCTAATTGTCGTTGACAGCCGAAATCGTCTCCAACATTTTAGGGTGAGAAATGATCCTCCCCAACGTAAGTTGGGGAGGATCACTACATTGTCAAAAGTCCAGTATCGTTCATGTGGACATAAATTGGGCAATGAAGTCGCGCACATCGCCGCCTGTCTGGTGGAAATCGGTCAAATCTCCCTCCGGTGGTGGGGAAACAACCAGCCGTTGGCTGAGTGCCGCTAGCTTTCGCGCTCCATGCAGCCCTGCTTTGTCCTGATCATACGCCAGGAAGATTCTGCGATAGGGTAGCAGGTACGGGATCCAGTGGCTGTCCAGTTGTTTTCCCGCGCCGCCCAGCGAAGCTATATCCAGAAGGTCCCCACTCTCCTGCCATACCAGAATGGCATCCAGTTCCGATTCGGCCAGGAGTAGGTTCGCACGCCCGGCAAAGTGATCCATGCCAAACAAAGCTGGGCGGCTGCCCTGAATTTGCAGGTATTTGCTCTTTCCGGCGTGCTTCTCAACCGGCTTGCCATTGTGCCCAAAGATGCGTATCTTGAGATACCACAGATCCATTCCCACAAACGCGGGGATCGTTAATCCTCGCGGCAACCAGACCGTCTGAGCATGGGGTAATCCCCACGCGGAACCCGGTTCCTTCCGCCAGCGGGGGTTGTAGCCCAAACTCCAGCGACGGGCTGTATACTCCTGGACCCCGCGACGAGCCAGCTCTTTGCGCCCTGGTTCTCCCCCCGCTTCCCACAAGGTCGTTTGGCAGAGCTGTAAAAAGGCTAAAGCCTGCAACTGCCACAATGCACCAGGGGGTTCGGCGGGGCGCCTCTGCTTCAATTCAGACCGAGCGTTCATTGGATGCGATGCTACATTTGGCAATTGCTCGCGGTAATAAGCCTGTGCGGTTTTGAAGTCTGTGTTGTGCCGTAGCATGTGCCAGGTGAAGAGATCCCCTTGCACGCCGCATTCGCCGGAAAAGCACTTAAAGGTACCAGTTTTCAAGTTCACTCCCAGCGCCGGGGTGCGGGTGTTTGGGTGAAAGGGGCAGAAAAACATCCACCAGTCGGCATAGCGCTTCACCGGTGGTTGCCAGTCCTGTTTGATCACCTGTTCCAAGTGGATACGGGCCTTGATTTCCTGAGGAGTTAGTTTGTTCATTTTGCTTTTCCTTTGAACTGTTCAAAGAGTCCAGACTGTCCACGCTGTGCAAAGAATCAAAAGAATCTTACTGTCCAAGGGTGTCCCTCCTTTCTGGAAAAGCTCTCCAGGCTTAATACAGTAGACTCTTTGGACTTTTTGGACAGTAACGGTCTCCTTGCAAAATTTAACTATTCGTCCACAAGACGCCATTCGTTATAAGGGGAATTCTTTCCCTGGGTGTTCACAATGCGCCCTTGCAAACTGTTGCGGGCGTTGTAGATCAGCCCGCGGGAAAAGCCTTCTTCCTTTCCAGCTTCGATGATGTTCCTGGGCTTCATGGGGCCATCTCGGAGCAGTTCTAGCAGCCAGGCGGCGCATTCATCCTCCTTGGTCGGCTCCCGATAGCGCTGCGGCGCCTCCAAAGACCATTTCAGGTAAACACCTTTGGGGGGCAGTGGCGCAAACTCAAATCCTAGCGGATCGGCATACGGCCCTAGGTTGGTTTTGAGCATCTTGAGTTTGCGCGGGCCATTGGGATCAGGTTGGGGGCCCGTTTGCACAACATGGAGTCCCCAAACCACGCGGGCCATGGCCACGATGTGTGCACTGCCGCTGAGATCATCCATCGAAAGATCGAAGAGCTGCATCTGGTGTCCGTTGCCCGGTTTGCGGATGTGGTGGACCAGGATCAACCCAATCTGATATGCTTCGGCCAGTTGGATGAGGAAACTCAACAGGTCGCGCACATCTTCTACATTGTTCTGCCCCCGGCTGTGCACACTGGAGAGTGAATCGATAACCACCAGTTCAGGCTGTAGTGTGGCCACCATGTTGATCAGCCGGTTGCGGTATTTCTCCAGACCAAAGTCAATGGTCTCCCCCGAATCGGCCAGCAGCAAATACAGGCGTTTGCGGTCAATGCTGTAGTGCTGGGCACGCTCGTTAAGGATTTGGGGTACACCCTCACCGTCCACATAGAGGATACAGGCATCGGGGTTGGGAATAGGATTGCCATCGGGGAAGCCCTGGTTGGTGGTCATACGCCATGCCAGGTCGAGCATTAGAAAAGACTTCCCCGTCCCCGGCGCTGCCCCCACCACGGTGAGCATTCCCCGCGGCAACCATCTCGGCCAGATCCAGGAGATGGGTGGCAGCGTGGCTGCCAGATCTGCCAGGGATTCAAACTTCATTTTCCCTCCCGGTTGCGCGGCGAAGATGGCTTCCAGGATGTGGGCGCGGTCAGGATGGCCTTCTAGGGCCCTCATCAGCGCCTGGCTATAGTCCTGGGGATCGACTCCCTCCAGCGCATGCCAGCACGTGCGCCAGGGTTCCTGCATATGCCGCACAGAGATGCGCGTTGGCAGTCCGGCTAGACGATCTGCCAGCGCCTGTATCTGTAATCTCTCAGTCAACATGTTTCACCCCCCTGGAGCAAACTGTTCAGCAAACCGAAAATCCACGGAAAATGTGCTAAAATTAAATAACCAAGACTTTCCGTCCAGGTTATCTTGGGATACCGCCGGGAGCCACCGGCGGTTTCTTTTTTGTGCATTGTTAGCCTCCTTATTTGGTTATTTAGGTGAGTTTTTCTACGGCTTGTGCTAAATCCCGTTCGTTTGGGGTGATATAAATCCGTGTAGTGTTGAGATTGCTGTGCCCCAACAAGGCGGCGACCTTTTCCAACCCTACATCTTGGTCAATTAGATTCTTTGCAAATGTATGACGCAACATGTGAGGGGTCAGATTGTGGATGCCCGCATCTTGCCCATAGCGCCGGACAATTCGTTGCGCAGAGCGTTGCGTGATCGGGCCACCCAGATTGAGCCTCTCTGTGGAGGTCCAAACATAAGGATTGTGGTCACTCTCTGGGCGCACAGATAACCACTCGAGGATGACTTTGCGTGCCTCAGCATTCAGAGGAATTTTGCGGTATTTTCCTCCTTTACCGTAAACCGTCAGCACCCCTTTACGTTCGGAAATTTCCAGGTCGTCGAGACGTAAATTCAGAGCTTCGGAAATACGCAAACCGGTATTCAGGAGAAAGATCACCAGAGATGCGTCTCGGCGGCGTGTACGCCAGCGTTTTGGGTATCGCAGCCTGGCAAGTTGCAAATCTTTTTCAATGGTGCGTTGGAGAGCGGATAGTTCTTTGCGATTCAGGTATTTGACTCCGGGCTGAACGACGTTGATCATGCGGATGTGTTCGGCGGGATTGCTGTCAATCAAACTGGTAGATCTTGCCCATTGTAGAAAAACGGAGAGACTGATCAACCTACGGTTGACCGTGCTGGCTTTGTAGCGCTTAACTTCTGTAAGATACTGACGATACTGACGAATATCTCCAACTGTAATGTTTTGCACAGCAAATTTTTCCTCGAAAGTTTCTTCAAACCATTGGGCGAAGTACTTCAAGTCTGCGATATACCCCTGACAGGTCAGGGAAGAACGGTCCAGAGAGACCAGATATTCATTAAAGGCTTGAATTACATCCATACTCTCGTCCTCCTATTCCTGAAAATTGGCATCCACCCGGTAGATAATCTTTCTGGCGTACCCGAAGTTGAAGACGAACCCGATAGGCAGTCCCATCTGGCGAAGTGCGCCTTCGAGGCGTTGAATGTCCTTGTGGGGCGTGGTTCGAGAGTGTTTGACTACAATGGCATAGCGATGGTTGACTACCAGGTCAACGCGGTACTGGCCGATCCTGCGCTGGCGGTGATACATCCCCGGGTGTACGGGTGCGTAGACCTGGAAGCCCTGAGCCGCGAGTTCCGCGCGCAGGATTTTGATCAGTTCATCGCGCCCTGTGGCGCCCAGCTGGCGCGCCTTGGGCAAAGCCTGGCGAGTGAATGTCGTGATGATCCGCTTGGTGATTTCGGCATCGGGCAAGGCGGTGGTGTGATGCTTCATTTCTTTTTTCTCCGAGATTGCAGTTTCCAAAGGGGCGTACCCAGGCCAAGCTCTTCGGGGTAGACAAACAGGCTGGAGAGCATCCAGCCCAGGGCTTCGGCCTTTTCACGTGCGCGCCAGCCATGCAGCTCATAGGCGCTGCGATAATGAAAGCGCACCTCCACCCAATAGTCCGAGCGCTTGTCCTGGAAATCGGGGATCTGAAAGATGACCTTCAGGGCGCCGCCGCGGCTGAAGCCGTGCTGGCGCAGGAACACATCCCACAGCAGGTGGGTGATGGCGTCGCGGAACCTCAGCAGGCCCATGCTGCCACTGCGCGTTTGCAGCCAGCGATAGGTTTGGCGCAGCTCCGCCAGCATTTTTTGGTTTTGGGGCAGGTGAAGATAATGGCACAGCAAGGCCAGCGAGGCGCGCGGGTGGGCGGCGTAGAGCATGGTGTCGCCATCGGGGTGAAACGAGGCCTGATGGATGAAATAGGCTAGATCCAGGAAAGCCAGCAGCCGGGTGCGAGGCGTGGGCGCGGATTGAAACGCGTTCACCAGTTCTAAGTAGTCTTCGAACAACGGCTGTAACCATTGTGGGGGCGTTTGCGCCTGAGGCCAATGGGATGGGGGTGTTGTGCGTTGAGGTGGGGCGGTCTCCAGCGGCTCGAGAGGGGTGGCCTGTTCCAACGCCTGGGTGAGCGTGTGGCCGTAGAAGTCGCTGATTGCCAACCAGAAAACCGGGAAGCGCAAGGCCTCCTGGCGGCCTTCGGCGCGAGCACGGGCTTCTTGCCACTTCTTCAAGGTGGTCTGTAGT
>JAJRUX010000063.1 GCA_024277575.1 Gammaproteobacteria bacterium | reverse complement strand
CTGGAGGTGTGGCTGCGGGAAGGTTCCGTAGTGGAGGCGGTGCGTGCTTCTGCTTCGCTTCCCGGCCTGTTTACGCCGGTTTACCACAACGGCCACTGGCTGGTGGATGGTGGTCTGGTCAACCCGGTACCTGTCTCCCTTTGCCGGGCGATGGGCGCCGAACTGGTGATTGCCGTGGATCTGTTTGCCCAGCGCAGCATACCGGCGGAGAGTGAACCGGTAGTGGAACAAGAAAGCATTATTGAAGAGGAGTCATGGTTTGCCAGCGCCAGGGAGATTACCGCCCGGATGTGGGAAACCGGCGTGAAGCAGAAACTGATTGGCGGTAACGGCGCCGAACCCTCCATTTTCGAGGTGGTATCCGGCAGTATTCATATCATGCAGATGCGTATCAGCCGCAGCCGCATGGCTGGTGAGCCACCCAATCTGTTGATTACTCCCGTGGTGGAGGGCATTGGTCTGATGGACTTTCACCGGGCTGCCGAGGCGATTGAAGAGGGAGTCCGCGCCGTGCAGCGGGTCGATGCCCAGCTGCCACTCTTTTTGCGCGGTGTGGTTCCCTGATAACCTGGAGGCTTTTGCAGAATGGCAGACAAGTTGCTGATAGTCATGTCAAATACCGATCCATCCAACCCCACCGAGCTGGGTGCCCCCTTCTTCCAGGCTTCGGTAGCCGCGGCGATGGAGTACGATGTGGAGATTATTCTCACCGGCCGCTCCGGAGAGCTGGCCAAGAGGGGTGTTGCCGAACAGCTGGTTATCCAGACCGGGAGCAGCAAAACGGTATATGACGTAATGAAAGAGGCGGCTGATGCAGGCGCTGTCTTCAAGGTATGCACAACCACACTGGAGCTATGGGGTGAGGATCTGATTCCGGAGATAAAAGAGACCGTTGGCAACGCCTATCTGATCAGCGAAGCGATGGATGACAACACCGTTACCTTTACCTACTAGACGAAACCAATATGCCCATTACTCCCCAACAGGCCCGTGCAGTTTACCGGCAGGCCGAATGCCTCTACCCTGCCGATGCCGTTGCCACTGCGCTTGACCGGATGGCATCCGCAATTACCACCGCGCTCGAAGGAAAGAACCCGCTGGTTCTGTGTGTGATGACCGGAGCGGTTATCACTACCGGACACCTGTTGACCCGGCTGAATTTTCCGTTGCAGCTCGATTATCTGCATGCAACCCGCTATGGCGCAAAAACCAGCGGCGGTGATATCCGCTGGCTGGCCCGGCCGACAACTTCACTGTCGGGCCGCACAGTGCTGGTTGTTGACGATATCCTGGATGAAGGACATACGCTGGCTGCCATTCTCGAATATTGCCATGAACAGGGAGCGGCTGAAGTTCAGCTTGCCGCACTGGTGGAGAAAAAACATCAGCGCAAGGCACCGGGTTTGAAGGCTGATTTTGTCGGTCTGGAAGTGGAAGATCGCTACGTGTTTGGTTTCGGTATGGATTACAAGGGCTATCTGCGTAATCTGCCGGGGATTTATGCAGCGCAGGAGTGTCACAGTGACTGAAACAGCAATAATTGGTGGAACCGGATTAACCTCCCTGAATGGTCTGGAAATTGTTCGCAGAGAGGTGGTCAACACCCCCTACGGCGAACCCTCCGGGCCGCTGATCCACGGGGAACTGCTGGGCCACAGGGTAGTGTTTCTGCCGCGCCACGGCTCGGGACACACCATTCCGCCACACAAGATAAACTACAGGGCAAACATCTGGGCACTGAAAAGTATCGGGGTGGAAAAGGTAATCGCCATCAACGCCGTGGGTGGTATCGACAGCCGCCTGACACCGGGCTGTCTTGTGTTTCCCGACCAGATTATCGACTACACCTGGTCACGAACCAACACCTATTTTGAAGAGGGGCTGACCAACGTCGTGCATATCGATTTCACCCGCCCCTATTGCGAGGAGCTGCGTGAACAGTTGATTCAGGCGGCGGAAGCGGCCGGGCTGAATGCAGTTCCATCGGGAACCTATGGAGCAACCCAGGGACCACGGTTGGAGACCGCTGCCGAAATCAACCGGCTTGAGAACGATGGCTGTCATCTGGTCGGCATGACCGGTATGCCGGAAGCGGCTCTGGCGCGAGAACAGGAGCTCTGCTACGCCACCTGCGCGGTAGTAGCCAACATGGCTGCTGGACGAGGAGGCAATGAGATAATCTCGATGGAGCTGATTGAACAGCACCTCAAATCCGGAATGCAGCAGGTGTGTCGTCTGCTGGGAGAACTGGTGCCGCGGCTGTAGTCAGCCCCGAACTTTTATCTTGAGCAAAAAACAAGGTGTTTCTGCTGGATGCCGGGTGTTCGTAACTACTTTCGCTTAATCAGCACATAAATGGCACCTGTGCCACCGCCCTCCGGGCGGGCGGAACAGAATGCCAGAATCTCATCACGTTGGCGTAGCCAGAGATTGACCCTGTTTTTCAGTACTGGTTTCTGTTGTTTTGAGCCAAGTCCCTTGCCATGAATGATGCGCACGCAGCTGATAGATCTGGTCTGACAATGCAGCAGAAATTCAGCCAGGGCCTGATATGCTTCCGGGACAGTCATTCCATGCAGATCGAGTTCTGCGCCGCAGCTGTATTGACCGCGGCGGAGTTTGCGTAACACACCATGCTGAATACCGGGCCGCAGGAACAGGAGTTCATCGCCGGTCTCCACTTCTGCATAATCCAGCGGGGCTGACATCATCTCCTGCAGCACCTGCTTCTGATCCTGCTCTGTTTGACGGGGGTGAGGGGGCGGGCGTTGTTGTTGCGGCTCAACCCTGTCGTTACCAGCCTGAAGCGGGCGAACCTGTTTCATGGCTTCCCGGAACAGAGCTGCATCGGTGTCGCCGGACCGTTTTTTCTTTGAGCCCATAAAATAACCTGTGGCTGAAGCAGAGACCAATTGTACAAGATATGCGAAAATACCCCAGTTTTTGATGGCAGACATGCAAAATAATGAAAATCCTGATAAGTAATGACGACGGATACCATGCCGAGGGAATCATTGCCCTGGCTGATGCCTTGTCTGAACTGGCACAAGTCACGGTGGTTGCCCCTGATCGTGATCGCAGTGGAGCAAGCAACTCGCTGACGCTGGACAACCCCTTGCGGGCGCACCGGCAGGAGAACGGTTTTTTTCGTGTCGAGGGGACACCGACCGACTGTGTGCATCTGGCAATTACCGGTTTGCTGAAAGAGGAACATGACATGGTGGTGGCCGGTATCAATGCCGGCGCCAACCTTGGTGACGATGTACTTTATTCGGGTACGGTTGCCGCAGCCACGGAAGGGCGGTTCATGGGGTTGCCGGCAATGGCGGTGTCATTGGTCGGGCCGGAACTGCGTTATTACGACACGGCATGCACTGTGGCCAGCAAACTGGTTGAGCAGTTAAGGCTCGATCCGCTGCCGGCCGATACCATACTCAATATTAATGTTCCCGATGTTTCGTGGGACCACATCGCCGGATTTGAGGTAACCCGTCTGGGCCACCGCCATAAGGCTGAGCCGATGATCCAGGGAGTCGATCCCCGGGGTCGGAATATTTTCTGGGTTGGCCCACCGGGCGCCGAACAGGATGCCGGTCCCGGTACCGATTTTTACGCCATACGCAACAACCGGGTTTCCATTACTCCACTTCAGGTGGATCTGACCTGCTATACAGCCCTGGACAAGCTGGCGAACTGGGTGGAAAAGCTGGCATGAACAGCCGCATCCATTCGGGGATTGGTATGACATCGCAGCGTACTCGTGACCGACTGGTGCAGCGTCTGCAGGAGAAGGGGATCAGGGATCCGGCGGTACTGTCTGTCATGCGCTCGATACCGCGTCACCTGTTTGTGGATGAAGCGCTGGCCAGTAGGGCATACGAAGATACTGCGCTGCCCATTGGCCATGGTCAAACCATTTCACAACCTTATGTAGTGGCTTATATGACTGAGGCCTTGTTTGCGGCAGGTCCGTGCCAGAAGGTACTGGAAATAGGTACCGGCTGTGGTTATCAGACGGCGGTACTGGCTCGTTTGGCGGGAGAGATATACAGCATTGAGCGGATTGCCCCTTTGCTGCGGCAAGCGCGTATTCTGCTTCGCGAACTGAATCTGTACAATCTCCACTTGAAGACTGGGGATGGTGCTGGAGGGTGGAAACAATCGGCACCCTATGATGGAATTCTGGTAGCGGCGGCCGCAGAAGAGATTCCTGAGCAGCTGTTGGTGCAGCTGAGCGAGGGAGGGCGGATGGTAATTCCTGTAACCACTGCAAATGGTGTACAGGAGTTGATCCGTGTTACCCGGTGTGGAAACGAGTTTCATTGTGAAACACTGGACTTTGTGAAATTTGTACCTTTGGTCAGGGGCTGACTTAGAACCTGAACCCACGGATCCAGGTTAGAAGTCAAGATATCACTGCTTCGGGCGTACCGGTTGTTTGACAGATTCCAATAGTACATCCTGAAGGTGATGTGACCGAAAAAAGTATGAGCTACCGTCTGAAGGGGTCAGTCATGGAATTCAGCTTCAAGATGTTTTTGCCGCATACAAAAATTAGAGAAAAGTGGGCTCGCAGGGAGTGGCTGTCGAACTGTATTCGACCATTTTTCTGCGTCATATTTCCTTGAAGAGGAGTTTGGATTGAAACTGTTTTCTGCACTTTATGGACGAGCGATGCAATGGGCGAGGCATCCACGTGCGCCCTGGTTTTTAGGTGGATTAAGTTTTGCAGAGTCCTCTTTTTTTCCTATTCCTCCCGATGTCATGTTGGCGCCCATGGCGCTGGCCAAACCCAAAAGAGCGATGGGATATGCTTTTTTGACCACTGTGGCATCGGTGGCTGGCGGTATCCTGGGTTACATCATTGGTGTTTTTTTCTTCGAGCTTATTGAGCCGCTGTTGCGTGAAGCGGGATACTGGATGAAATTCGAGCAAGCGCGGCACTGGTTTGATAACTATGGATTCTGGGCAATACTGATTGCCGGTTTTTCTCCTGTGCCCTATAAAGTGTTCACCATTGCTGCGGGTGCAATGGCGATGCTTTTCCTGCCTTTTGTGTTAGCCTCTTTTATAGGTCGGGGTATGCGCTTTTTCCTGGTGGCAGGATTGATGAAATGGGGAGGGGAGCCCATGGAAAAAAAATTGCATACATACATTGACTATCTGGGCTGGCTGACTGTTGCAGCCGGCGTGGTTGGCTATCTATTGTTGAAGTAAAGAATTTATGTGGAGTCGGCATCTAACTCCTTTATTGATACTGCTTGTTTTGATGTTGGGCGGATGCGTCGGTGATGCCACTCTGGTGGGTAATCGCAGCTCCAGCCTGGAGTGGCATCCCAGGTTTCACACCGCTCAGCGTGGTGATACGCTGTACTCCATTGCTTGGAGTTATGGTCAGGATTACCGGCTGGTGGCAAAGTGGAACGGGATTTCTTCACCTTATATTATTCGCCCTGGACAGCGCATCCGGATTGCACCGCCGCCTGAGTTTGACAAATCACGCCGCTCGTATAATCAATCATCCTCTACCCCTGGTACCGCAGTTTCCGTTACTCCACCCTCCAGGGTGAAGGCATATCCACGTCCGCGAGACAAAGTACAGTTGCCAGCCGGCAAACCCCTCCATCCCGATACGGCATCTGCCAGGCTGTCGAAAAACAGCAATAAAGAGATTGATTGGCAGTGGCCAACTTCGGGGAAACCAATTTCGGTTACTAATGGTTCAGGTCAGAAACGGCCGGGAATCAACATTCAAGGGCGAAGAGGGCAGGCCATTTACGCAGCGGCATCAGGTAAAGTGGTGTACAGTGGTGGTGGACTAATTGGCTATGGAAAGCTTATTATTCTGAAGCATAACAATCAGTATCTGAGTGCATATGCACATAATTGGGAATTACTTGTAAGGGAGGGAGAGCAAGTAGCCAAAGGTGTCCAGATTGCCAAGATGGGCAGTAGTGGTGCTGAGCAGGTGATGCTGCATTTTGAGATTCGACACAATGGCAAACCTGTTGACCCATTGCATTATCTGCCAAAACGTTAGGAAAATGACTATATGACGGGACACCAGGACACTCCGCCGGATTGGGAGAATACAGTAGAACGTGATGATACAGCCAAGACGGCTGTCACATCAGCAGAACCGGAGCAAACGGAGATTCCAGCGGCTATCATTCCGGATAAACAGCTTGACGCCACCCGCCTCTACCTCAGCGAGATAGGCTTTTCCCCTCTGCTCAGTGCTGAAGAGGAGGTTTATTATGCCCGTCTTGCACTTCAGGGAGATGAAAGTGCGCGCAATCATATGATCGAAAGCAATCTGCGGTTGGTGGTAAAGATTGCGCGACGATATCTCAACCGGGGATTGCCTCTGCTTGATCTGATAGAGGAAGGGAATCTGGGTCTGATTCGTGCGGTAGAGAAGTTTGACCCAGAGCGGGGATTCCGTTTTTCTACCTATGCAACATGGTGGATCCGTCAGACCATTGAGCGGGCGATTATGAATCAGACCCGTACAATCCGTCTGCCTATCCATGTGGTCAAGGAGCTCAATGTCTACCTGCGTGCGGCGCGCCACCTGGCTCAGACCGAGGGTGGTGAACCCACCCCTGAAGATGTTGCCCGGTTTCTCGATAAGCCTGCTGAAGAGGTTACGCGCACGATGGGCCTCAATGAGCGTATCGCCTCGGTGGACGAACCATTGGGCCGGGATACAGAAAAATCCATGCTCGAATCCATTCCTGATGAAGGAACCACAGATCCGGCCGAAATCCTTCAGGATGATGACATGCAAAGCCATATGGAAGTATGGCTGTCCCAGCTCAATGATAAGCAGCGTGAAGTTGTAACGAGGCGTTTTGGCTTGGATGGCAGAGGTATTTCCACTTTGGAAGAGGTTGGAAATGAGATCGGAGTGACTCGAGAGCGTGTGCGTCAGATTCAGATGGAAGCGCTGCGCCGGCTGCGGCAGATACTGGAAAGCGACGGTTTTTCGGTAGAGACTCTGTTT
>JAJRUX010000062.1 GCA_024277575.1 Gammaproteobacteria bacterium | reverse complement strand
TGCGCCAGCTCCGGCAGCAGATCAGCGGCGATCCCCTCCGCCACCAGCAGGGTCTCCATGGTGTTGCAGGTGCCGTAGCGCTGGGTCTTGGCATTGAAGGCCACCCGGATGGCCTTGTCACGATCCGCTGCTGCATCGATATAGACGTGGCACACCCCGTGCAAATGCTTGATCACCGGCACCCGGGCATCCTGGCTGACCCGTTCAATCAGCCCCTTTCCGCCACGCGGCACGATGACATCGACGTACTCCTGCATGGTTATCAACTCACCCACTGCCGCCCGATCGGTGCTGTCCACCACCTGCACCACATCCAGCGGCAGACCGGCCTGCTCCAGCCCACTGTGAATACAGCCCGCAATCGCCCGGTTGGAGTGAATCGCCTCGGAACCACCGCGCAGGATGGCCGCATTGCCGGATTTGAGGCACAGCGCCGCCGCATCGGCGGTCACGTTGGGGCGTGATTCATAGATAATGCCAATCACTCCCAGGGGTACGCGCATCTTGCCGACCTGGATGCCGGAGGGACGGTATTTCAGATCGGTGATCTCTCCCACCGGATCCGGCAGGGCAGCGATCTGGCGCAAACCCTCGGCCATCGTCGCTACCCTGGACTCGTTGAGCTCCAGCCGATCCAGCAACGCCGCATCCAGCCCTTTTTTTGCGCCGGCATCCATATCCTTGCGGTTCTCTTCCAGCAACCGGGACAGGCTGTTTTCGATGACCTCTGCAGTGGCCAGCAGGGCGCTGTTCCTGACACCGGTTTCAGCACGGGCAATCGCCCGGCTGGCAGCGCGGGCCTTGCGTCCCGTCTGGTTCATGTACTCCTTGATATTGATCGTCATATAACCCTCAATCAAACACCTGCGGCGCCCTTGAACAGGCGTATTCCCGCCATCAACAAAACCAATTGTAGCAACTCATCCCAGGGATTACCCTTGTCAATCCCCTTTATCAGCCGATCGATGCGGGCCGCACGGCGCAGCATCTGCTGCCAGCGTGATCGGTTATGGCGCTGCAAGCCCTGACGCACCACCGGCTTGCGCTGCTCCCATACCCGATACTGGCGCATCACCTGATCCGGTGGAGAGCCGGACTCCATCTCCAGCGCCATTCCCGCCAGCTGCCGGATCTCCCGGGCCAGCGCCCACAACACCAGTACCGGTTCAATCCCTTCGCCCTGCAGTCCACGCAGGGTACGCACACTGCGGGACGCATCACCGGAAAGCGCGGTATCGACCAGTTCGTAGATATTGAAACGTGCGCTGTCCGCCACTGCGGCCACAACATCCGGTAACTCCAGCGGCTTCTCGCCATAAAGCAGGTGCAGTTTCTCGATCTCCTGCGCCGCTGCCAGCAGATTGCCCTCGACCCGTTCGGCCAGCAGGGCGACCGCCTCTGCACTGGCACGCATCCCTCGTGCCTGCATCCGCTGCCGTATCCAGCCCGCCAGTTCATTCGGTTTTGGCGGCCACAGCTGCACCACCACTCCGCTGCGCTCAAGCGCCTGGAACCATTTGCTGCGCCGGGCGGAAGCGTCGATCTTTGCGCTGACAATCAGCAGCACACACTCATCCGGCGGATTCTCCGCCCAGGCGCGCAGCGCCTTGCCTCCAGCATCACCGGGCTTGCCACCCGGCAGACGCAGTTCAATCAGACGCTGTTCGGCAAACAGTGACAACTCGCTGGCTGCCGAGGCAAGCCGGTTCCAGTCGAAACTCTTTTCGACGCTCAATATCTCGCGTCCGGTAAACCCCCTCTCCCTGACTGCCCTGCGCACGGCATCGGCGGCCTCCGCCAGCTGCAACGGCTCATCTCCGCTGATCAGGTAGATCGGCACCAGCTCCCTGGCGAGATGCCCGGCAAGTTGCTCTCCGCGGAGTTTCATTCCGGACTCTTCACCGGCTGACTGTAGCGCAGCCGATCCATCACCGCTGCCACAACCCCGCGACGCAGTTCGCGCCAAAGCTCGTCCCGCTCGGTGCTCTTGCCCAGCACGTCAACCTCACTGAAAGTATAGGCTCTTGCCCTGGTTACTGTTTGGGGCGGCAGCAGCACCCCGCCTTCAGAATCATACACGCCATACCTCAGCTGATAGTTCAACTCATACTCCTGCGGCCGCCCGTCACTGCCCACTGACAGAATACGCCGCTTGCTCTGCTCTCCCTCAATCCTTATCACCGCATTTGCCTGTTCCGGCTGTTCGGGAATGGAGGCTCCAGCCACACGCAAGGCGCGGCGCAGTTCGTCCGCAACTTCGCTGTAACGGACATCACTCACCACCCAGGCGCTTTCAAGCCATGCAGGCAGGGGAGATTCGCCACGCAGGTGGAACCCGCAGGCTGTCACAAACAGGCAGACCAATGCCAACAAGGAGAGTCGTACTGCTGCAACCGCCCTGTTCATTTGACGACGATGTTCACCAGCCTGCCAGGAATAACTATCACTTTCATCACCCCTTTCCCCTCGATAAAACGCTGCACATTGCTCTCCCGCAACGCGGCACTCTCTACTGTCTTGCGATCGGCTCCGGCCGCCACTTCAATCCGGCCACGCAGTTTACCGTTGACCTGAACAACCAGCTGCTGGCTGTCCCGCTGCAGGGCGTTCTCATCCACCTTTGGCCAGGGAGCATCGATTACCGCTCCCCGGTGGCCCAGTGCCTGCCACAGGACATGGGTGATATGGGGAACGATAGGCGCCAGCAGCAGCACCATTGTCTCCAGCCCCTCCTGCATCACTGCCCTGCCCTGGCCGCTATCCACCCTGAACCGTGACAGGACGTTGGTCAGCTCCATCACTGCCGCGATGGCGGTGTTGAATGTGTAGCGGCGGCCGATGTCGTCACTGACCTTGGCAATGGTCTCGTGCACCCGGCGGCGCAGCTCTTTCTCCTCTGCATTGAGGGCGGAGAGATCCAGTGAGGGGACCTCCCCGGCGGCAACATGTTCATGCACCAGCCGCCAGATCCGCTTGAGAAACCGGAATGCCCCCTCCACACCGGCATCCTGCCACTCCAGCGACTGTTCCGGCGGCGCGGCGAACATCATGAACAGGCGTGCGGTATCCGCCCCGTAGCGTGATATCAGCGCCTCGGGATCGACGGTATTCCCCTTGGACTTGGACATCTTGGCGCCATCCTTGAGTACCATCCCCTGGGTAAGCAGACGGGTAAAGGGTTCATCGCTGTCCAGCAGTCCTTCATCCCGCATCAGCTTGTGATAGAAACGGGCATAGAGCAGGTGGAGAATGGCATGTTCGATGCCGCCGATATACTGATCCACCGGCAGCCAGTGCCGCGCCCGTTCATCCAGCATCGCCCGATCGTTGTCCGGGCAGCAGTAACGGGCGTAGTACCAGGAGGACTCCATGAAGGTATCGAAGGTATCGGTCTCCCGCTGCGCCTCGCCGCCGCACTGCGGACAGCTGGTCCGGTAGAACTCCGGCATTTTTTTCAGTGGCGACCCGATGCCGTCCAGCCGGACCTGCTCCGGCAGCACCACCGGCAGATGTTCCTCCGGCACCGGCACCGCGCCGCAACCGGGGCAGTTGATGATGGGGATGGGCGCGCCCCAGTAGCGCTGACGTGATACGCCCCAGTCCCGCAACCGGTAGTTGACCCGCTTGCATCCCTTACCCTCGGCGGCGAGATACTCTGCGATGGCATCAAACGCCTGGGCGGAGGTCATGCCGCTGAAATCAGCGGAGTGCACCAGCACTCCCTTGCCGGTATAGGCCTGTACGGACAGATCCACCTCTTCGCCGTTGTCCGGTGCAATAACCTGCTTGATCGGCAGACCATATTTGCGGGCAAATTCCCAGTCCCGCTGATCATGGGCGGGTACGGCCATTACCGCCCCTTCGCCATATCCCATCAACACAAAATTGGCAACGTAGATGGGCACCTCCATCCCGCTGATGGGGTGGATGGCCCGAAGGCCGGTATCCATCCCCCTCTTCTCCATGGTCTCCATGGCCGCTTCAGCGGTCTGCCGGTGCTTGCACTCGTCTATAAATGACAGCAACCGAGGGTTGTTTACCGCACCGCTCAGAGCCAGGGGGTGCTCCGCCGCCACGGCCACACAGGTCACCCCCATCAAGGTATCGGGGCGGGTGGTGAACACCTTGAGCAGCTCTCCTGAACCCTTGACGGTGAAATGCACCTCCACCCCTTCCGAACGGCCGATCCAGTTGCGCTGCATGGCGCGCACCTGCTCGGGCCACTCGTCCAGCTTGTCCAGATCTGCCAGCAGCTCTTCGGCATAGGCGGTGATCTTCATGAACCACTGGGCTATCTCGCGGCGCTCCACCTCATGATCACAGCGCCAGCAGCGGCCCTCGATTACCTGCTCGTTGGCCAGAACGGTCTTGTCATTGGGGCACCAGTTGACCGGCGCAGTTTTTTTGTACACCAGCCCCTTTTTATACAACCGGGTGAACAACCACTGCTCCCAGCGGTAGTACTCCGGCTTGCAGGTGGCCAGTTCCCGGCTCCAGTCAAAGCCGAAACCCAGCCGCTTGAGCTGGTCGCGCATGTAGTCGATATTCTCGGCGGTCCACCTTGCCGGCGGCACACCATGTTTTATCGCGGCATTTTCCGCCGGCAGGCCAAAGGCATCCCAGCCCATCGGCTGCATGACATTTTTTCCCTGCATACGCTGGTAGCGGCTGATCACATCGCCAATGGTGTAGTTGCGTACATGCCCCATGTGCAGCCGGCCACTGGGGTAGGGAAACATGGAGAGGCAGTAGAACTTCTCCCTTGCCGGATCTTCCACCGCCCGAAAAGAGCCGTGCTCCTCCCAGTAACGCTGCGCCAGTGCCTCAATCTTTTCTGAATGGTATTGTTCTTCCATTGTTACCCTGTTTTCGCTGAGTAGTTACTTTCCGGATTATTCTGCAGCCCGGCCACCGCGGCGCAATAAAACTACCGCAAGCAGGCCCGCCACGAGCAGTATAACCGGCAGGTTTCCCCATCTCACGTAGGGAGTCGCACCCTGACGGGGCTGTACCATCCCGGCCAGCACCGCTACCTCGAACTGTGGCGCAGTGGATGTAATCCGGCCATGATGATCAACTATCGCGGTGATACCGGTATTGGTGGCCCGCACCAGGGGACGCCCCCCTTCAAGAGCCCGCATGGAGGCGATCTGCAGATGCTGGTGAGGGCCAAAACTGTCCCCCCACCAGGCGTCGTTGCTCACGTTTACCAGAAAATCCGCCTCGGGCAGGGTGCGAATCACCTCGGCGCCAAAGGCGTCCTCATAGCAGATGGAGATCCCTACCTTGTGACCCGCCACTTGCAATAACGGCTGCCTTGGGGCGCCCGCGCTGAATGAGGACATGGGCAGATCAAAAAATGCTATCAGGCCGCGCAGCTGTTCCTCGAACGGGACAAAATCACCAAATGGAACCAGATGGTGCTTGCGGTAAAAACCCTGGCTGCTACCCAGGCTCATCATGGCGTTGTAATAGCGGCCGCTACCCTGATCAGTGATAGGTAGACCTACCAGTAGATCGGTATTGTGATCCTCAGCCGCCTGCTGCAAATAGGTTAAAAAACCGTCTTTCAACTGATAGTAAAACGCGGTAACAGCCGTTTCCGGCCAGATAATCAGATCGCTGTCCCAGTGCCGGGCAGTCAAGCCGGTATACAGCTCCAGATTGGGGCGCAGCTGTTCAGGCAGCCACTTGATCTCCTGGGGTACATTACCCTGCAGCAAAGCCACCTTGAGGGGGTTGCCTTTGGGTTGAGTCCATTCGATTTGGCCCACCAGCCACACTCCTGTCCAGAGAGCAAACAGCATAACCGGATAACGCCACCGGGAACCGGGCTGGAACACCATCAATACAATCACACCGGCACTGAATGCGGCAGCCCATGAGACACCATACTCTCCCAGCAGCGGCGCCAGCCCCCCCAGCGGGGTACCAATCTGGCTGACACCCAGGTTCAGCCAGGGGAAACCGCTGAGGAACCATCCCCGCCACCACTCGAACAACGTCCACAGAGCCGGCAATATTACCAGCAACTCAACCGCCTGTGCAGACCGTTTGGTGCCACGCAACCAGTTCAACACTCGTGTGGCAACGTAACCCAGCAAAGCCGGGTACAACGCGATAACAGAGACAAACAGCAAGGTAAGCAGTGCTGCCAGCGGAACGCTGGCAGAACCGAATTCATGGATGGAGACAAAGATCCAGGAAACCCCGACGCCGAACATTCCGATACCGAACAGCCAGCCGCGCCAGAACGCCTGAGCCGGGGTAAGGGTCAACAGGGTGGCAAACAGCAGGGCGGGAGAAAGAATGGCTACAGGAAACAGATGGTAAGGGGCAAAAGCCAAGGGCAACAGCGCCCCCGCCCCGAGGACAATCACGTCCCCGCGCCAGCCTCTGGCCAGCAAACCATGCCCGCCATGCGCAGATAAATCGGACAATCCGCGTACCCGATTCATCTGAGAACGAGCAATGAACGTCCGACTAACCAGCTCTCAATGTTCACCCGGAATCATCTCTTCCGGCTGCTGCTTTACAGGGCTGTCGATTTTGAGCAGCTGCAACAGATGAATTCGGCGGTTATCGGCCCGCAGCACCTTAAACTGGAAAGACCCGAGGGTAACCATTTCTCCCCGTTTCGGCATGTGTCCGAAACCGTGCATGACCAGACCGCCAATGGTATCAAACTCCTCGTCACTGAACTCCGTGCCGAAGTATTCATTGAATTCATCAATGGGGGTCAGTGCCTTGACTGTATACCGGTTGGCGCCATAACGCATGATGTAAGTGTCATCATCGATGTCATGCTCATCCTCGATCTCTCCCACGATCTGCTCAAGCACGTCCTCAATGGTCACCAATCCTGCCACACCCCCGTACTCATCAACCACAATGGCCATGTGATTACGGCTGGCGCGGAACTCCTTCAGCAGCACATTGAGGCGCTTGCTCTCAGGGATAAATGCCGCCGGACGCAGTGCTTCGCGAATATCAAACGCTGCATCATCCCCCTGGGCAAGCCAGGCAAGCAGATCCTTGGCCAGCAGGATGCCGATAATCTCATCCCGGCTCTCGCCGATAACCGGAAACCGGGAGTGGGTAGACTCGATAACCAGTGGAAGAAAGGAACGGGGATCGGCATCATGCTCCACAACAACCATCTGCGAGCGGGGGATCATGATATCCCGAACCTGCATCTCGGCCACCTGCAACACCCCTTCAATCATCGCCAGAGCATCACTGTCCAGCAAGCCGCGGCGCGATGCATCGCGCATCACCTCCAGCAACTCTTCCCTGTCGCGGGGTTCTCCCTGGTAAAGAACCTGGCCGATTTTTTCCAGCCAGGAGCGGTGCGGCTTCTCTCCATCCGCCGCAGAACTGTCAGATTGACCTTCTTCGTTCATACTCCATTCACATTAAATAAGGGTCTTCATAGCCTAATCCGGCCAGGATGGAAATTTCAAGCCTTTCCATCTCCTGCCTCTGCTGCGGTTCAATATGATCATACCGCAGCAGATGAAGAACACCGTGGACAATCATGTGCGCCCAGTGGGCCACCACAGTCTTGTGCTGCCGGGCCGCCTGTTGCTCCACTACTGACGCACATATTACCAGATCGCCCAGCAGCGGGAGCGTTACCCCGGGAGGATTTTCAAAGGGGAACGAAAGCACATTGGTAGAACCGGTTTTGTGACGGTAGGTCCGGTTCAGGCGGGCGCTCTCCTCCGGCTCCACGATGCGAATGGTCAATTCCACCTCCCGCCCTGCAAAACCGGCCCCTTCAAGGGTTGCCCGCACCCACTTCTCAATACTCTCCCTGGCGGGTATTTCCACCGTTTTCTCCACAGCAGACTGCAGATCAACGGTAATATTGCAACAGTTCACCGCAAAAAAACTTCAGGCATGGATATGGCTCAATCCTCAAACTTCTCGTAGGCCGTCACGATACGCTGCACCAACTGATGGCGCACCACATCCCTGGCCTGAAAAAAGGTAAACCCGACTCCCTTCACACCCTTCAGCACCTCGACCACATGGCGCAGTCCGGAACGGCTGCCCTGCGGCAGATCAATCTGGGTCACATCGCCGGTGATCACCGCCCTGGAGCCAAAACCGATCCGGGTAAGGAACATCTTCATCTGCTCCACGGTGGTATTCTGCGCCTCATCGAGGATGATGAACGACTCATTGAGCGTGCGCCCCCGCATGTAGGCCAGGGGCGCCACTTCAATCACGTTACGCTCAATCAGTTTGGCAACGCGTTCAAACCCAAGCATCTCGTACAGCGCATCGTAGAGAGGACGCAGGTAGGGATCAATCTTCTGCGCCAGATCACCCGGCAAAAAACCGAGCCGCTCCCCGGCCTCCACTGCGGGACGGGTCAGCACGATACGCCTTACCTTGTCCTGCTCCAGCTCCTGAATTGCGCAGGCTACCGCCAGATAGGTCTTGCCGGTACCGGCGGGACCGATACCAAAGATGGCGTCCTCCTGCTGAATCTGCCGAAGATACCGCTGTTGATTGATCCCGCGCCCCCGAATCAGACCACGCGGGGTCTGGATAACAACCTCCGGAAGTTTGGCCGTTTCCTGTGCCAGCAGGCTGTCAACACCCGACTCCTGCAGAAACAGATGTACGCCGGAAGGTGTCAATGGCTTTTCAGCCGTCTCCCGGTACAACTCCTGAACCACCCTGCTGGCCAGTTGAACTGCGCCACCGCCACCGATAACACGGAAGGTATTACCACGGTTGTTAATCTCCACCCCCAGACGGCGCTCCACCTGGCGGAGATGCTCATCAAGCTGGCCGCAAAGATTGGCCAGACGCTGGTTATCGGCAGGCTCAAGAACGAAATCAACGGTTTGCAGGGCTTCACTCATGCAGTGACGCTCCGGGGAACCGGTTGTGTGACCAGCTCACCACGCAGGGAGTTGGGCAACGCCTCGGTAATCATCACCTCGGCAAACTGCCCGATTAACGAATCATCAGAAGCGCTAAAATTAACTATCCGGTTGTTTTCTGTACGGCCCGCCAGCTGACGGCTGTCCTTGCGGGATGCCCCCTCCACCAGAACGCGCTGCACCGTTCCCGTCATGGCGCGGCTGATCTCCGCCGCCTGCTGGCTGATACGCTGCTGAAGGATGGCAAGGCGCTGCTTTTTCACTTCCGGTGCGACATCATCCGGCAAGCTGGCGGCAGGCGTGCCGGGGCGGGCACTGTAGATGAAACTGAATGAATGATCAAAACCCACGCTGGCGATCAGGTTCATGGTCGCCTCAAAATCCGCGTCACTCTCACCGGGAAAACCAACGATGAAATCGGAAGAGATGGAGATATCCGGCCGCACGGCGCGCAGGCGGCGGATAATCCGCTTGTACTCCAGTACACTGTGGCCCCGTTTCATCATCGCCAGAATGCGATCCGAACCGCTCTGCACCGGCAGGTGCAGATGACTGACCAGCTGCGGCACCTCCGCATAGGCCTGGATGAGGCTGTCGCTCATCTCCACCGGATGGGAGGTGGTATAGCGAACCCGCTCGATACCATCGACAGCTGCCACATAAGAGACAAGCAGCGCCAGATCGGCATATTCTCCATCATCCATGACACCCCGGTAGGCGTTGACATTCTGTCCCAGCAGGTTCACCTCGCGAACCCCCTGATCCGCCAGCTGCACCACCTCGGCAATGACATCATCGAAGGGGCGGCTGATCTCCTCACCGCGGGTATAGGGAACAACGCAGTAGGTGCAGTACTTGCTGCACCCTTCCATAACGGCAACGTAGGCCGATGGCCCTTCGGCACGGGGTTCGGGAAGGCGGTCAAATTTTTCGATTTCAGGAAAGGAGACATCAATCACTCCGCCCTGCCCTCCCTGGACATCATCCAGCATCTGCGGAAGACGGTGCAGGGTCTGCGGACCGAACACCAGATCCACACAGGGCGCCCGCTTGCGCAAAAGCTCGCCTTCCTGACTGGCAACGCAACCGCCCACGCCAATCACAAGCCCCGGACGGCGCTCTTTCAACTCACGCCACATGCCCAGCTGGGAGAACACCTTCTCCTGCGCCTTCTCACGAATCGAGCAGGTATTGAGCAACAGCAGATCCGCCTGCTCAGGCTCCTCCACAAGTTCAAAGCCGTGCGATGCATTGAGCACATCCGCCATTTTCGCGGAGTCGTACTCATTCATCTGGCAACCAAACGTCTTGACATAAAGCTTGCGCTTCATGGAAAGAGACACCTCTCTGTAACAGATAAAATAGTAAGGATTTTACCGCAGAGCGGTTGTTTTCCACAATCCCTGGTGCTCTGGCAAGGAAATGTCAACGGTCAGCCAGCAGTACTCTTCTCTTTCAGCAAGGGGAGCAGTACTTCAGCCAGCTCCTTAGGTTTAAATTTACCCACATAAGCATCAGCACCGACACTTTTACCTATATTGCTGTTTGCAGCAGCGGACAGTGAAGAGTGCATAATGACAGGGACCCCGGCAAAGCGCTTGTCACTTTTTATCTTTTTGGTCAGAACATAACCATCCATTTCCGGCATCTCGACATCGGTCAATATAAAGTCGAGTTTGTCTGCTACCGTCAGCCCCTCAGCTTCGGCTTCAGCTGCAATCTGGCTGAGTTTCTCCCACGCCTGTTTACCATTTTTTGCGCTGGTATGGTGTATACCCATCCGATCCATGGTCATCTCAATCTGAGTACGGGCAACCGAGGAATCATCGGCAAAAAACATATTTGCCGGCACTTCTGCTTTTCCTATTCCATCAAACAGATGGGGATCGGCAGTCCGGCCGGTGGTCTCATCCAGTATCTTCTCCACATCCAGAATCATCACGATACGATCATCTTTCAGATCGGCAACAGCGGTCACCAGTCCCCCGTGACGATGCGCCATCATCGCCGGTGGCTCCTTGATGGAACTCCACTCCATGCGCACGATTTGATCTACCGAATCAACCAGAAAACCCTGCATGTTATAGTTATACTCGGTAACAATCAGCGCATCCGGTTTGCTGCTTACGTTGACATCACAGAAGTGTGACATCTGGATTACCGGAATCATCACTCCACGCAAACTTACCATCCCCTCCACGCCGGGAGGCATGTCAGGAGCACGTACTATTTCCGGAACCCTGAGTACCTCCCTGACCTTGAATACATTAATTCCGAACATCTCTTCACGCCCGCTATTCTGATCCATACCAAGACTGAATAGCAGAATTTCCAGCCGATTGGCTCCCGCCAGACCCGTTCGATCGTCTACTGATTTTAGAAAATTTGACATCATTCACTACCCTGTTTGTCCAGTTACAAACCACACGCCTGCCATCGACTCGCACAAGCCATCCACCCGACCTGCTACAGAGTCGACTGGATGCCGGACGGTAATGACCGGTCACTACCCAATAACGGCCACCCGGTTGATGTACTTGAGGGGTATTCTGCAATTCATTGAGCAGACTGTTCACATCCCTTTGACAAACTCAGCTGGATAAGCGCGGCTGTCAAACCGATAATTATCACTACAGGGATCGTGTTTTATCCATAACCAGACTTTACAGCCGCCACTCCCCCGGCGGCTTTTTTTATTGCCAACCCGATCACCTTTCCCTTCACCAATCACCCAAAATCCCCCCCTTTCTTTGTTGGTTTATTAGTATTTTCTAAAGTTTCATAAAACAGGGCCGTTACAATTCAGACACAATTCACTTTCAGACCGAAACGGGAACATGAAGTGAATTTGGCAAGCTAAATAAAGTACATAAAGGAAATATCCCAATGAATGTTTTATTGATGCCAGCTATCCATCTGATGAACCAGCTTCGCTTCCGGACCAAATTTTTTCTGCTGTTTGTAATCAGTGCGGCACCTTTGCTGATTTTTGGTTACGAGCTTTTCAGTGCTAACAGCGCAGAAACAGCCACAAGTAAAACAGTGGAATACCTGAATGTCACCCTTCTGGTTGGTAGTCTGCTGTTGTTGTCTTATCTTTATCTCGCTATCTACGCAGCAATCTGCTCGACCGTTAACCAGCTTCAGGAGGTCAGCAAAAAAATGGCCGAAGGTGACATGAGTACCCGTCTGTCCCTGAATAGTCATGATGAAATGACAGAGGTTGCATCTTCCATCAATCATATATCCGATGGCGTCGGACAGGCGATCACCTCGGTACTCACCACCGTAGGCGTGCTGGCGGATACTTCCGACAAACTGGCAGTTCTCAACAAACAGTCGGGAGAGAACGTCTCCATCCAGGCCGAAAGTATCGAACAGGCAGCAGCAGCAATGACCGAAATGACAGCTACGGTACAGGAGGTTGCGCGTAACTCATCCCAAGCGGCTGATGCAGCCAGACAGGCAGACAACTCTATTCTAAGTGGACAAAAAGTTGTGGAAGAAGCCGTCAGCTCCATCAACGCCCTGGCCGGCGATGTGCAACAGGCAGTCGATGCAATTGGACGGCTGGAGAACCACAGCAGCAATATCAATGGCATTCTGGATATCATTCGTGATATCGCGGAACAAACCAACCTGCTGGCACTGAACGCAGCCATTGAGGCGGCCCGTGCTGGGGAACAGGGACGCGGTTTTGCCGTGGTAGCCGATGAGGTACGCTCTCTGGCCAGACGCACCCAGGAGTCAACCCTGGAAATCCAGAGCATGATTGAGGATCTGCAACGGGATACCCGCGAAACCGCCCAGGTTATGCTCTCCAGCGGAGAGCGGGCCAAGCAAAGTGTGGCTCAGGCCAACGGGACCTGTTCCGTACTGGATGAAATTGCCGGCGCCATCACCTCCATTACCGAAATGAACGAGCTGATTGCAACAGCAGTTGAACAACAAAGTGTCGTGGCTGAGGATATTAACAGCAACATCAACCGCATTTCCCAGGCAGTGGATGAAATAAACCATGACGCCCAACATGCCGGTTCCGAAAGCACCCGGGTTGCCGCCATGGCTGCGGAGGTACGCGTACTGCTGGATCGGTTCCGGATTAACCAGAAAGCACTACAAGAGAGACGAACCGCCCAAGACAGTAATCTGCTGTTTCGCTGGGATGAATCACTTATGGTTGGCATCGCCGAAGTTGACCGTCAGCACAAACTGCTGGTGGATATCGTGAACGAGCTCTATTACGAAGCAGGCAACAACAGCGGCCATGAGATGCTGGGGCGGATCCTGAACGGACTGGTGGAGTACACCAAGACCCACTTTACCTATGAGGAGGGTCTGCTGGCAATGCATGGCTATCCCGATCTGGGGCCACACCAGGTCAAGCACAAAAAGCTGGTTGCCCGCATCATGGAATTTCAGGGCCGGGTCACCGCCAAGGATGAAACCGTTCTTGAAGAGCTGCTGCAGTTCCTGAAAAACTGGCTGGCACACCATATCCAAGGTACCGACAAAAAATATGTACCCTTCCTGAGAGAAAAAGGTGTGAAATAATACACCCGGCGTAAAAACGGTTGTTCTATACTGAATATTTGGTTACCGGGTAAAAAAGGAAATCAATCATGGAACCTGACAGCAACAAGAGCCAACCGTTTTCCCCCGCTATCTGGCGCCGCGGCCTTTACATGCTGATATGTGCCTTTCTCTACAACATTGCCGAGATAGTGGTTGTAGCAGTAGCCATTCTGCAGTTTTTGTCAAAACTGGTTACCGGGGAGGAAAACAAGCAGCTGAAATTATTCGGCAAGGGCCTGAGTCTGTTTTTTTTCCAGACCATGCAGTTCCTCACCTTCAACAGCGAGGAAAAACCGTTTCCGTTCAACCCCTGGCCCAATATCAACTCGGAGCCGGAGCTGACTGCACCCAGGAAAAACCCGTCAGACACAGACAGCTAAACAGTGGACAACCTCCACCGTCTTCTCGATATTATGGCAAGCTTGCGTGATCCCGCCAACGGTTGCCCCTGGGATCGAAAGCAGACTTTTTCCTCTCTCGTCCCTTATCTCCTTGAAGAAACCTATGAAGTTGTGGAGGCTATCGAGCAGGGTGATTCTACCGCTTTGCAGGACGAACTGGGAGATCTGCTGTTTCAGATAGTTTTTCATGCCCGGATAGCCGAAGAGGAAAATCTGTTCAGCTTTGATGATATCGCTGATGCAGCCGCTGACAAAATGGAGCGTCGTCATCCCCATGTGTTTGCTGATACAGAGATCAGTTGTGCCGAGGAACAGGCACAAGCGTGGACAGAACTGAAAAACAAAGAGCGCAGCAACCGCCTTTCAGCAACAGAACAAAACCAACCCGGCCAGCTTGATCATATCTGTACCGCCCTGCCCGCCCTACTTCGCGCAAAGAAGCTGCAACAACGAGCCGCGGAAGTTGGATTTGACTGGCCCGATCTTGGACCGGTACTGGAGAAGGTTGCCGAAGAGCTGGAAGAGGTGCGCACCACCATGGAAGATAAAGAGGGTCCCGAACGGCTGGCGGAGGAGATCGGCGATCTGCTATTCGCCAGCAGCAATGCGGCACGTCTTGCGGGATTCGATGCCGAAACTCTGCTAAGAGCCGCCAACCAAAAATTCGAGAAACGCTTCCGCGCCATGGAGGTACAGTTTCATTCCCGTAATCAGCCCTTGCAAACCGCCTCCCTGGCTGAGATGGAGTCTGTCTGGCAACAAGTCAAACAGGCAGAAAAACAGAAAAAATAACGGTTAGCTGACATTTGCCCGGTCGGTTGCACTATCTCTTGAATTAACCGCCAAAGAGGCTAAAATTCTCATCTCTATCAGAGCTGAAAACAAACAAATTGTGGAGCCTGAAATCATGCCTGCACAAGATGAACCTGAAGTAGGAAGCTGGTACTCAACCCGGGAAGGCGAGCAGTTCAAGGTAGTTGCAGTCAACGACAGCGATGAAACCATTGATATCCAGTATTTTAGCGGTGATGTTGATGAGATGAGTCTAGACACCTGGTATGAAACAGAGCTGGAACAGATAGCCGCACCTGAAGATTGGTCTGGCCCGTTTGACGATCTTGTCGCAGATGATTTTGGTGATACCGAGATACCACTTCACCCCGGGGATGGAAACAATCCCCTGGATATCATTGAGCCTGAAGAGATATAGCTTTCCTGACACTGGAAACTCAATTTCCGTTTTTCAACGGTGTGTTGCGCACTGCAGAGAGATGCTATTTTCTTCTGCTGCGCAGTCGTCGCTGACTATAGTATTGTATCCACATGGCCACGGTGCTCCAGAACGACTCCAGCAAGCGCTGATACCACGGTCGGCTGCGCCATTGTGCATATTGAATCTCACAGCTACTGGCGAAATCATCCATTAAAACGACGGCCATTCGCGCTGCAAATGAGCTGTCATTTACCTCTTGATTTGCCTCCAGATTCCAGTGCTGGGTCCAACGATCAAGGTTGGTGGAACCAACACTGACCCAATCATCACACAACCAGATCTTGGCATGCAGAAAACGCGGCTGATACTCGAAAATGCGTACCCCATTACGCAACAAGCGCTGATAATAGCGTTGACCAACACGGCGAATTGCAGGGTGATCGGTCTTTTCTCCCGGCACCAGGACTCTTACATCAACACCACGCCTTGCCGCCCGCTGAAGAAGACGGCGTATCTTTCTGGTCGGAATAAAATAGGCGGTAATAATCCAGATACGCTGCTGGCTGCTTCGCAACTGGTTTGTCAGGGAACCTTTCACCTCTTGAAAGGGGGGATGAATAAGCGTCAATCGAGCCGACAGATCGCCGGCCCGCTCAGCCCTCGGGAGAGGCAGTTGCAGAGCCGTTTTACTACACTGTTTCCATACAGCGGCAAAGGCATGCTGCCAATCCCCCACCACGGACCCGCTGCATTCAACCATGATATCGTGCCAATAGTCGTCTGAAGAATCAGTTGGAGCAAACTCATCCGTGATACCGGCCCCACCGGTGAAAACAACCTTCCCGTCTATCAGTAACAGCTTGCGGTGATCCCGGTAGAGATTGGCGCGCCATTTATCATATTGCAAGGGGTTAAAAAATGTCAGCTGCACACCGGCATCGAGCAGACGCTGCCTGTCCTTCTGACCGAAGGCACGCGCACCAAAATCATCCAGCAACAGATATACCGCTATGCCACGATCTGCCGCACGACTGAAGGCATCGATAAACCGGTTGGCAATCTCCCCGGACTCAACCAGATACATCTCCAGCAACAGATAGTGCTGCGCATTTTCGATGCACTCCAGCATTCGGGGATAGTAACAAGGCCCATCCACCAGGACAGATATCCGGTTATTGCTGCGCCAAGGATATACGGACTGAAGAGATCCGTCACGGGTCAGTTTTGTGGAGAAGGATTGGGGCAGAATCATGCTGTCCTAAATACCAGCTCACTACACGCTGGTTTCTACCAACCGCCCCTGCTCCATCTGCAACTGAATCCGGCCGTCAAGAAAGGCTCGCAATTTATTGCCGCACAACTCGGCCCGCCAGCCCTGCATTACCGGGATATCCAACTCACCACTGGCAAGATGCTCCAGCTCTTTGCGGCTGATCAGACTGGCGGGGCTGATTTGGTTACTCATCGCCACAAGCCGCACCAAGCCCATCATTACATCAACCATACTCTCCTGCTCCAATGACAAACGTACCCGTTTATCCGCCCGGGGCCACTGCTCCGCAGGCAGTTCCCGCGCTGTACGAATCAAGGCGAGTATCTCACTGCCATAACGACGCTGGCTACCTGTTTCCAATCCCCGAATCCTGTTCAGGGCCTGGCGATCCTTGGGCTGACGACGGGCCAGTTCCAGCAACACGTCATCACGCAGCAACCATTTTCGAGGTTTGTCCAGCTGCCGGGCCTGCTCCTCCCTCCATGCAGCGACAGCTTGCAGAACCGCCAGTTGCGCACCTCTGAGGTGCTGGTGTCCGCGCACCCGACGCCATGTCTCGCCGGCAGTGTTCTGATAAGTGTGGGGATCCGCCAGCACAGCAAAGTCATCCGCCAACCACTCCAGACGCCCGAGATCGGCCAGCGTTTTCCGCTGTTTTTGATACAGCTCCCGTAAATACCGCACATCGTCAGCCGCATAGTGAACCTGTTCCAGCTCCAGCGGGCGCAACGACCAGTCAGTACGGCTGTGAGCCTTGGCCAGCTCTATCCCCAGCATCTCCTTGACCAGGGCGCCATAGCCGATCTGATCGCCGTAACCCAGCAGAGCCGCAGCGATCTGTGTATCAAACAGCGGCTGGGGAAGCTCATTCTTGAGATAGAAAAAAATCTCCAGATCCTGGCGTCCGGCGTGGAATACCTTGACGATTTCCGAATCATAGATGATATCAAGCAGTTCACCCAGATCTGATAAGACGAGTGGATCGACACAAGCAACCAATTCTTCGTTGGCTATCTGCAGCAGGCACAGGCGTGGGAAATAGGTCTTTTCACGAATAAATTCAGTATCCAGCGCCAACCAGGTGCTGCCACGCAAACGACGGCACAGTTCACCCAGCTCCCGCGGAGTATCAATATAGAGTTCCTGCACTGCATTTTCCTGTTTCTCTTGAGGTCCAGGCAGGATACATCAGTGCATCAAATGATAAAACCTGAATACGAAAGGAATCACTATCCGTAACCCCGGGAACGGTTCTTCCCTTCCCTTGGTAGCAGATGGTTTTTGGTTAGGGCAACTCAGTGAAGACAGTAACGAACCCGGGGTTGACTAACCGAAACTGCTGGCGGATGAAAAACCGTTACAAGGTCATCAACACTATTTAAATTTTCCAGCTCAAATCGTAGAGTAAAAACATTTTTTCCCAGCGACTCGGCCAGCGTTATCAGCAACATAAGTATCACCAAGGGATCCATGCCCAGTTCATCATACAACAAACTTTCGCCACTGATATCCTTTTTGTCGACTCCAGCATACAGCGCCACCTGCCGGAACACCTCTGTTCTTATGTTCTTCATCATCGCCTCCGGCGCTCACTCACTACAGATTTTATTTGTATTCTGTAGCGTATAACTCCAGTTCATCCCATACTGCCTTGCGGGCAGCCAGTGATTTCCATACTTCTGCTTCAATGGTTTCCCTATCTTCCTCAGTCATATACAAGGCGAGAACGGTATTGGCATCATCGCTATGCATCTGATCACGGCCACCATGCCGGTCAAAAAAACTCCAATCGACGCTACTGTCGGAGTAAAATTTTTTCAATGCCTCAACTATATAGGGAAAATTGTTAGGGATAGTCAATTCACCACCTAACCCCAACCAAGCCAGCCCAACATTAAACGGCTTCTGTGTAACCGCATAAAACAGACTGTCGTTCAACAAGGTTATCGAGCAAAGTGGTGGAAGTGACTGCAACTCCTGGTCACTGACTCCCATGGAATCCAGCATGCTCAGGTACAGCATGAAATGGCCCTTGCGATAATCACCACGGCCCATCTCTTCATACAGATTATCAAACAGCACGAAACGACTCTTGAAATCCGGCGCATTCCCCAACAAGGCAGACAGCGCTGCGGTAAACACCCGGACATGCCTGGAAAACTGGCACAGGAAAAACTTGATGAAATCCCGACTGTACCGACCATCTGCCATATTAACCAGCACCGGATGATCAAATACCCCATGAGACTGTACACGCTCTTCAAGGTCGTTGAGAAAAAGCTGATTCTCTCTGACCAGGATGGAATTCAACTCTTCCTGCGTGAAAGGTGTTTGCATGTTTTCCAATATCCCCCCTCCCCCGAGATCAATACTATAAGCTATAACCTGTGACTCCAGATTTTGATTATTGGATTAAGGCATCAGGCATTATCCAAAATATAACGACAGGTCTCCGCCATTGCCTTAGCATTTCCGTGAGCATGGCTCAGAATAATCCCTCCCTGAATAGCCACCAGAAGCGCATTGGACAACATCTCCGCATCGGTTTCCTGCTTGAACTCCCCGTTATCAATACCCAGCTGAATCAACCGTGATACCTCCATGTGAAACTCTGTGAAAACCTGATTAACAAGTTTGTGTAGTGTCGGTTCGGAGTTTCCCAGTTCAATAGCAAGGCGCCCGAAAGGACAAACGGTAAAGGCGTCATGCGTCTGGGTATCAATAAATATCTGCACAAACAGCTCAATCTGCTGACGATAGGTGAGGTCTTGCTCGACAATGGAGGAAAAAACACACTGCAGATTATCCTTCCACACAGCGATCACAGCCTCGGCTAATTGACGCTTTGAAGTGAAGTGATAGTAGAAGTTACTACGCGAAACCCGGCTTTGCTCCAGTATCTCTTTAATCCCGGTAGCTTTGTAGCCCCGCTCACGCATCAGGCGCTGCGCGGTCTCTATAACTTTTTTGCGACTGCCTCTCATATCTGGATAGTACCCTTTGGTTCTAGTTAAAAACATTAGCAAGCGTTACTGACTGCGTCAATGTTTTATCATTTTTTCTCACATTGAGCATTGATCTATTCGCGGTATAACGACAGATATTTCACCCCACATGCGCCCAGGCCAAATAACAGTCCAATGGCACACAAAAGATCCGCTTTCAAATAAAGTGCCATTGTGGTGTGATTATCAGGTTGAATCAGAGGAGCAGGGATTACCATGCACATACATATTGCCGGAATCTGCGGTACCTTTATGGGGGGGATAGCACTACTGGCACGCGAACTGGGCCATCAGGTTAGCGGCTCGGACACAAATGTCTATCCACCCATGAGTACCCAGCTCCAGTCCCAGGGGATTGAGCTGCGGGAGGGCTACGAGCCTGGCCACCTTGATCCGGAACCCGATGTAGTTGTCATCGGCAATGCCCTCTCAAGGGGGAACCCCTTGATAGAACATGTGCTGGAGCAGGGCCTGCGTTATACGTCAGGCCCTCAGTGGCTTGCGGAACATGTCCTGCAAGGACGATGGGTGCTGGCGGTATCGGGTACCCACGGTAAAACCACCACATCCAGTATGCTGGCTTGGATTCTGGAAGATGCAGGGCTGGCACCCGGCTTTCTGATCGGCGGTATACCCCAGAACTTCGGCGTCAGCGCACGGCTGGGCTCTACCCCTTTCTTCGTGGTCGAAGCGGATGAGTACGATACGGCTTTTTTTGACAAGCGTTCCAAATTTATCCACTACCGGCCACGCACGCTCACCATCAATAATCTTGAGTTTGACCATGCTGACATCTTTCCCGATCTGGCTGCAATCCAGCAGCAGTTTCATCACCTGATCCGGACAGTACCCGGTAACGGGCTTATCCTCACCCCGGCCGATACCCGGAATATCGACCCAGTTATGGCACAGGGCTGCTGGACTCCACGGGAAACTTTCTCCGCAACAGAGAATGCCGACTGGACTACCGGCAACTCCAGCGCCGATGGCAGCCGTTTCGAGGTTAACCTGGAGACTGCCTGTCAGGGGAAAGTGGAGTGGGAACTGATGGGCGAACACAATATCAACAACGCCTTGGCCGCCATCGCGGCTGCGCGCCACGCCGGGGTTCCCGCACAACACGCCATCGGCGCATTGAATCGTTTCAAAAACGTCAAGCGCCGCATGGAGAGACGGGCCTGCATCAATGGGATTACCATTTACGATGATTTTGCCCATCACCCTACCGCAATCGCCACTACCCTGGCAGGACTGCGCGCACATGCCGGTAACCAGCGCATCATCGCCCTGCTGGAACCACGTTCCAACACCATGCGCATGGGGGTACACAAAAATGAGCTGGCCCCGGCACTCGCCCCGGCTGATCATGTAATGCTGTTCCAGCCAGAAGGACTGGAGTGGGAGTTGAGTGAGATCACCCGAACACTGGGGGCATGTGCTAAAGTTTATACTAATATTGCCGAGCTGGTTAACTCAGTTGCAAACCTGGCCCGCCCGAGCGATCAGATCGTGGTAATGAGTAACGGCGCATTCAGTGATATTCACACCAGGTTGCAACATGCTTTAGGTGGTAATTGAAGCGATGAAAAGCGGGGACAAGAGTCCAGTCTGCATTGCCATGACCGGCGCATCCGGAGCACCGTATGGACTGCGGCTGCTGGAATATCTGTTACATACGGAGCATTCCGTGTGTCTGCTCATCTCTTCAGCGGCACGGGTGGTTATAGCCACGGAAACCCGGCTGAAACTACCCCGAACCCCGGCCGAGACGGCAGCCTGGTTCAGTCACCACTTCTCCACCAATCCGGAGCAGCTTCAGGTATTTGGACAGGAGCAGTGGACCGCTCCCGTGGCCAGCGGTTCAAACCCTCCCGCCGCCATGGTGATCTGCCCCTGCTCCATGAGCATGGTTTCGGCAGTCGCCTGCGGTGCCAGCAACAATCTTATCGAGCGCGCTGCAGATGTGATGATCAAGGAGCAACGCCGTATGATACTGGTACCCAGGGAGTCGCCCTTCTCCGCCATCCATCTGGAGAACATGCTGAAACTGGCCCGGCTGGGAGTCACCATTCTGCCCGCCAATCCCGGTTTTTATCACCAACCACAGACCGTCGAGGCGCTGATCGATCATGTGGTGGCACGTATTCTCGACCATCTGCAAATAGAACATAATCTGGTTCCGCGCTGGGGTTACGGCCACAACAACCAATCTTAGTACTTTCGGGGAAGTTCTGAATATGACAAACGGGACAAAACAGGATATCAAACAACTTGAAATACCCCTGTTCCCCCTTCGAACTGTCCTGTTTCCCGGTGGTTCAATGCCGTTACGGATCTTTGAACCACGTTATCTGGAGATGGTAAGCGAGTGCCTCAAATCCGGCACTCAATTCGGAGTCTGCCTGATTCGGGAAGGTTCAGAAACGGGCAAGGCTGCAACTTTTCAACAGATTGGCACACTTGGCAGCATCAGCTACTGGCAGAGACTCCCCAATGGCATGCTGGGGATCACGGTACAGGGCGGGCAACGCTTCCAGATTCTTTCCAGTCGCACACTGGCAAATCAGCTGACCCGTGCCACCGTCAAACCACTTCCCGCCGAGAAAAAATGCTGCGTTCCAACTCACTATCAGCGGGCATCAAAATTGCTGTGCAGCATGCTGGAACAGCTTGGATTGCCCTACAACAAACCACCGGTCAATTATGAAGATGCCAGCTGGGTTGGCTGCCGACTCGCTGAGCTGCTACCACTGCCTCTCAGTCAGAAACAACAGTTGTTACAGCTTACCGACCCTCTGCAGCGGCTGGAACACCTGTATGTTCTGCTGGAGAAACTGGGGATTCATCACCCCTGATCAAAATAACCCGCCCATCCCACTGCACTGTTTTAGCCAGCTCTCCATTTCGAAATACCCGCTTTGCAGACAACCCATTTATCTGTTCAATATCTCTGGAAAAAACATCAAATGGCCGGATAAAATCCGCCTCGGTCGAAGCTTCAGTAATCAGCCCGGCAACCCGGGAAAAACGAAGATAACTCACATTCCCCTGCCACAGCGGAACATCACCCGGAACAAGGAGTATATCGGTTGGCCATAATCTCAACACCATTAACACATCGGCATGCGCGGTGCTGTGGACCAGCCTCAACGCCTCATGCCGGCCATCATTCACCTGCGGGAGTACCGGCAGTTTCTCTGCATCTGCCTGTGAAGCCAGCAAGCGCAGGGCATGGGTGACATCCAGCGAAGGGGGGACAGACCAACCCACCTGCTCCAGGTAATCACGCAACTCGCTGGGGCTTCCCATCCATTGAACGGTCAATGGGTGATTGTGCAAGCTGCGAAAATCAGCTCGGTAGGCTGGCAACTCTGCCCACATACCCTCCCACCACTCATCAACATTTAACTGCTGAACTGTGCGAACAGGAACATAGCGTTCTACCTCCTCTCCAACCCGGGTTGCCCCCCACAATCCGGTCACCAGCAGCACACCAGCAATCACCATGGAAAAACCTCCCGCCGTCACCGGACGATCCCTCTGTGAGGGAGACAGATGCCTTCGATAGGCAATTCCCACCAGTGATGCCCAGGCAACCCCTAACACAAAGCCACCCAAGACATCGGAGAACCAGTGCGCCCCCAGATAGAGACGTGAAAAACCAACCAGTACAGCCAGCACGCCCGCCAGGCCATAAGCCAGCCAGCGCCGTGGCAGTGGCAGCATGCCGGCTATGATAATCGCCAGCATACCGAACACTACAGTACTCATCGCAGTATGGCCGCTGGGGAAAGAGAAGGTGTTCACACCGTGATAAATGGCAACAGGGCGATCAATGGCAGTGACCGTTTTCAGTACCAGCACCATAAGCTCGGTACAGATAGCAGCGGCCAGCAAATGAGACACGGCACGCCAGTTTTTTTTCCAGCCCAACCAACCGGCGGCCACCAGCAAAAGCAGGCCAACGGCATAAGCATCCCCAAACCAGGTAACAAATACCATCACCTGATCCGCCCAAGGGGTACGCAATGCCTGCAAGGAGTTGAATATCAGCAGATCCAGATTACCCAGAAGTTGACTCTCCTGGATTGCTGTAATCAGCAGTGCAGATGCTATCACCGCCACGAAAAGCACCCCTGAAAGAACAGCGAGACCGCGCGCCTCGGGATGTTCCGGATCCAGCAGTGCTTCAGCAATCCCGCCAACAAACGGATGACGGCGGCTCCATGCCAGTATCAGAGTAATGACCGGATTGGCGCGTGGCTGCAGCAACCAGAATATCCACCGCATCAACCAGACAGTAATCAGCAATACGGTAAACAGCAGCAACATCACTACTGCCAAACGCCCGGCCACCTCTGTCGCCATGCTCAGCGAACTGCTGAATACCACTCCAGGCAGAATATAGGCAGGCGCCCAAAGCAGAGCTGACAGCACATTTATAAGGGAAAAACGCCAGGCAGGCATATCCATCATTCCGGCCACCACCGGAATGATGGGGCGCACCGGCCCGACAAAGCGGCCAAACAGCACCCCCTTGCCACCATGACGCCGAAAAAACACCTCCCCCTTGTCAATCAGGGCAGGATGACGGCTGAAAGGCCATACTGAGCGCAGTTGCTGATGGTAGTAACGGCCTATCCAGTAGCTGATACCATCACCGGCAACGGCGCCTGCCGCGGCCCACGCCAGCGTAGGCCACAACTCCATCATTCCTCCTCCGACCAGGGCCCCAACCACAAACATCAACACCGCACCCGGGACAAACAACCCCACCACCGCCAGCGACTCACCCAGCGCGATGGCAAATACCAGCCACCCGGCCCAGCCGGGATGGGCGGCGGTCCAGTGGCTTATGGTTTCTATAAGTGCCGCAGCATCCATAACCAGAATCTTAACAGTGAACGGGGCTGGAGGTTATCCGGTTTGAAAAATGTAGAAACAATCTGAATGCGACTGGAGGAGATACCAAAGTAGCGTTGAAACAGAATTAACGGCTGTCCGCCAGTCCAATACCCCGAGGATCGCTTGCTGCCAACACCCGTTTATTACGCTTGTCCCACAGTAACGCCTGCATATTTCCATAGCCTCTGTCCAGCTGTTTGAATATGTGACCACGCCCCTGCAGAGCCGTCATCTCTTTTTCGGTCAGCGCTTCTGGTTCAAACTGAATCAGATCGGGAAGATACTGGTGATGGAAACGAGGTTCTGCCACCCAAGCAGAGGGGGATCTGCCTGCCGCATACTCCAACGTAGCCAGTAACAACATGGTAATGATACGACTGCCACCAGGTGTACCAAGGATGCCAACGCCACCTTCACTCTCAAGAAAAGTTGGTGTCATGCTGGATAGAGGACGTTTCCCCGGCGCAATGGCATTGGCCTCGGCGCCAACCAGACCATACACATTGGGAACACCCGGTTTGGCAGAAAAATCATCCATCTCATCATTGAGCAACACACCAGTACCGGGTGACACAAAGCCGGAGCCAAACGGATAGTTGATGCTCAATGTGGCGGCAACACGGTTTCCCTCGCTATCGAGGATGGAAAAATGAGTGGTGTTCGTACCACCCTCCAGCCCCATGGCGCCCGGCAAAGCCGCACTGGGGGTTGCCCGGTCTAGCCGGATGCTTGCGGCCAGTCCGGCGGCGTAAAGTGGTGAGACAAGGCGTTTCACGGGAATATCGGTAAAATCCGGATCCCCCAGATATTGAGCACGATCGCGATAGACCCGACGCATCGCCTCAACCATAAGATGGATCTGCGTCACCCGATCCAGTCGCTTCAGATCATACTGATCCAGAATATTCAGCATGGCAAGCAGCGCAATGCCCCCTGACGAAGGAGGGGCTGCGGAGATGACAGTGATATCACCATAGCCTCCGCTGATTGGAGTTCGCTCCACCACGCGATAGTTTTTCAGATCTGCCAGTGTCCAGATACCGCCAGCGCGGCGTACACCTTCCACCAGTTTTTCGGCTACTTTCCCTTGGTAAAACCCGACGGCGCCTCGTTCAGCAATAGCTTGCAGCGTAGCGGCCAGATCCGGCTGCCTGACAACAAAACCCGCGGCCGGCACCTGGCCATCATCCAGAAAAACAGCTGCCGCAGGTGAGCGGCGCAGCGCATCGAGCCGAAACCGGGCCATGTGACGGTAGGATTCATCCACTGGAAACCCTTCCCGTGCCAACCGGATTGCTGGAACCAGGGTAACGGAAAGAGGCAGCTTCCCGTAACGGCTGGCCAGATGGGAAAGTGCCGCCGGGGTTCCAGGGATACCTGCCGCCAGAGGGCCATCAATGGAGAGGCCGGGAATCACTTGACCCTGCTCATCCAGATACATATCTCTATGAGCCGCGCCGGGAGCCATTTCACGGCCATCCAGCATAGTCTGATAACCGTCGGCGGCACGGTGCAACAGCCAGAATCCACCTCCGCCCAACCCGGAGCCCGCAGGCTCAACTACGCCAAGTGCTGCGGTAACAGCCACAGCCGCATCAAAGGCATTTCCACCTGCGGAGAGAATTTTGAAACCAGCCTCCGTCGCTAGTGGATGCGCGGTAGCAATTGCGGAGGCGGGAGGCTTTTCCGCCCAAGCACAAAGCGGAATGAGAATCAGCAGAGCGAATATACGCATGGGACATCCTTTTTCATGATGCACGCAAAAATTGTCGCATCAGCGTACAACTCCCTCAAGCCATGCGGACATCCGGGATCTTGAACAGGTTATTAAATCAATCTTTGCGGATCTACTTGATATAGTATCTGACACCTATCGACAACATATCCAGATCACCAAATTCGAAACTCCCTTTCACAGCAAACTGCGGATTGATCTTGTACAACACACCTGGAGTAAAAGTCAGGTTATTGTCAAACAGACTGTTGTAACTGATATCTGCGTTTACCTCCAAATCGGGCTGTGGCTCGAAACGCAGTCGGGCGCCAAGACGAATACCACTATCCTTGTCATCACCCTTGACGTTACTCTGCGTGGCCCATTCGCTTTTGCCCTGCAACAGGGATGCGTGGAACATCAGATCACTTTTTTCAAAATTCTTTAGCTGATAATGATAACCCCCACCAACCGAAACCACCCGATAATCAAGATCCACATTGTATTTTGAGTTACTGGCAAACAGGTACTGTCCCATAATGTTCCAGTTTGGTTTGATATCAAACGAGACACCTGCAGACAAACCGCTGAACCCTTCATCCATATCAACATATTCAAGCTCGGCATAGCTGTATGAAAACCATGAGGGTATCACCCGGCTGAAACTGAAATCAGCGGCATTGGCAGTTGTGGAAAGGGCTGCCAACAGTACGCCGGCGGCACCAGAAACTTTCTTATTCATAACTTCTCCATTGGAAACATTTTTTCCATTCTATTCAGATATAAAGCATCATAATGCCAAAGCATCTACAGTGTTGCCAATACTTTTCCTGCCGCGGCAACTGTAGCATCAAGATCGTCCTTACTATGCGCACTGGAAACAAAGCCCGCCTCAAATGCCGATGGAGCCAGATAGATCCCTTCGTTCAACATCCCGTGAAAAAACAGGTTAAAACGATCCACACTGCACCGCTCCACTACCTGGGTATAGCTGGTTATGCTCTCTTCTTTGGTGAAAAACAGTCCAAACATGCCTCCAACCGTATTGGCCGTCATGGGAGCTCCCACTCTTTCTGCTGCCGCCAAAACATCGCTGACCAGTTGCTCGGTCTTGCGGGTTAACTGCTCATAAAATCCAGGTTGGCTGATAATATCCAGCGTAGCCAGACCGGCCGCCATGGCTACCGGATTGCCCGACAGGGTGCCTGCCTGATAGATCGGTCCGAGCGGGGCAATCTGTTCCATAATCTCCCTTTTGCCGCCAAACGCACCAACCGGCATCCCACCACCAATCACCTTGCCCAGGGTGGTCAGATCCGGCTCAACCCCGTAATAAGACTGGGCACCACCGAGCGCAACGCGAAAGCCGGTCATTACCTCATCAAAGATCAGTACGCTGTCATACTGATCACAAATCTCCCGCAAACCCTCCAGAAAACCGGCAACCGGAGGGATGCAGTTCATGTTTCCCGCCACCGGCTCAACAATGATACAGGCAATCTGCCCGCCCACTTGGGCAAACGCCTCACGTACCGCATCGATATTGTTATAGGGTAGCGTCAACGTATGCTCTGCTAGCGCTGCAGGCACGCCGGGAGAGCTGGGAACGCCCAAGGTCAGTGCCCCGGAACCTGCCTTGACCAGCAGCGAGTCGGAATGGCCGTGATAGCACCCCTCAAACTTGACGATCTTGTCACGTCCGGTAAACCCTCGAGCCAACCTTATCACGCTCATGGTAGCCTCGGTCCCGGAGTTAACCATACGCACCAATTCCATGGAAGGCACCAGCTCACATACGCGATCGGCCATATGTGTCTCCAATACCGTTGGCGCACCAAAGCTGAGACCGTTACGGGCCGTCTCCACCACGGCATCAATCACATCAGGATGAGCATGACCTGCAATCATCGGACCCCATGATCCCACATAATCGATATAGCGCATGCCACTTTCCGAATAGAGATGCGCACCTTCAGCACGTTTGAAAAAAATCGGCTCGCCACCAACACCGCGAAAAGCCCGTACTGGAGAGTTTACACCGCCGGGAATGTGTTGCTGCGCCTGCTGGAACAGCTCATGTGAATGTTGCATTATTATTTCCTTAACTTTTTAATCTATAAACTTGAGTCTTACGGTTTTTATTAACCCGGCAGCCAAATATGTCATGTTCAGCCGCAGAGGGTCGGGAAGGAATTCGTCGCGTGGAAAACCTATCAAAAAAGCCGGGCGTAACGCTGCGCTGCCGTGAGAATATCTGATTGCCCAAACACTCCATTGATTACTGCCAGCGCATCCGCTCCCGCGCCAATCAGTTTGCGGCCATTTTCCGGGGAAATCCCGCCAATTGCCACTATCGGAACATGGAGCGCTTCCTTGGCACGCTGCAGCAACTCCAAGGAGGCACGGGCAGCATCTGGTTTGGTGGGAGACGAGAAAAAGCTGCCAAAGGCAACATAGTCCGCTCCCCCCGCCTCTGCCTGCCGGGCCAGTTCCAAACGATTGTAGCAGGAGATGCCGATAACAGCAGCAGAACCAAGAACAGCACGGGCATCACGCAGGGAAATATCATCCTTTCCCAGATGTACACCATCCGCACCCACCGCACGAGCCAGCTCCATATCATCATTGATCAGAAATGGAATCCTACGCCCTCTACACAGTTCAACCAAGGCAGATGCATCCCGCATCCGACACACGGAATCCATCGATTTGTCACGATACTGAACCAGACGTGCACCACCATCAATTGCCAGCCTTACCTGAGTGACAACACTCCCCTCATGCTTGTTTGCTCCGGCTGTAATAACATACAGACCACTGATCGGTCGGCCACTCACTTTTTGACCCAGTAAAACCGGTTCGGCAGATATTGCCCCATTCCGGGGCGTCTGCCATTGAGCAACGCCCGCCAGGTATACTCCTGCGCCTCCTGTACCGCGCTGCAAGGTTCGTTACCGTGGGCCAGCAAAGCGGCAATACTGGCTGCCAGGGTACATCCTGAACCATGATAGTCATGCTCCAGCCGTTGCCACTGCCAGCTGTCCAGCTTGCGTTTATTGGTGTACAGGGTGTTCTCCACCATCGGCGTATTTTCATGGGTTCCGGTAATAAGTATAAACTCGCAACCGTAGCCCTCCAGCTCTTGGGCACAGGCATCCAGGCTATCCGCTTCCGGTGCCAATATGCGCGCCTCGTGGCTGTTTGGAGTCACCAGAGTGGTAAGCGGAAACAGCAGGGTTATCATTACTTGCCGCAGGGATTCATCAGCCAGGGGGGCACCACCACCAGCTACCAGCACCGGGTCCAACACCACCGGAATATCCGGATAGTCACGCAGTAAAGTATGAATCACCTCCACATTTTCAACGCTGCCAAGCATGCCCAGCTTGAATGCGCTGACCGGCACATCCTCCAGTACCGCACGTGCCTGCTCCACCACCAGAGCACTCTCTACCGGCTGGGAGGAGAGGACATTGATGGTATCCTGTACCGTTAAAGCGGTAATCACCGGAGCCAACCGACATCCCATGCTGGCAACCGCTTCGCCGTCCGCCAGAACGCCCGCTCCACCAGTGGGATCGTTGCCGGAAAAGACCATTACCACGGGAGTTCTGTTTTCTTCAGCAACCATGTTGTTCTGTTCCACGGGTCAAAATATTAACCCGTTACAACGTTACTCATCTTCTGCATCGGGCCAGTGACGGGCATTTGACTTACTACCCTTGCGCATCTCATCAGGCAACAGGGGATCATCGTCATCCATCAGCAAACGGTTTCCATCCCCCTCCAGATCGTCAAACTGCCCCCGTTTTATTGCCCATATCAGTACGCCCACCAAACCTACGCCCATTACCAGCATACCGGGGATCAATGAGTAGATTACTTCCATCGAGTTGATTCAACCATTTTATATTGCTGTCCTATCAAGATGATTTTTTGGCAAACAGTGTCCGGATCCGCGCCGAATTCCCGATTACCAGCAGGGAGCTGATCGGCATGGCAATCGCTGCAACCAGCGGTGTCACATAGGCCATCATTGCCAGAGGCACCATAATACTATTGTAGACTAAGGAGATGCCGATATTCTGCCGGATAGTGCGCAGCGTACGCCGCGACAGTGCCACACTCTGCTCCACCTTGTCCAGTTCATCGCTCATCAGTACAATATCAGAGCTCTCCATGGACGCATCGGTACCGGAACCCAGCGAAATTCCCACGTCAGCCCGAATCAGAGCCGGAGCGTCATTTATGCCATCTCCCACCATGGCAACACGTTCGCCCTCTTCCTGCAACCGCTGGATTACACTGTCTTTCTCATCCGGCAGCACTTCGGCAATCACCTCCATGCCACCCAACTGCCGGGCTACGGCCTGGGCCACCTGTTTGCTGTCTCCACTGAGCAGAGTCAAACGAATTCCCTGCTGACGGAATGAGTCAAGCAGTTCAGCCGCACCAGGGCGCAATTGATCGGCAACACCGAACAGAGCCACCTCCCGGCCGTCAATAGCCATATAAATACAGGTTACCGCACCTTTTTCCAGACGCCGGGAGGGATCGGTGAATACCCCGGAATCCTCCACCCCATTCCGGGCCAGCCAGGTTCGACTCCCTAACAAAATTTTCCGACCATTTACATCGGCGCTGACACCCAGACCAGCCCGGTTTTCAAAGTTAATTACAGGGTCTGTGCCATGCTCCAGCTCATCAGATTCCGCCTTCAACACAATCGCCTGTGCGATACTGTGCTCTGAATAACGCTCTACCAAGGCCGCCAGAGCAACAATATCCTGCTCACGGCTACCCTTCACCAAATGCAGCACCTGAACTTTCATCCGCCCCTCGGTCAGAGTTCCGGTCTTGTCAAACACAAAGTGGGAGATCCGGGACAATGTCTCCAGCACTTCACCATTTTTAACCAGGATGCCGTTACGGGCGCCCAGTCCGGAGGCTACTGCAATTGCCATCGGCGTTGCCATTCCGAAAGCGCAGGGGCAGGTTATGATTAGCACCGAAATGGCAGCCATCAGCGCCAGTTCGAGCCCACTGTTCAACCAGAAGCCAAAGGTCAGTGCCGCCAGTACCAGAGTAACAGTAACAAACCAGGGAACAATTCGATCCGCAATTCGCTGAATTGGCGCTTTGGATGCCTGCGCCTCCTCCACCAGGTGAATAATGCGCCCCAGTGCAGTATCCTTCAGAACACCGGTTACTCGAATTTGCAGCGTGCTGGTAAGGTTCATGGTGCCTGCTGACACTTTGTCATCCCTCATTTTGTCTACCGGCCTGGATTCGCCAGTAAGCATGGCCTCATTTATTGAACTACGTCCCTCAGTGATAGTGCCATCGACCGGAATCTGCTCCCCAGCCTTGACCAGGATCAGCTCCCCTGCCTTGACTGCCCGCACCGGCACTATCTGATCGACACCATCCCGCACTACCGTTGCAACGCGCGGCTGCAGATCCATAAGACGTTGACTCGCCGCCACGGCATGACGCTTGGATGTTGACTCAAGAAAGCGTCCGACCAGCAGTACAAAAATCAGATTAACCACCGTATCGAAATAGACATGCCCCTGGACAGGGTTGAACATGGTGACGTAGCCGGAATAAAGATAGGTCGAGGTGGCACCAATGGCGATGGGCAGATCCATGGTCAGGTGCATTCGCCGCAGCCCGGTCCAGGCCCCCTTGAGGAAAGGGAAACCGGAATAAAACAGCGTAGGGGTGGCAAGCGCAAATCCTACCCAGTAAAACAGGTTGCGGAACTCCCCTTCATCCGCCCCGGTGTACAGTGCTATGGAGACCCATAGCAGATTCATCATGGCAAACCCGGCAAAGGCGATGCGGAACAGGAATGCCCGGTTCTGGCGCTTGAGAGCACCTTCCGCCGCATCCGGATCAAACGGTACTGCAACGTAGCCAATTTCACCCAGCCGGGCCAGAATTTGAGACAGATGAATTTTGTTGTTGTCCCAACGCAGATGCAGCCGTCTGCCAGACAAATTGACATTGGCACTAGTCACGCCGGGAACCCCAGCCAGAGTCCGCTCGATAAGCCAGACACAGGCAGCGCAGTGGATCCCCTCTACCAGCAGATCGATCTCCCGCTGCTCACCCAGATCGCTAACATACTCACTCTGAACCTCATCCAAGTCGTAAAAAGCGAGATCTTTAGGCAGTTCAGGGGGAGGAGCAAGCAGAGTACCTTCGGGAGCCCGCTGATAAAACCCATCCAGCCCGGCATCATAGATTACCTTACAAACGGACTGACAACCCAGACAGCAGAAACGCCTTGAGCAACCCTCGATTTCCGCTTCAAACAGTTCACATTCGGGAAGCGGCAAACCACAATGAAAGCAGCCATTCTGCGTAGAACCCTGTTCGCCGGTGCCAGCCTCAGATTGAGGCTGATATGATGACATGCACTGCCCTGGTAACACTATTCATGGTGAATTCTATATTGCCCACGAAACATACTAGTTTCCAAGCACAAAAATACGCCGTTTGATAAGCTCGTAGCTTTCCTCACCCTGTTTTGCAACAAGGGTGATTTCCCAATGACCTTTAAGAGGAAATACCAGTTCGGCTTGATACATCCCTGGCGCATAAGGCTCCATTGGCACAGAAAAGTCCGCATCAGCATCTGAAGGGCGATAGGTGCTGATCTGTACTTGCAGATTATCAACTGGAACCCCAACACGATCCACCACACTGAACCGATATACCGCACCGATACCCTGTTGGTTCTCTTCTGGCATATCCAGATGAGCCGTCCAGCCAAGGGCACTCCGGGCCGCTACTCGTTTAAGGCGATTTCTCTCAAACTCCTGACCCAGTTCATAGTAATTCTTGTCCACCAATCCCGGCCCGGTAACAAACGCCAATGTTATCATTCCTGCGTTGACTGCCAGAACGATTCCAAGCAGCACCAACCAACCGACCACCCAAGGATTCCGCCAGGCACGCTTGCTGCTCTGTGAGAACCGGTTTTCCAATGTTTTACTCATATTTCGTTGCTCCGTTAATCAGCGGCGCGGGCCAAAAAACATGCTTTCATATTCGGTACTCAGATCTGGCTGCTCCTGTGCTGATACCCGAAAGATTATAGGAACGCGCTCCCCTGCAAGATTTTTCTTTGGAACCCTGACAAACACTGTATATGCAGAAATATTACCCTTGGGCGCAACAAGCGCCTTCTCTGCACCCGCAATCTTCAAACCGGCAGGACCCTCAGCGGTGAGCTTGACATGAATATCCTGACTGGTCTTGTTAAGTACCTTAATCTCATACCTGTTTTGAATTGAACCATCACTTTGCAGCACAAACAGTGGCTGCCGATCATGCAAAACTTTAAGCTCAATCCCGGAAATATTTGCTACGCCATATATTATTCCCAGCAAGGCAATCGTTATTATGGCCAGACTGACCAGTACTTTGGGACGCTTAAACAACGCTATTCTCGGTTTTCCTTCAATTTCATCCAGCGATGCGTACCGAATCAGGCCGTGAGGACGATTGACTTTATCCATTACCTGATCGCAAGCATCAATACAGAGGCCGCAAGTTATGCATCCCTCCTGCTGGCCATGGCGAATATCAACTCCGGTAGGACATACCGCTACACACAAATTACAGTCCACACAATCCCCAAACTGATCATCATCAACGGAAGCCCCTTTTTTTAGTCTTCCCCGGGGCTCGCCTCGCTTGACATCATAAGTGGGAAGAATAGTTTCCGGCTCATACATAACCCCCTGAATACGTGAATAGGGGCACAACCAGAAACAGACCTGCTCTCGCATAAAACCAGCCAGAATATAGGTACCGGCAATAAACAGGCCCAATGTTACCCATGCGGCAGGATGAGCCTGAAGGGTGAAGAAGTCATACCAGAGCTGATAGATATCAGTGAACCAACCGGCAAAAGTTACACCAGTTACCACGGCGATCAACAACCACAAAAAATGCTTGGTAAACTTGATCCGGATCTTGGTGGCATCCCATGGCGCTTTATCCAGTTTGCGTCGCTTGGCTGGAGGCCCTTCCAGCTTGTCCTCGATCCAGGTAAAAACATCCGTCCACGCAGTCTGAAAACAGAAAAAACCGCAGAACACCCGGCCTGCAATAACCGTGGCTCCAATCAGCACGATGGCAAGAAACAGCAACACCAGCGACAGCATCCACACATCTTGAGGCAGGATAGTCAGCCCAAAAAAGTGAAACTGACGGTTGGGAATATCATATAGAATGGCCTGACGCCCACCCCAACGCAGATAAGGGCCAAGAAAAAATAGTAGCCAGATTGAAGACGTCATCCACTTGAGCCGGCGAAAACGCCCACCAATCCGCTTGGCATGGATAGTCTCACCACCGGTATTCACATGCCAATGACCCGCCTCTTCATACAGGTCAGAAAGATTAGCGTTTTGCTCTGGCCGGCTGTTGTTGCTCATACCATTCCTCACGTTACATACAAGACCATCGATATGTCCACCTGCCTGTCAAAGCATCGAAGCGGCGTCGACGAGCCGAAGGATAAGCACCATATCGCCAAATATGCCGTTATCCAAAAACGGAGATGCGATGAAATGTGGAAGGGATTATTGTATCACGAAAGGCATTATTCCATGTACAGAGAAGCAATGGAAACCGACTAAAAAAGGAATAGAAACAGCTTGGGATAAAAAAACGGGACTATTCACCACAGTTAAAGGTAAGACCATAACCACTAAGATTACACCTGACTTTATTGCACATAAAACATGCCGTTTACACCAACCTGCAAACCAGCGTTTTTGATGCCACAACCAGACAAATCAGAGATGGATAGAATAGTTAAAACACTCCCTGACAAAAGGGCCGTAATATATAGAAACAAAAAAAGGAGATTTCTCCCCTTTTTTTGTTTTATTACTTTAACCTGAATCCGTGGGTTCAGGGCGGATGCAAAGTGCAAGATATTGATTTCACAGTGGAATCAAAAAATCTTGGCTTCACCCTTAGTTAAGCGGGCATTTTTTGAACCGCTGTGGAATCAAGAGCTTGTGCTATGCGCCATCATGAACCCACGGATTCAGGTTTAATAAATAGTCCAACTACAATAGTTGAAACAGCTCAGTCTTCCGAGTGCGTGGTATTAATCAACTTCATAATTTTAATGGCAACCACGATAAAAATCACTATTGAACCGATTACCGAAAGGATAGCACCGATAAATACTGCATCCATAACAAGTCCCCTTTTCTCATCTTCATAATCAACGGGGCGGAAATCCGCCCCGCTAATCTACATCCAGGTCAGGTTTCAAATGATCCAGGCATTACTGCCCACCACCAAGCTTGTATACATAAACCGCCAGCTTGTTGATCTCAACTTCGCTCATCTTGCCACCAAACTTGGGCATCACAGCATCTCGCGTCTTGGGATCCTTGGGAGCATTAACACCATGAGCAATTGTGTACGCTATCGCCTCTTCCGTGCCAGGTGAGAACCTCCAGATACCATCAGTCAGATTGGCAGATCCCAACGCTGTCATTCCCTTGCCATCCTGCCCATGACACGCGAAACAAGCGCCTTTACCGGCGAATATTTCCTTGCCAGGAGCATATTCACCACCCTCACTCAGCGCCTTGACATGTTTTGCAACATCGGCTATCTCCTGATCACTCAGCGTGCCAGTATGAGCCGGCATGTTGCCACGACGACCATTGGCGATGCTTTGTACGATATTTTCGATCTTTCCGCCATACAGCCAGTCATCATCCACCAACACCGGGAAATTCGGGTTACCTGCACCAGAAGTACCATGACAGGCTGCACAGTTATCACCAAACAGCACCTTGGCAGAACGGGTAACATATTGAGTCAACTCATCATCCGCCAGAATGGCAGCAGCCGACATACCTGGAAGCCTGTTCTCATATTTGGCGCGAACCTGCTCAATAGCCTGCATATCCTGCTTGAGCTCTTTGATCGCAGTCCAGCCCATAATTCCCTTGAAATGGGTGTTCACCAGCGGAATCGATGGATAGACCAACCAGTAAATAACCACTAATGCCATACTGGCCCAAAAGCCGATCATCCACCACTTGGGTGGCTCATTCAGCAACTCAGCCAAATTATCATCCCATACGTGCCCGGTAGTAGGAACTTTGTACGGATTACTTTTATCACTCATCTCTTATCCTCCGTCTCAAAACGGTCATCATCCAGCGGAATATATTTGCGCGTCTCCAAATGCTCCCGGTTGGCCGGGTGAAACACATAGATATACGCAATAACCATCAGGATAAAAACGGCGACTGTTGTGACCAGACCAATCCAGTCATTCAGCGTCAGCGCCGCCCAATCCGTATGAAAATATTCAGCAAGACTACTCACGATAATCCACACCTTCTTCGAAGGTCACCATGGTTCCCAATACCTGCAGATAGGCAACAACTGCATCCAACTCGGTTTTACCACTGACCTCATCTGCCGCTGTAGCATAGTCAGCGTCGATATAAGGTACGCCAACCATGGCCATCGCCTTCATGGTAGCTACTGCGTTATCCCCACTCAGCATGTTTTTCGCCAACCAAGGATAATTCGGCATAACCGATTCCGGAACCAGTGAGCGTGGTGCAATCAGATGCTGACGATGCCACTCATCGGAGTATTTTCCACCAACTCGAGCCAAATCAGGGCCGGTACGCTTGGACCCCCACTGGAACGGATGGTCATACATTGACTCGGAAGCCAGTGAGTAGTGACCATAACGCTCTGCCTCGTCACGGAAAGGCCGGATCATCTGGGAGTGACAGAGATAGCACCCCTCCCGGATATATACTTCACGCCCAGCAAGCTCCAGTGCCGTATAGGGTCGGATGCCGTCACCCGGCTTCCAGTCCGCCAGCGTTTGCCCTGCCTGGCGCTGCCAGACAATTTCGGGATGCTTGTTGTGTTCCATCGTCCCCTTCAGGTAGAACAGCGGAACGATCTCCACCAAGCCGCCAACCGAGAGCAGTATTGCCAACATAATGAACATGACAAAGACATTGCTTTCGACCTTGTCCTGAAATTTGGTTGAATGAATTTCATTTGACATTGATTTCTACTCCTTCTCAGCCATTAAGCTCTGGCAGGGGCGCCAACGCCACGAGTCGCACTGGCCATACGAATGGTCATGATCATGTTGTACAGCATGACTACAGCACCGCCCCAGAAAATAACACCACCCACAGCACGCATCACATAGTAGGGGTGCATGGCCGCAACGGACTCAGCGAAGGTGTAGCTCAAAGTTCCGAAAGCATCATAGTCACGCCACATCAGTCCCTGCATGATACCGGACACCCACATGGCAACGATGTAAATAACCGCGCCGATGGTTGCCATCCAGAAGTGCAGGTTGACCAGCTTGTCAGAGTACATTTCGGTATTCCACAGCTTCATAATCATGTGATACAGAGCACCGGCTGCCACCATGACCACCCAGCCCAATGCACCGGAGTGAACATGGCCAATAGACCAGTCGGTGTAGTGAGAAAGAGCATTCACGGTCTTGGAAGACATAACCGGACCTTCAAAGGTGGACATGGCATAGAAGGCCAGCGACATTACCAGGAAGCGCAGCACATAGTCAGTACGCAACTTGTCCCAGGCACCGGACAGGGTCATCATGCCGTTCACCGCGCCACCCCAGGAGGGGATGATCATGGCCAGGGAAACTGCAGCACCCAAAGAGCCGGTCCAGTCAGGCAGAGCGGTGTACTGAAGATGGTGAGCGCCCAGCCAGACATAGCCGAACATCAGCGCCCAGAAGTGAATAACCGACAGGCGGTAGGAGAATACCGGGCGGTTAGCCTGTTTGGGTACGAAATAATACATGATGCCCAGAAAGCCGGCGGTCAGATAATAACCCACGGCATTGTGACCCCACCACCACTGGATCATCGCGTCCTGTACCCCGGAGAACACCGAGTAGGACTTGAACAGGCTGACCGGAATCGCCAGGCTGTTGACCACATGCAGGTAGGTGATCATCACCATCATGCCCAGGAAGAACCAGTTGGATACATAGATGTG
>JAJRUX010000061.1 GCA_024277575.1 Gammaproteobacteria bacterium | reverse complement strand
TGCTGACCCTGCAGGGGCTGGAGGGCAAACTGTTTACCCCGGTGGCGCTGACCATCGTCTTTGCCCTTTCCGGTTCGCTGCTCCTGTCGCTGACTGTCATACCGGTACTGGCCTCCTTCCTGCTGACCAGGGTCTCCCACGAAGAACCCTGGCTGGTTCGCAAGATGCAGACTCTCTATACCCCGGCACTGAACTGGTCGCTGAACAACAGCCGCATTGTCCTTGGCATAGCGCTGGCTGCCATGCTGGCCGCCGCCGCTCTCTATACCCAAATCGGCAAGACCTTCATGCCCACCATGGACGAGGGGGACATGATCGTCCAGCTGGAGAAGCTGCCCTCCATCAGTCTGGAGCAGTCCACCGCTATCGACATGCAATTCCAGAAAGCGTTGATGGAGCGGGTGCCGGAGGTGGTCGGCGTGGTCTCGCGGGTCGGCAGTGATGAGCTGGGACTCGACCCCATGGGGCTGAACGAAACCGACAGCTTCCTGATCCTCAAGCCACGCGAGGAGTGGACGGTACCGGACAAGGAGGCGCTGACTGACTCGATTCGCGAGGTGATTGCCGACTTTCCCGGTGTCACCTTCGCCTTTACCCAGCCGATCCAGATGCGGGTGGACGAGATGCTGACCGGCGTACGTGGCGATCTGGCGATAAAGGTATTCGGTGATGATCAGCAGGAGCTGAACCGCGCCACCGATGCCATTGTCAACATCGTCCAGCAGATTCCAGGGGCGGAAGAGGTTTACAGCCCGCGCAACGAAGGGGCGCAGTATCTCCGGCTGGCAGTGGATCGCCTCGCTGCCGGCCGCATGGGGCTGGATGTAAACACCCTGGAGGATGCACTGCGGGCGCAGGTGGAAGGGTTGCGTCTCGGCACAGTGTATCAGGGAAACCGCCGCATTCCCCTGGTTATCAAGGGACCGGCCAGCCTGCGCGACTCACCGGCGGACTTTGCCGGCCAATCCATCGTGCTGGCCGACGGACGGCGGGTTCAGCTGGCCGATATCGTCCATCTGGAGCGCACCGAAGGGCCGGTATCCGCCAACCGGGAAAACGGGCACCGCATGGCGGTGGTGATCGCCAACGTCTCCGGCCGGGATCTGGTGGGATTCGTCGATGAGGCCAGACAGCGGGTGGCGGAGCAATACAAACTGCCCACCGGCTACTATCTCGAATGGGGCGGACAGTTCGAAAACCAGCAGCGGGCGGCACAGCGGCTCTCCATCGTGGTTCCGGTGGCGCTGGGGCTGATCTTCCTGATCCTGTTCTCCACCTTCCGATCGGTACGCCAGGCGGCGCTCGTGCTGAGCAACATCCCGTTCGCCATGATCGGTGGTGTCGTCGCCCTGTGGCTCACCGGCGAATATCTTTCGGTACCCGCCTCGGTCGGCTTCATCGCCCTGCTGGGCATCGCGGTTCTCAACGGCGTGGTGATGGTGACCTACTTCAACCAGCTCATCGCCCTGGGGCACCCGGTAGGCAAGGTGGTAATCGAAGGGGCCAAACGGCGCCTGCGGCCGGTAATGATGACCGCCAGCATCGCCGCCTTCGGACTGGTTCCCCTGCTGTTCGCCACCGGACCCGGCTCAGAGATACAGCGTCCACTGGCAATCGTGGTGATCGGCGGACTGGCCAGCTCCACCCTGCTGACACTGGTCATTCTGCCCATTCTCTATCGCCGGTTTGGCATCAGGAGCAGCTGAAATGAATACACAACAAGCCCTGTTATCCATCATTGTTTCACCATCGCTCGAAGACGGCTTGGTGGACTGGCTGCTGGCAACCGATGATGTTACCGGATTTACCAGCTTCCCGGTCAACGGCCACGGCAACTCGGTCCACTCCATGAGCCTGGCCGAGCAGGTATCGGGAAGCCGGCGCAAGATATTGTTCCAGACTCATCTGCCGCAGCCTCAGGCGCTACAGCTCGTGGAAAGGCTGAAGGAGGATTTTGGCAACTGCGGCATCCACTACTGGCTGACACCACTGCTTGGCGGAGGACACCTGGGATAATCGCGAAATGAAACAACAGCTCAAACCTGCGATACTGCTGCTTGCCCTTCTCACTATTGGCATTACACCGCCAGTTGCAGCCGACAAGCAAGATGAAATCAACTACATGGAAGCCCGCCGCCTGATGGAGAACGGCACTATCCTGCCGCTGCAAACCATACTGAAAAAGGTACAGGGACGTATTCTGGAGGTAGAGCTGGAGCATGAGCGAGGGCTTTATCTCTATGAGATAGAGGTGCTGAACAGCAACGGTATTGTCACTGAGCTGGAGTTTGATGCAACAACCGGAGAACTCATCAAAAGTAAAATAGAGGATTGAGCAATGCGCCTGCTACTGGTAGAGGATGACAGACTGCTGGCCGACTCCCTGCGTAAGAACCTGGTTCAGCAGGGATTTGCCGTGGATCTGGCAGACAACGGCGTGGATGCCGAATTCATGGGCAACGAGGAACCCTACGATATTATCATTCTGGACCTGGGTCTGCCCGAGCGGCCGGGACTGGAGGTACTGAAAAACTGGCGGCAGCGGGGAAACCCGGTTCCGGTGATCATTCTGACCGCCCGCGATGCCTGGCATGAACGGGTGGAAGGGTTCAAGGCGGGCGCTGATGACTATCTGGGCAAGCCCTTTCATGTGGAGGAGTTGAGCGCCCGTATCCACGCCTTGATCCGACGCAATCATGCCGTAAAAGGGCAAACCATACAGGTCGATGGGCTACAGCTGGATGAGGAGCAGCAACAGGTCCATCTGCCAGATGGACGGGTACTGGATCTGACCGCCACCGAGTTCCGACTACTGCGTTACTTCATGCTCAACCCCGATAAACCGCTCTCCAAAACCCGCCTGACTGAACATGTCTATGAACAGGATTTTGATCGGGACAGCAACCTGATCGAGGTCTATGTCAGCCGGCTTAGGGACAAGCTGGGCAAGGAGCGGATCCTCACCCGCCGCGGTCAAGGCTATATCTTCGCGGCGAGAAAATGAACTCCCTGGAACGTCGCCTGCAACTGGGCCTGGTGTTGAGCATGCTGTTGTTAATGGGGCTGTTCTGGCTGGTGGGTTACCAATCACTGCGCCATCTCACCGAAGAATTCATCGTATCACGCCTGGAGCATGATGCCGAAAGTCTGCTGCGGGTCATCTCCTCCAATCCGGAACGCCTGTTACAACAGCAGGTCGATCCCATCTTCAACCAGCCTTTCTCCGGCCACTATTACCTGATCCTGTTCAATGATGGACGAAAGATCACCTCTCGCTCACTCTGGGACTACAGTCTGGATATCTCCCGGCTCACTCCCGGAGAAAGCCGGCACCTGCACCGTCCCGGCCCATTCGGGCAGCAGCTGTTGGTTCTGGTAGAAGGTTTCCGGAAACAGGGTATGGAGTTCACCCTTGCTGTAACCGAGGATCTAACCCCCATCGAGGCACAGAGGAACCGATTCACCCGCAATTTCGCACTGCTGGCACTGCTGGGAGTCATCACCCTGCTGGTGATACAGCGGATCGTAGTACGCCGCTCATTTCGCCGGCTCGAGCCGATTAAGGAAGATATACAGCACCTGGAGCACGGGGAGCTTGAACGGCTGTCTGAAGATGTTCCCAGCGAAATACTGCCTCTGGTACGGGAATTCAACCATCTGCTACAACTGTTAAGTCAACGCATCGAGCGCTCCCGCAACGCCTTGGGCAACCTCGCACACGCACTCAAAGGCCCGCTCAACCTGCTACAGCACTATTTTAACGAACAGAAAACCGCTCCCACAACGGAGCTGCAGCAGGCAAGAACCCAAGTGAAACGGATCTCTCAGTTGATGGAAAGGGAGCTGAAACGAGCACGGATGGCAGGAATGAACCTCTCCAGCCGGCGTTTCAATCCTGCCACCGATCTCCCTGATCTGATCAACGTACTTAACAGCATTCACCACCAACGCCACCTGAAAATTCAATATAAACTTTCAGACGATATCTCCCCCTTCGGGGATCATGAAGACATGCTCGAACTACTGGGAAACCTGCTGGACAACGCCTGCAAATGGGCCAATTCAACGGTAAAATGTGCTGTAATGAATAACAGTGGTCAAATCACCATTACCGTTGAAGATGACGGACCAGGACTATCTGACAAGGAGATAGGAACACTCACAGGACGTGGGATCCGTCTGGATGAAACGAAAGATGGATATGGTCTGGGGCTGGCCATAGTCAAAGACATTACAAACCTCTATAGTGGAAAAATAGCTTTTGAACGATCAGCAGAACTGGGGGGACTAAAGGTCACAGTTCTGCTTCGACAATTAGCATAAACTACAGTGGCTTAACCTCTTGCTTATATAAAACAATTGTTCAGAATTCTCATTCCAATATCAGAACACATCACCCCAGCCGCATTTATCTGCTTTACACTGTTTTGTTGCGCTTTTCAGCCAGCTTATGCAGATCCACACGCACCAGAACTCCCTCTGGCAAATATATATATACGAGCAGGGTATCAATCTGGAGGAGTACTGGCTCAGTGAAAAACTGGATGGTGCAAGGGCTTACTGGGATGGCAGGCAACTACTCTCCAGACAGGGCCATATCTACCACGCTCCCGCTTGGTTCACCGCTGATTTTCCAACGCAACCACTTGATGGCGAACTATGGATAACTCACAACAGCTTTGAACAATTAATGAGCATCATCCGCGATACCAAACCCACCAACGACTGGCGCGAGGTCCGCTACATGGTTTTCGATATGCCACTACAAGATACGATCTTTACTGAACGTATGGAGAAACTCAAAACCCTGCTTGCGGGAACTTCATCTCCCTACATTCGTTTGATAGCACAATCCCGGATATCCGATCATGAAGCATTGATGAAAAAACTGGTTGAAACAGTTGATTCCGGTGGTGAAGGCTTAATGTTACACAAAGGAGATTCCTATTATTCAGCAGGCCGTAGCAATGATCTGCTAAAAGTAAAACTCTTTCGGGATGCGGAAGCCATAGTCATCGCCCACTTGCCCGGCAAGGGAAAATATACAGGAATGCTGGGGGCACTGCTGGTTGAAACCAAAGACAACGTTCGCTTTCGTCTCGGGACTGGATTTACAGACCAACAACGCAAAAACCCTCCACCCGTTGGTTCATTTGTTACCTACAAGTACTATGGTAAAACGGTTAACGGCCTACCCCGGTTCGCAAGTTTCCTGCGCGTCAGAAATTTACCGTGATCTCCAGAAGACCGTTTCTATCGGCACTCTTTCTACCAGACAAAGCCTCTGCTTGCCCGAACCAGCCGCAATCTATACAATTTCTCCCATAGGGCTTGTTTTTCTTTCCAAAAGAGAAACATGGAATACCGCTCTATACCCATCGGATTTTTTATCCATGGGTAATAACAAACCAATCAAGGAGAATATCCCATGGCTAATACAGATTATGCTGCCAATATTAAAAAGTATGTTTCTGACGTTGATGAAGGAGTGGTCAACGGAATCGTCAAGCATCTGGGGATCGCGCTACAAAGTAAGGATGCATCTCTGGTATCCTGCTCGGATCCTTCCGAACTGGAGCGAGTAAAAAACAGCTTTCTGAAAAAGAAACTGGGTCGTACCGAAAGCGATGAGGAGCTGGATCGGGCTATTGCAGATGTATGCCAAAAAATGTCGGGGGAAAGGAACAAGTCCCGCGTTACCTTCTACTATTTACTAGCGGTTAATTACAACCAGCAATCACTATTCACATAACTGTTAGTACATTATTATCTCTGATAAACACTGTCGGATACCAACAATGTATCCGGCAGCGTGTGTTGGTTCAAATCATAGCCAATAGGTTGTCCGGGTCATCACTCTGGACATAATCCCCATCAATTTTTTAACCGGAAAAGGCAGCTCTGCTCCACCGGCATGTAGAGCAACAGTGGCATGATGCCCTTCATCCTCTTTCATCTGTTCCAGAATAGCGCGGCTCTTTTCGTCACGCGGTGACATTTTGTTCAGATGTTCATCCAGATGGCGGATTACCTGATGCTCCGTCTCAGCTACAAAACCCAGACTCCATTTATCACCAGCAGCCCCGGCTGCGGCACCGATAGCAAGAGAGCCAAAATACCAGATGGGGTTAAGCAGACTGGTATGGGTCCCGAGATCCCTTGCGCGCCGTTCGCACCAAACCAGATGGTCATTCTCCTCCAGCGCAGCACGTTCCATCCTTTCCCGCACCTCAGGCAGTTTGGCGGTAAGTGCCTGGCCTTGGTATAACCCTTGTGCCGACACCTCCCCGGAATGGTTGATACGCATCAGTCGGCCTGACAATCTTCGCTCTTGCTCATCAAGCTCCCCCTCCTGACAGGCATCGGCTGGGTCAGGACGCTCGGTAACAGGAGGACGGCCAAGCAATGTTCTCAATCCAATATCAAAATTCATCAGCACATGATCAGTAGCACTGTAACTGCGGGTGGTCATAATCTGGAATCTCGCTAAAAAGATAAAACTTAATCTGAGTATATCACTGTCCAACCATTCTGGTGTAGACACTGACCACAAACTGTCAACATGGTTAAGGAGCGGATGCAGAAATCATGAGGGCCGGGATACAGCTATCGCTTATTACGTAACATTTTTCAGTCAACAACGAAAAAACTCAGCCAAACAAACAAGCTTGATATACTCCGCTCTTTATGTGATTTTGTTACTGACATTTTTGGTCAAGAGTCTATGATGAAACTCTCAAATACTTGACTGGAGGTTGCAACATGAAAGTTAACGTTGGTGGAATTGATAAAATCGCTCGTATCGTTGTCGGCGCACTGCTGCTCATTCTGGCTGCAACCGGTACCTTGGGAGCATGGGCCTGGATCGGAATTGTCCCACTGGCCACCGGCCTCATGGGATGGTGTCCGGCCTATTCTTTACTGGGAATCAAAACCTGCCCCATGAAGAAGGAGTAATTGTTGATATCTCGTCCTAAAAGGAGAACTGCAGATGAAAAAATATTTCGTTCTGGCACTTCTGTTCAGCATCCCGCTGACCCAGGTCATTGCAGGTGATTTAGAACAAAGGGCTGAACAGAGTCGAGTCGTAATCAAGGAGTTTGCAGGTGCATTGAAAGCGGAGCTAAGAAAAGCCATCAAGAAAGGAGGACCCTTACAGGCCATCACCGTCTGTAACACGATAGCCCCAGCCATCGCCAGGCATCAGTCCACAAAGCACGGTTGGCATGTCGGGCGGACCAGCCTCAAACCGCGTAACCCGGATAATACTCCCGATAACTGGGAAAAATCCGTACTGGAAAAGTTCGAGGCACGCAAGAAGGCAGGAGAGAGTACGGCAAAGATGGAGTACTTTGAGGTCGTCGAACAGGACGGAAAAAAGAAATTCCGTTACATGAAAGCGATTCCTGCCAAGAAGAAACCATGTCTGGCCTGTCATGGCACAAACATCAACCCAGATGTTGCAGCTGCTTTGGATAAACTGTATCCCAACGATCAGGCACGCGGCTATAAAGCCGGGGACATTCGCGGCGCCTTCAGTATTACTCAACCAATGTAGACAACTTCTCCCTGCAGTTAACAACTGCAGGGAGAAATATACCTGAATCCGTGGGTTCAGGATATAGTTATATTCCTGTCACTCCCGTGGCAGGCTATCCTCCGCAACAGCTTCCTCTGTCGCTACTGCTGGCTCGGCCTCAAATACCGACTCTTCCATTGCCGCAACAGCCTCATTCTCAACCTGACGCTTGCGACGGCGCTCTTCATGGTAAGCCAGACCGGTGCCTGCAGGTATCAGGCGTCCCACAATGACGTTCTCCTTCAAGCCACGAAGTTTGTCCACCTTGCCACTGACAGCCGCTTCTGTAAGCACCCGGGTTGTCTCCTGGAACGACGCGGCAGAGATAAACGACTCTGTTGCCAGCGATGCCTTGGTAATACCCAACAGCATGGGCTCATAGCTTGCGCCAATCTTGTCCTCTGCTCCAACACGCTCATTCTCTTCCAGCAACTGGGCATACTCTACCTGCTCGCCTTTTATGAACTTGGTGTCACCCGCAGAAGTGATCTCCACCTTGCGCAGCATCTGCCGCACAATGACTTCGATATGCTTGTCATTGATCTTGACGCCCTGGAGTCGATAGACCTCCTGAACCTCGTTGGAGATATAACGGGCCAGCGCCACAACCCCCAGCAGCCGCAGGATATCATGGGGATCCGGAGCACCATCGACAATGGTTTCTCCCTTCTCCACATGCTCACCCTCAAACACCATGATATGGCGCCATTTGGGAATCAGCGTCTCATAAGGCTCGCCTTCCGGCGGAGTAATAACCAGACGCTTCTTGCCCTTGGTCTCCTTGCCGAAGCTGATAATACCGGAGACTTCGGCGAGAATGGCGGGATCCTTGGGCTTGCGGGCCTCGAACAGATCGGCCACACGCGGCAGACCACCTGTAATATCGCGCGTCTTGGAGGACTCCTGCGGGATCCTGGCAATGACATCACCCACCCCCACATTGGCGCCATCCTCCAGCTGAACAATGGCACCCGGCAACAGGAAGTAGTGAGCCGGGGTATCCGTCCCGGCGATGCACAGGTCATTCCCCTTTTCATCCACCAGCTTCACCATCGGGCGCATATCCTTGGCGGCCACGCCACGGTGTTTGGGATCGGTGATAACCAGGCTGGTCAAGCCGGTCATCTCATCGGTCTGGCGATCAACAGTCAGCCCTTCGACAAAGTCAACGAAGCGAACCATACCGGCCACCTCGGTAATAATTGGATGGGTATGGGGATCCCAGTTGGCGAGAACCTGGCCGGGTTCCACCGCATCACCATCCTTCACGCTAATCACAGCGCCGTATGGTACTTTATAGCGCTCACGTTCACGATGAGCCTCATCCAACACGGTGATCTCGCCGGAACGGGAAACGGCCACACTGTTACCGGAAGCATGTTCAACCAGCTTGATGTTATGCAGGCGTACCGTACCCTTGGTCTTGACCTGAATATCACTCACCGCCGCAGCCCGAGACGCAGCACCACCGATATGGAAGGTGCGCATGGTAAGCTGGGTTCCGGGCTCACCGATTGACTGGGCAGCGATAACACCCACCGCTTCACCAGCATTTACCAGATGGCCCCGACCCAGATCACGACCGTAGCAGGCAGAACAGACCCCATAGCGTGTTTCGCAACTGATGGCAGAGCGAACCACGACATGATCCACACCCATCTCCTCCAGCCGATCCACCCACTGTTCATCCAGCAGTGTTCCGGCCGGTATCAACACCTTGTCGGAACCTGCCTCCACTACATCTCTGGCAACCACCCGGCCCAGCACCCGCTCACGCAACGGTTCGACCACATCGCCACCCTCGATGAGAGGTGTCATCTCAAGCCCTTCGGTAGTCCCGCAATCCGGTTCGGTAACTACCAGGTCCTGGGCAACGTCCACCAGACGGCGGGTGAGGTAACCGGAGTTGGCGGTTTTCAGCGCCGTATCCGCCAGACCCTTGCGTGCGCCATGAGTAGAAATGAAGTATTGCAGAACGTTCAAACCCTCGCGGAAATTCGCGGTAATCGGGGTTTCGATAATTGAACCATCCGGCTTTGCCATCAGGCCACGCATACCCGCCAATTGGCGAATCTGCGCCGCGCTGCCCCGGGCGCCGGAATCGGCCATCATGAAGATGGAGTTCATCGACTTCTGCTCAACCTTCTTGCCCTTGGCATCCTTTACCACTTCGGTACCCAGTCCGGCCATCATCGCCTTGGCAACCTGGTCGTTGGTATGAGACCAGATATCGACCACCTTGTTATAACGTTCACCATTGGTAACCAGGCCTGAATTGAACTGGTTTTCAATATCCTTGACCTCCTGCTCCGCACGGGACAGGATGCTCTCCTTCTCCTCCGGAATGGCCATGTCGTTGATTCCAAACTAAACACCGGCTATCGTCGCATATTTGAAACCGGTATACATCAGACGGTCAGCAAAGATAACAGCGTTCTTCAACCCCAAACGCCGGTAGGCGCTGTTAAGCAGATTGGAGATGGCGCGTTTGGTCATATCCTGATCGACCAGATCGAAAGGCAGACCCTCCGGTACGATATCAAACAGCAGGGCACGACCGGCAATGGTATCCTTGATACTCACCTGCTCGGTTGCGTTACCCTCATCATCAACTGAAACCTCCTTGACCCTCACCCTTATCCTGGCATGGAGATCAACCGTTTTGTTGGCGTAGGCTCGTTGCAGTTCATCAAGATCAGCAAACAGGCTACCCTCGCCCGGAACATTGACTTGCTCGCGGGTCATGTAATACAGACCCAGCACCACATCTTGCGATGGGACAATAATCGGCTCGCCGTTGGCAGGTGACAATACGTTGTTGGAAGAGAGCATCAGCGTACGGGCTTCCAGCTGGGCCTCCAGTGAGAGCGGCACATGCACCGCCATCTGATCGCCATCGAAGTCGGCATTGAATGCCGCGCATACCAGCGGATGAAGCTGGATGGCCTTGCCCTCGACCAGCACAGGCTCAAAAGCCTGGATACCCAAACGATGCAGCGTGGGTGCCCGGTTCAGCATCACCGGATGCTCCCGGATCACCTGTTCCAGCGCGTCCCATACTTCCGGTCCCTCACGCTCAACCAGCTTTTTGGCCGCCTTGATGGCAGTCGCCAGGCCGCGCATCTCGAGCTTGCTGAAGATAAACGGCTTGAACAGTTCCAGCGCCATTTTTTTGGGCAAACCGCACTGATGCAGCTTCAGAGTAGGTCCGACCACGATAACGGAACGCCCGGAGTAATCGACCCGCTTGCCCAGCAAGTTCTGCCGGAAACGTCCCTGCTTGCCCTTGATCATATCCGCCAGCGACTTGAGAGGACGACGGTTGGAGCCGGTAATGACACGGCCACGGCGGCCATTGTCCAGCAGTGCATCCACCGACTCCTGCAGCATACGCTTTTCGTTGCGCACAATGATATCGGGAGCATTGAGCTCCAGCAGGCGCTTCAGGCGATTGTTGCGATTAATCACCCGGCGGTAGAGATCGTTCAGATCGGAGGTTGCAAAGCGGCCTCCCTCCAGCGGAACCAGTGGCCGCAGCTCCGGCGGCAATACCGGCAGTATGTTGAGCACCATCCACTCCGGCTTGTTTCCGGAATCGATAAACGCCTCAACCAGTTTCAATCGTTTAGAAAGTTTTTTCAGTGCAGTCTCGGAGTTGGTTGCCGCAATATCCTCCCGCAGTTTGGCTGCCTCTGCCTTGAGATCCAGTGCCCGCAGAAGCTCCTGTACCGCCTCGGCACCCATCCGCGCATCAAACTCGTCACCGAACTCTTCGATGGTGTCCAGGTACTGCTCATCATTGAGCAGCTGCCCCTTCTCCAGTTGAGTCATGCCTGGGTCGATAACCACAAAGGCTTCAAAATAGAGCACGCGCTCAATATCACGCAGGGTCATGTCCAGCAACAGCCCCATGCGTGACGGCAGCGATTTCAGGAACCAGATATGCGCTACCGGGCTGGCCAGATCAATATGCGCCATTCGATCACGCCGCACCTTGGACTGAGTCACCTCCACGCCACACTTCTCGCAGATGACACCCCGATGCTTGAGACGCTTGTACTTGCCGCACAGGCACTCAAAATCTTTTACCGGGCCAAAAATCTTGGCGCAAAACAGTCCGTCCCGCTCGGGTTTGAAGGTGCGATAATTGATAGTCTCCGGCTTCTTTACTTCACCGTACGACCAGGAACGGATCTTGTCAGGTGATGCCAATCCAATCCGGATTGCGTCAAAATCGTCCACATGTTTCTGTTGTTTCAGAAGATTCAATAAATCTTTCAAAGTCTTGCCCTCTATATATACATCCCGGCGCAGGCTCTGATCCCGCGCCGGACAGGTACGGTGTCGTTAGTCCACTTGCTCCAGTTCAATATCAATACCCAGGGCGCGAATCTCCTTGAGCAGAACATTGAACGATTCCGGCATCCCGGCTTCCATGTGGTGATCACCATCCACGATATTCTTGTACATCTTGGTACGCCCGGCCACATCATCGGACTTGACAGTAAGCATCTCCTGCAGGGTATAGGCCGCACCATAAGCTTCCAGTGCCCACACCTCCATCTCTCCAAAGCGCTGACCACCAAACTGCGCCTTGCCACCCAGCGGCTGCTGGGTCACCAGACTGTAGGGTCCGGTGGAGCGCGCGTGCATCTTGTCATCAACCAGGTGGTTCAGTTTCAGGATGTACATGTAACCAACCGTTACCGGCCGTTCGAACGGCTCCCCGGTACGCCCGTCATACAGCGTGGTCTGTCCGGATTCCGGCAGATCAGCCAGTTTCAGCATCGCCTTGATCTCACTCTCGGATGCGCCATCAAATACAGGGGTGGCAACGGGAACACCGCCCTTGAGATTATTGGCCAGTTCCTTCACTTCGTCATCGCTGAAAGAGTCCAGATCCTCCTTCTTGCCACTGGTGTTGTACACCTTGTCGAGAAAACCGCGCAGTTCGGAGGCCTTGGCCTGCTCTTCAAGCATCTTTCCGATCTTCAGCCCCACCCCCTTGGCAGCCCAGCCCAGGTGGGTTTCCAGCACCTGCCCGACATTCATTCGGGAAGGAACGCCCAATGGGTTGAGCACAATATCCACCGGGGTGCCATCTTCCAGGTGAGGCATGTCCTCAACCGGCACGATGGTGGAAATAACACCCTTGTTACCGTGACGTCCGGCCATCTTGTCTCCCGGCTGAATGCGCCGTTTGACCGCCAGATAGACCTTGACCATCTTCAGTACGCCCGGAGCAAGATCGTCCCCCTGAGCGAGTTTGGATTTTTTCTCCTCAAACTTCTCGTCCAGCTCCTTGCGCAGCTGCTGCAACTGCTCTGCAATCAGCTCCAGCTGGTCATTGGACCCGTCGTCCTTGAGGCGAATCTCGAACCATTTGTCGTGCGGCAGTTCGGCAAGGTACTCCCGGGTAATCTTGTCACCGGACTTTAGCCTGTTGGGACCACCGGCTGCTTCCTGGCCCTGCAACATGCTCTCCACACGCGCATAGGTATCCTCTTCCACTATTCGCAACTGGTCTTTCAGATCCTTGCGGAAACGATCCAGTTCAGCCTCCTCGATGGACTGGGCACGCGCATCCTTTTCAACGCCGTCCCGGGTGAACACCTGCACATCAATGACAGTCCCGTTCATTCCGGCCGGAACCCGCAGAGAGGTGTCCTTCACATCTGAAGCCTTCTCACCGAAAATGGCACGCAGCAGCTTCTCTTCGGGCGTCAGCTGAGTCTCGCTCTTGGGCGTAACCTTACCCACCAGGATATCGCCCGGCTTGACCTCGGCACCTACATAGACAATACCGGCCTCATCCAGTTTGGACAGCACCCCTTCGCCAACATTGGGGATATCGCTGGTAACCTCTTCAGAACCCAGCTTGGTGTCGCGGGCCACACAGGTCAGCTCCTCGATGTGAATGGAGGTAAACCTGTCTTCCTGCACCAGCCGTTCGGACAGCAGGATGGAGTCCTCGAAGTTGTATCCGTTCCAGGGCATGAACGCCACCAGCAGGTTCTGACCCAGCGCCAGTTCACCCATGTCGGTACTCGGACCATCCGCCAGAACATCACCGCGCGCTACCTTGTCACCCGGTTTCACCAGCGGACGCTGGTTGATACAGGTGTTCTGGTTGGAGCGGGTATATTTGGTCAGATTATAGATATCCACACCCGGTTCGCCCGGCACGGTCTCGTCATCATTGACACGCACCACAATACGGCCGGCATCGACAGCGTTGATCTCACCGCCACGCTGGGCCACCACCGTGACTCCGGAATCAATCGCCACCTCCCGCTCCATCCCGGTGCCCACCAGCGGCTTGTCCGCCCGCAGTGTGGGTACCGCCTGGCGCTGCATGTTCGATCCCATCAAGGCGCGGTTAGCATCGTCGTGCTCCAAAAACGGAATCAAGGATGCCGCCACCGAAACAATCTGCTTCGGTGAAACGTCCATATACTGCACCTTGTCCGGTGTGGTCATGGTGAATTCATTCTGATGCCGGCAGGTTACCAATTCATCAGCAAGCCGGTTACTGTCATCCAATGAGGCATTGGCCTGGGCGATGACAAAGTGACTCTCATCGATAGCTGACAGATAGTCGATCTCGTCAGTCACCTTGCCATCAACTACTTTCCGGTAAGGTGTTTCAAGAAAGCCGTACTCATTGGTACGAGCATAAACCGCCAGTGAGTTGATCAAGCCGATATTTGGCCCTTCCGGCGTTTCAATCGGGCATACCCGGCCATAGTGGGTGGTATGCACATCACGTACCTCGAATCCGGCCCGCTCACGGGTCAGGCCACCCGGACCCAATGCGGAAATACGGCGTTTATGGGTAACTTCCGACAGCGGATTGTTCTGATCCATAAACTGCGACAGCTGGCTGGAACCAAAAAACTCCTTCACCGCAGCAGAGACCGGCTTGGCGTTGATCAGTGATTGCGGCACCAGCTCCTCGGACTCCGCCACGCTGAGGCGCTCCTTGACGGCTCTTTCCACTCGAACCAGGCCAACGCGGAACTGATTCTCGGCCATCTCGCCCACCGAGCGAATACGGCGGTTACCCAGATGGTCGATATCATCGATGACGCCATTGCCGTTACGAATATCGATCAACGTTTTCATCACGGCGATGATATCTTCATTGGTCAAGGTACCCGGGCCGGTGATCTCCTTGCGGCCAACCCTGCGATTGAACTTCATCCGGCCCACCGGCGAAAGATCATAACGCTCGTCGGTAAAAAACAGATTCTGGAACAGGTTCTCCGCAGACTCCTTGGTGGGTGGCTCGCCGGGGCGCATCACCCGATAGATCTCGACCAGTGCCTCGAGACGGTTGTTACTCTGATCGGCACGCAGCGTATCGGAAATATAGGGTCCGTTATCCAGATCGTTGGTATAGATGGTCTGGAACTCCTTGACACCCGCCTTGATCAGCTGATCCAGCAATTCACTGGTAATCTCATCGTTGGCATTGGCGATAATCTCGCCACTCTGCTTATCGACAATATTTTTTGCCAACGCCTTGCCAATCAGGAATTCAGCCGGCACTTCGAGATTTTTCACCCCGGCCTTCTCCAGCTCACGGATGTGGCGTGCGGTGATCCGGCGCCCGGCTTCAACCAGTACTTTATCGCCGATACTGATATCAAAATCCAGCATCTCCCCGCGCAGCCGCTTCGGAACCAGCTCCAGACTGAATCCGTCCTTGCCGATCTGGAAGTCCTCATGCTCAAAGAACATATCCAGAATCTCTTCAACACCGTAATCAAGTGCACGCAGCAGAACAGTAGCCGGCAGCTTGCGGCGGCGATCAATGCGCACATGCAGGATATCCTTGGGATCAAACTCGAAATCCAGCCAGGAACCACGATAGGGAATCACCCGGGCGCTGAACAACAGCTTGCCGGAGGAGTGGGTTTTACCCTTGTCATGTTCAAAAAATACGCCAGGGGAGCGATGCAACTGGGAGACGATAACACGCTCGGTCCCATTGATAACGAAGGTGCCGTTGTCGGTCATCAGCGGGATCTCTCCCAGATAGACCTCCTGCTCCTTGATATCCTTGACTGTCTTGTATTTGGACTCCTTGTCATAAATGACCAGACGCAGCTTGACCCGCAGCGGCGCTGCATAGGTGGTTCCACGCAGCTGGCACTCCTTGACATCAAAAACCGGCGTGCCGAGACGATAATTGACATATTCCAGGGCGGCATTGCCGGAATAGCTGACGATTGGGAAGATCGAATTGAAGGCAGCCTGCAAACCTTGATCGGCACGTTCTTTTACAGCAACATCCTGCTGCAGGAACTTGCGATATGAATCCATCTGGATAGCCAGCAAATAGGGGACTTCCAGAATGCTGCGCCGCTTTCCGAAATCTTTACGGATGCGTTTTTTCTCGGTGAAAGAGTAGGCCATCGGTATTCCTCAGCTTGTCAATCGTCATCTGCCGCGGCAGTCAGAGCTAACCGCCACCAACAGGAAAAGGCCGGTGACGTTAATCACCAGCCCGGAAATATCTAAACGGCCATCCCTGGCCTTTTGATAAGGGGTACCTCACTGCACCCCGTTGTTCTGTAACAGATACTCAGGTGAACAAACCCGGAAACGCTTATTTGAGCTCCACGGTTGCACCAGCCTCTTCCAGATCCTTTTTGATCTGCTCGGCTTCTTCCTTGCTGGCGCCTTCCTTGACGGTGGAAGGTACGCCCTCAACCATCTCCTTGGACTCCTTGAGGCCAAGACCAGTTACGCCACGCACCGCCTTGATCACCTTGACCTTGTTATCGCCAAAGCTGGTCATTACCACATCAAACTCATCCTTCTCGGCAGCAGCCGCCTCACCACCGCCGGCAGCAGCGGCAGGGGCAGCAGCCACGGCAGCGGCGGCAGACACGCCAAACTTCTCTTCCATCGCCTCGATCAGATCAACCACCTCCATGACAGACATGTTGGAAATGGTTTCTAGAATATCTTCTTTTGAAACAGCCATGATTAATGCTACTCCTCGTTCAATCAGGTTTATCCACGCCCTCAACAGCGCGGGGGAAATCAGGTTAAAAAACTATCGTCACGCAGCCTCGGACTGCTTCTTGTCGCGCACGGCAGCAATGGTACGAACCAGTTTGGCATGCGGTTCCGCCAGGGTACGAACAAACTTGCTGACCGGCGCCTTCATTACCGACATGAGCATGCTGATCGCCTGCTCCTTGGTCGGCATTTTGGCCAGCCGGTCAATCTCTCCGGCATCCAGCAGCTTTCCGCCAATGGAGACCAGTTTGACCGCCAGTTTGTCATTTTCCTTGGCAAAATCGGAAACCACCCGTGCCGCAGCACCGGGATCCTCTTGCGAGAATGCCAACACCAGCGGCCCGACCAAGGCTTCCGACATGCACTCGAACTCCGTACCACTAACTGCGCGGCGCGCCAGCGTGTTTTTGACCACCCGCACATAGACGCCGGACTCCCGCGCCCTGGCGCGGAATTCAGTCATCTCGGCAGCAGTCAACCCGTTATACTCTGCCGCAATGGCAGACAGGGCGCTGGAAGCAACCTCGGCAACTTCGGAGACGATGGCCTTTTTATCATCAAGATTCAAAGGCATACAGTGTCACCTCTTGACAGATGGGAGTTACCGCCCATCAATTTGAGTTACTACTTGAGATACACATCAGCAGAGCCGGGTATGCATCTCCCCTACGGTGTCCTTCGCCGGGATAAACCTGTCTCCGGTATCACCGTCTACGCAGGCAGAAACAATTCCAATTAAGCATTATGCACCTGCGGTCTTTGACGCCCGCCAGCAATCAAGCAAAAGCTGGCGGCCAAAGTCTGTTGCTGGCCTCAGGAGGCCAGCGATGCGGAATCGACCACGATCCCTGCACCCATTGTTGAGGAAAGGGTGACCTTTTTCAGATACTGCCCTTTCGAGGAAGCGGGCTTGGCCTTCTTTAGATCAGCCAGCAATGCCTCAAGGTTTTCCTTGAGCGCATTCACTTCAAAATTCATTTTTCCGATGGAACAGTGAACAATGCCACCCTTGTCAGTCCGGTAACGCACCTGCCCTGACTTGGCATTCTTCACCGCAGCGGCTACGTCCGGAGCCACCGTGCCGACCTTGGGGTTGGGCATCAACCCACGCGGACCAAGAATCTGCCCCAGCTGCCCAACCACCCGCATGGCATCCGGGCTGGCAATGACCACATCAAAATCAAGATTACCTTTCTTTATAGAGTCGGCAAGGTCATCCATCCCCACCACATCAGCACCCGCAGCCTCTGCGGCGGCCACATTGGCTCCCTGGGCAAACACGGCAACACGAACCGTTTTTCCTGTGCCGTGCGGCAGCACGGTGGAACCACGAACCACCTGATCCGACTTGCGTGGATCAACACCAAGGTTGACAGCCACATCAACCGATTCGACAAACTTTGCCGGGGGCAACTCTTTAAGCAGCGCCAGCGCGTCTTCAACGACGTACTGCTTTCCTGTCTCCACCTTTTCCAGAAATACTTTCTTTCGCTTACTGAGCTTCGCCATTATTGAACCCCTTCCGTTTCCAGACCCATGCTACGCGCCGTACCAGCAATGGTACGCACAGCAGCATCCAGATCGTTTGCGGTAAGATCAGGATCCTTGGTCTTTGCAATCTCTTCCAGTTGTGCCCGCGTTACCTTGCCAACCTTGTCACGATTGGGCACGCCAGACCCTTTGGGAATACCGGCAGCCTTTCTGAGCAGCACGGAGGCAGGCGGGGTCTTGGTAATAAAAGTAAAACTGCGATCGTTATAAACAGTAATTACCACGGGGATGGGCAGACCCTGCTCCATTTTCTGCGTCTGGGCATTAAATGCCTTGCAAAATTCCATGATATTCACACCATGCTGACCCAGTGCGGGACCAACGGGGGGACTGGGGTTAGCCTGACCTGCTGCTACCTGCAGCTTGATATAGGCTTCAATTTTCTTCGCCATCATTTACTCCTTGGTGGGTACGAACGCCTTGCGGCTCCCCTTGAAACTCAACCTTTTTCGACCTGACTGAACTCCAGATCCACGGGGGTTGACCGCCCGAAAATCAGCACCGATACACGCATGCGACTCTTTTCATAATCCACCTCTTCGACCACGCCATTGAAGTCGTTGAAAGGACCGTCGCAGATGCGCACCACTTCACCCGGCTCAAACAGCACCTTGGGACGCGGCTTCTCCACCCCTTCCTGGATACGATTGAGGATTGCCTCAGCTTCCTTGTCGGTAATCGGCGCAGGCCGATCCGAGGTTCCGCCAATAAAACCCATTACTTTTGGAACATCCTTCACCAAGTGCCAGGTATCATCATCCAGCTCCATCTGTACCAACACATAACCAGGGAAGAATTTACGTTCACTCTTACGCTTCTGTCCCTCCCGCATCTCGACCAGCTCTTCGGTGGGAACCAGAATCTCGCCAAACTTGTCCTCCATACCATAACGTGTAATACGCTCGGCAAGTGAACGTTTTACCTGGTTTTCAAAACCGGAATAGGCGTGAACTACATACCAGCGCTTTGTCACGAATTCACCCCCCTTGGCCGGTCAGCAAACGCACCGCCCATAACAAAAACATATCCAGCAACCACAGCAAAATACCCAGAATAATGACCATCACGATAACGATCAAGGTGGTTTGGGTTGTCTCCTTGCGTGTCGGCCAGACAACCTTGCGGATCTCCACCATACTGCCACGCAAAAATTCCCGCGCATTGCGCCCTGACTCCGTCTGCAGGGCAATAGCGGCGGCAACGCCACCAGCCGCCAACAGACCCAGGACACGATATAACAGGGGGTACTCGCCCAACAGATAAAAAGCAACAATAGCCGCCAGCAGTAAAATTACCGCCAGGGACAATTTAATTTTGTCTGCCATAGTTAGTCGTCGAGTTTCCCTGTTAAAAAATGGCAGGCCAGGAGGGAATCGAACCCCCAACCTGCGGTTTTGGAGACCGCTGCTCTGCCAATTGAGCTACTGGCCTGTAAC
>JAJRUX010000060.1 GCA_024277575.1 Gammaproteobacteria bacterium | reverse complement strand
GCTGGGAGGCGGCGCAGAAGCTGGCCACCGGGATCATCCTGTCCCTGATCGAACAGCGGCGGGCCGGGCGCGAGCCGGTTCTCGACAATATTCTGGTGGACGCCTTCCGCAAGGTGCTGACCGGAAGCAGCGGGGACCCCGCCTTCACCGCGCAGCTGCTGACCCTGCCGGGCGAGAGCTGGCTGGCCGAACAGTGCGAAGTGGTGGACCCGGTCGCCATTCACGAGACGCGCGATTTCGTGCGCCGCTCACTGGCGGTTGCGCTGGAGAGCGCATGGCTGGCGGGCTACGAAGCCAACGCGGAGCATGGCGAATACCGGATCGATGCAGCGGCCAGGGGCCGGCGCAGCCTGAAGAACCTCTGCCTCTCCTACCTGATGGAGCTGCCACAGGAGGCGATCCGCCAGGGCTGCATGGAGCAGTTCACCACGGCTGGCAACATGACCGACGCCATGGCCGCCCTCCACGCCCTCGTCAACTGCGACTGCGCCCAGCGCGAACCGGCGCTGGATGCCTTCTACAGAAAATGGCGCCACCAGCCGCTGGTGGTGGACAAGTGGTTCTCCCTGCAGGCCGGCTCACGCCTGCCCGGCACCCTGGAGCGGGTGAAGGAGCTGATGGAGCACCCCGATTTCAACATTCGCAACCCCAACCGGGTACGCGCCCTGATCGGCGCCTTCTGCCAGGGAAACCCGGCCCGTTTCCATGAGCACAGCGGGGCCGGCTACCGCTTTCTGGCCGACCGGGTGCTGGAGCTGGACGGCATCAACCCCCAGGTGGCCGCCCGGCTGCTCAATCCCCTGACTCGCTGGCGGCGTTTCGACGGGCAGCGCCAGAAGCTGATGCAGGCAGAACTGCAGCGAATTCTCGGTACGGAAAAACTCTCCAGGGATGTGTGCGAAGTCGCCTCAAAAGCACTGAAATAAAGGGGGTTGTTTGAATATAAGAAAAAACCATTTTTCTCTTTCCTGGCAGCTAAAGTTTCCTGCTCATGTTCCGCTATTAGCATGTATACAACCATGTGAGAACGGACAGAAATGAGGTCATCTTAATGTCGGGTAAATCAGGACGCTTTTTTGATATAACCATTCAGAATAAATTTCATCTGTTGCTGGCTTCGGTGGCTGCAATCTTTTTTGTCGTTGCTGTTTTAAGCTACAAATACATTGCGCCGATTAATCCTATCTGGCAGTCCTATCAGGAAGAAGTGGTGCAGAAAAATGTCTTGCTGAATCATATTCAGGCCAATCTGGGATATGGTGGAGCCATACATAACTTCAAAAACTATGTGTTGCGCGGCAAGGATAAGTATTATCAACGCACCATGAGCAAGTTTGATGAGGTGGATCGTTTTGTGAATCAATATCGTCAGTTGGGCTATCTCAAAAATGGGGAAAAAACAGGCTTGGCGGCAATTGAAGATGTGAGCAGGAAATATCGCGCTGCGGCGGATCAGGTTAAGCGGATGGTTGCGGATGGGCGTACTCCGGCTGAGATTGATACCGTTGTAAAGATTGATGATGGCCCGGCTCTTGAGGCGATGCAGCATCTGTTTGACAACAAGAAGGCCTTGACCGCCGAGACGGCGAAGAAACTGGAAATCGCCACCAGTCGTTTGATGGGGGTTTCTCTGGGCGGATTGTTGCTAACATTTCTGCTGGTTTCAATAATGGTGCTACTCATTAGCCGGACCGTGCTGCGACCTATCAATACGCTGCGGGAGTTGATCATCCGTGCAGAACGGGAAAACGATCTTACTGCGTGCAATGAGCAGGATTCATCCGCTATCTGCCTGCAGCTGAATTCAAAGGATGAAGTGGGACAGACCGCGCTGGCTTTTCGCCGTATGCTGGGAAAATTTCATAGCACTGTCAAGAGAATTACTGACGCCGCAAACCAACTTTCCTCCGGTGTGCAGCAGATGCAGGGTATTACCGGTAAAACCAGTGAGAGCATCAAGCGCCAGCAGCAGGAGACCGATCTGGTGGCGACGGCGATGAACGAGATGACCTCAACCATTCAGGAGGTCGGAAACAATGCCGGTGAAGCAGCGGAGGCAACCCGCCAGGCTGATCAGGCATCCAAATCCGGTCAACAGGTGGTTGGCAAGGCGCTTGAGGATATCAATGTTCTGGCAGAGAATGTAGAGCAGGCGGCGCAGGTTATCCATAAACTGCAGGACGACACCAACAGTATTGGCGGTGTGCTGGATGTGATCAACGGCATTGCCGAGCAGACCAACCTGCTGGCTCTGAATGCAGCTATTGAGGCGGCACGTGCCGGTGAGCAGGGACGGGGATTTGCCGTAGTGGCCGATGAGGTGCGTACTCTAGCACAGCGCACCCAGCAATCCACGCAGGAGATTCAGTCCATGATTGAACGATTGCAGTGCGGCGCCAAAACCAGTGTTGAGGTAATGGAGAAAGGGCAGACCCAGGCCAGGAGCAGCGTTGAACAAGCTGCGCAGGCTGGTGAGTCACTGGATGAGATCACCAATGCCGTGAGCCGGATTGCAGAAATGAACCAGCAGATTGCCACCGCCTCTGATCAGCAGATCAGGGTGGCTGATGAGATAAATCGTAATGTGGTCAATATCAGCCAGGTCGCCGAACAGAATGCAGATGGCTCGCAGGAGGCTGCCCAGGCTGCGGTCAAGCTGGAGCGGCTTGCTGGTGATCTGGGAAATATGGTGCGGCAGTTCAGAGTATAGTGCGTTCGCTCCCGTGGATTTTTTGCGGCGTGAACCGGTTTTTGTTTTCCTGTTGGGGATGAGGGCGCTATGAGCATGGACAGTATTGCAATTTCAGACCTTCTGGTCATGTTGGTTGAGCCTTCATCTACTCAACAGCGTATCGTTCAGCAGCGGTTGGCGGAACTGGGGATTGATGACAGTATTGTTGTAGAAAATGGTGCAGATGCATTAAAAGAGATGCGGAGTCAGCAGCCGGATCTTGTAATCAGTGCGCTCTATCTTCCCGATATGACCGGTACGGAACTGGTATATTCCATGCGGGAGGAAGAAGCGCTTCAGGATACGGCATTTATGCTGGTATCCAGTGAGACCCGCATTCGCTATCTCGAACCCATTCGCCAGGCTGGAGCGCTGGCGATTCTTCCCAAACCGTTCACCAATGAGGAACTCAAGGTTGCCATCTCTGCTACCCTGAACTTCCTGACTCCGGCTCCGCTGTTGCTGGCCAACTATGATCCCGAAAGTGTCGAGGTTCTGATTGTTGATGACAGTGCTTTATCGCGGAAGCACATACGTCGGGTGCTTTCATCCATGGGGATGGAAAAATTTACCGAAGCTCTGGACGGGACAGAGGCATTACGTCTGTTGCAGCAACACTATTTTGATCTGGTTGTTACTGACTATAATATGCCCAATATGGATGGCAAGGAGCTGATTGATCAGATCCGCAGCAGCGATATCCAGCCATCAATCCCGGTTCTGATGGTTACTTCTGAGCAGAACAAGAAACAGCTTGCTGCAATCCAGCAGGCGGGTGTTTCCGCAATATGCGACAAGCCCTTTGAGCCGGGAACCCTCAAGGCGCTAATTGAACAGATCTTGTAGCTGTATTATCAGTTTGAGCGCTGATGTATCTTTCCCGGTTTTGACAGACCTCGGAATGATATAGGGTGAAGTGTCGTGAGAGCTCAAACTTCTATTTTCTGACTCGCAATTTGTCGCCGGCAAGCGACAGTCACGGGGTTCGGGGTGATAATAATTTGTTTTTCTCCACCTGTTTTTTTACTTCAGAGGTGATCGTTAAAAATCAAGAAAAAAATAAATTAATGGGTTTCAAACATGGGTCTGAAATAACCGGGAAGGCATGTCAAGGAAAGCCAACTTCTGTCAACATGTATTTAATTCTATAGCGATTTTGTCATGCGCTGGTTGGAATGCTGATAGCTTGATGTTTCTTCAAAACAGTATCCCAAAAAAAAAATTTTTTCTTCTCTCTTTCAATGAAATATGCTGTCGTTGAAAGGCAACAGAGCGATTTCATCATTTTTTCTGGTGGAAATCCAACCCCCTTTATATCCAGCTGAAATATAAAGAAACATTTTTCGTGGAATTCCAGGCAGCACGATTATTGCTTGGTTTCTGCGAGGGCTTGTCCTCCCAATAAATCATCGCCCTTGATAAAGTTTTCCTGGGTGGTTCAGCCACTGGACAAGCTGTCCAACTGATTAATCCAGATTGAATTTAACAAACAGGATACTCAGTTGGCTCAACTTTCGGATTGGTGAAGCCGACATTGTTGACAGATAACCAGAAAAATAACGTAACTATTCAGTTCCTTTTTCGTCGTGCGGCATGTTGTTTTTTCTGTACATGTATCGAGTTGCGCCAGGGCTCCATGTGCTTCACGTTCTGCCCGAGAGAGTCTGTATTGTTATCCGGATAATCGACAAGTGGGGACGGCAGTATGATTAAAAGAATATTTACTTGGCTGATGTTGCTGGTGACAGCGGGTTGTGCTGCAGCCTGGGCCAGTACTCCACCGCCACCGGTAAATCAGAATCTCGGTATGCCGGATGGTGTATTCAACAGTATGACGATGGATATTTGCGGCAGCTGTCATTTCAACCCCGATACGGCACCGGCACCTGTCAAACAGGGTTATCTGCCGGATCGGCACCATCTTCGCGTGGATACTCCGATTGGTGAGTATTCAGCGTCTCCTTTTCCGGAAAAATCTCAGGATGGAACTCATAAATGTATAACCTGCCATGCTGTGGACTGGGTGGTGGATCCATCCCGGCCGTTGGGTGGCTATTTCAAGTTTGCCCTCGAACCAAGCGAGCCGGAATTCCGAAACTGCCTTACCTGTCATCAGCAAAAAGCCGGGGTCGCCTCGGTACATCATCTCACAGCAAAGGCGCAAGCTGCTGAGTGTAACGCTTGTCATGGCAGCCTGATAAATGACCCCAATGGTGAATTGTGGATGTTGAAAGTCATACCCTCCATGAGTCCAAACCCCGGTTTTGGTGATGGTGATTTTGGTGATACTGGACATCGGCGGGGGGGGTGCCGCTATTGCCATAACGGAGGTACGGATGATGTCACAGGCCGGGTCGTTCCGGGTCCGAACGCCAACATGATGACTCATCATGGAACCGGCCTGGGTCAACCGGGTAGTGGCACAGTACATACGTGTGCCTTGTGTCATGATGCCACGCCACCGGATCACACCTTGCAGGGGTGTGTCAGGTGTCATGCCCCCACGTCGCTACACAGCATCCAGGCAGATTCCGATGGCGATGGTGTTGCCGGGAGCTATGAAGAGCAACCGTTCTTTGGCCATATCGGTACCTCTTTTGACTGCATGGGTTGCCATATGGGGGGAAGTGCTACGCCCGCATCTGTCAGAATGGCCGCTGCGGATGCAGCACCACTGTTTGGGCCGCTTCTTCCAAAAATAGAACAGATAAGTACGGCAAAATTAATTGAGGGTGTGCCTTCGACGCTATTGCTTACCGGCGCAGGATATCTGGTGGTAACAGACAACAACAATATAGCGACCAAAGTTGTTCTGACAGCGGTGGACAGTGGTAATCCTCCGCTGGAAATTGTGCCGGAAAATGTTGCGTTTACAACGATGGAAGTACAGATTCCGCCGACCCTGCTACCGGGTAATTACAGTGTCAGTGCTGTGAATGGAATGATGGCCAGCGTTCCGGTTAATCTGGTGATAACTCCTGCTGTAAAAATCAATTCAGTCAGTTGTGGCAGTGGTACTGTCACCGTTAACGGTTCCGGTTTTAGTCGTTATCTTGATGCGGTTGGCTCAGGGACAGGGGTTTTTGATATTGATGCTTCTGAGCAGTGCACTATTAAATCCTGGACAGGTACAAATATCGTTGCTGATTGTGGTTCTGTTGTTGATGGTTCGATCAGGGTGGATAGCGTTTTTGGCAGTGCAACCGCCGCGGTGGAAGGGTGCAAGTCATCCGGTCGTCCGCGGTGGTGGGAGATCTGGAGCTGGTGGTCATCGTGGAGCTGGTCGCGAAGGTAGGCTGTTAAACCTAGAATCTACAGTTAACCGCTCCATTCTGACACCAAGTTATTGATATGCTTGCTAAAGGCATTGATTTGACAATTCACCTGCCGGGTTAATAGCTAGCGGGAGTCCCGTGCGGTCTGTTCCATCTGTTCCAGGCTTGTGTGCCGAACATCCTTTCCCTTTACCAGATAGATGATGTACTCACAGATATTGCGGGCATGGTCGCCAATGCGTTCCAGTGAGCGGGCAGCCCACATGACGTTGAGAAACCGGCTTATTGATCGTGGATCTTCCATCATGAAGGTTATCAGTTGGCGGGAGATGGCTTCATACTCCTTGTCGGTTTTCAGATCTTCCTTTACCACGCTGATGGCCTGTTCCACATCCAGACGCGCAAAGGCGTCGAGGGCATCGTGAACCATTTTACGGGAGTGTTCGCCAAGATGCGCCAGCGCGCTGAATTTGTCATTGCCCCCTTGATCCGCCAGCTGAACTGCCAGATGACCAATCTTTTCTGCTTCATCACCGATACGCTCCAGATCAGTGATGGTTTTGATGATGGCGACAATCAGGCGCAGGTCGATAGCGGTGGGCTGGCGTAGCGCCAGGATGCGGTTACACTCTTCATCGATAGTGACCTCCAGGGCATTGACCTTGTAATCGTTCGTGACTACCGATTCACCCAGAGGGACATTGTTTTCCGTGAGTGCCGTCAGGGCGTTGGCGAGCTGTTGTTCCACAAGGCCGCCCATGGCGAGTACGTTATTGCGTACTTCTTCCAGGTCGGCATCAAACTGTTGTGAAATATGATGGGGAAGGGCTGTGTCGTTCATGATTATTACTTATCCGTATCGGCCAGTGATATAGTCTTCGGTCTGTTTCTGTTGCGGGTTAGTGAACAGGGTATTGGTGTTTGCCATCTCAATCAGTTCACCCAACAGCATGAATGCGCAGTAGTCAGAGACACGTGCTGCCTGCTGCATGTTGTGAGTAACGATAATAATAGTGTAGCGGGATTTGAGCTCATATATCAGCTCTTCCAGCTTGAGGGTGGAGATGGGATCCAGCGCCGAGGCAGGCTCATCCAGCAACAGCACTTCAGGTTCAATGGCGATGGCGCGAGCGATGACCAGACGCTGTTGTTGTCCACCGGACAGTCCCAGTGCGTTGTCCTCCAGCCGATCCTTGACTTCGTCCCACAGCGCCGCACCCTTGAGTGATTTCTCCACCACTTCGGCCAGGCGGCGGCGATCATTCATGCCCTGAATGCGGAGTCCATAGGCAACGTTTTCAAAAATGGATTTCGGGAACGGGTTGGGTTTTTGGAACACCATCCCTACCTGGCGGCGCAGGTTGGCGACGTTGACTGCCTTGTCATAGATGTTTTGCCCATGAAGCAGGATCTCGCCTTCAATGTTTATGTCGTCGATCAGGTCGTTCATCCGGTTGAAGCAGCGTAGCAGAGTAGATTTCCCGCAGCCGCTGGGTCCGATGAAGGCGGTTACCCGGTTTTGTGGAATAACCATGTTTACATTCTTTAACGCCTTGCTGCTGCCGTAGTAGAAATCCAGATTTTTGACCTGCAGGGCGATGGATTCATCGTCCAGAGAGCGGGTTGGTGCAGAGCTTCCCTGCAGGGCGCTAACGTCGACTTTCGGGATGTTGGTGTTGTTCTCTTGCATAAAATTCTCAAGACTCCAGTGAACGGTATTTCTCACGCAACCGATTACGGATGCGGATTGCTGCCAGGTTCAGAACAATAATAACCAGCACCAGCAGCAGGGCGGTTGCATACACCAGCGGCCGTGCAGCCTCCACATTGGGACTTTGAAAGCCGACATCATAGATGTGGAAACCCAGGTGCATGAATTTCCGATCCAGGTGCAGGTACGGTGCGTTGCCATCCAGCGGCAGGGACGGAGCAAGCTTGACCACTCCGACCAGCATCAGCGGTGCGACTTCACCGGCGGCACGTGCCACCGCGAGGATCAGACCGGTCATCATCGCCGGGCTGGCCATGGGCAGGACGGTGCGCCACAGGGTCTCAGCCTTGGTGGCGCCCAGTGCCAGACTGCCTTCGCGGATTGAGCGCGGTACCCGCGCAAGCCCCTCTTCAGTTGCCACGATGACCACCGGCAGGGTGAGCAGGGCCAGGGTAATGGAGGACCACAGAATCCCGGGTGTGCCGAAAGTCGGTGTTGGCTGTGCCTCGGGGAAGAATAGTGCGTCAATGTTGCCACCCAGAAAATAGACGAAAAAGCCAAGGCCAAACACGCCATAGACGATAGAGGGCACACCGGCCAGATTGTTTACTGCAATGCGTATCAGGCGCACTATAAACCCCTGCTTTGCGTATTCGCGCAGATAGACTGCCGCCACCACCCCGGCCGGGGTAACCAGTATGGACATCAGCAGCACCATCATCACAGTACCGAAGATGGCAGGGAAGATTCCCCCTTCGGTGTTGGCTTCACGGGGTTCATCGCTGACAAACTCCCACAGTTTACTGAAGTAGTGACCGATTTTCCCCCCCACGCCCATGGCGTTGGGGAAGTAGAATCGTACCACTTTGGACAGTGCTACCTCGACAAGCCGCCCATCCATGATCTCGACAGTGAAGCTGTCGCGGTTGAACCGGGGAAAGAGTTCATTGCGCTGTTTATGCAGTGCTTCATACTCGCTTTGCAGTTCGTTGCGCTGCGTTGTGATAGCTGCGCGCTTCGCGGGATCGTGGTCATTGTCGAGATCCAACCTGCGCTCATCCAGCCGCAGTTGTTCCAGCTTGTAGTTGATTGCCCCGATGAGATCCTTCTCGATATGCCTGATTTGGCTGTATAGATCCAGAGCACGCTCCAGCCGCTTGTGTAGCTCGGCAATGGCGGCTTTGCCTTCGGCAACCACCTCACCGTTCTCCTTGACCTGTTTCAGATAGCCATACAGGTTTCCCCACTCCCGGCGCTCGACGACCATCAGCTCTGGGGGATATTCGATATCAGTCATGAAGTCCGGCAGTATGAGACGGAAGTCCATCCCCAGCGAGTCCCTATTGCCGGTTTTAACCAGGTATCGTGTGTAGGCGCTCTCATCACCGGGTAGTTCTACGCCACTCTCTCTGAGCCGGGCGGCGGGAATCTCTTCGGTATCCTGTACCTCGCCAATCAGGCGGTAGCTGTTACCGGCATGTTCGTGATATTGCGCCTGCAGTACCTCTTTGGGCCAGAAATAGACCAGCCCACGGGCGGCAATAAGGCCGATCAATGCTACCACCAGCAGGATACTGATGCTTACTGCAGAAGCAGAGAGCCAGACCCAGGGTGAACCGCTTTTGAACCAGTTGCGTATCATAGCGAGCTGTACTTCTTGCGTAGCCGCTGCCGAACCACTTCCGCCAGCGTGTTGAAAATAAAGGTCAATGTAAACAGCACCAGGGCGGCCAGGAACAGAACCCGGTAATGGGTGCTGGCCACTTCTGCTTCAGGCATCTCTACTGCAATGTTGGCAGACAGGGTGCGCATCCCCTGGAAGATGCTCAAGTCCATGATGGGGGTATTGCCGGTGGCCATCAGCACGATCATGGTCTCACCCACTGCGCGACCGAGGCCGATCATTACTGCGGCGAAGATTCCCGGGCTGGCAGTCAGCAATATCACTCGCATCAATGTCTGCCACGGGGTTGCCCCCAAGGCAAGGGAGCCGCGAATCAGGTGCTTGGGTACGCCGAACAGGGCGTCTTCGGCCATGGAAAAGATGGTAGGGATAACAGCAAAACCCATGGCAATACCCACTACCAGCGAGTTGCGCTGGTCGAAGGCAATACCCATCTCATGGGTAAGCCATTGGATCATGTTGCCGTCAAACAGCAGATTTTCCAGCGTGGGACTGATTGCAAACGAAAACCAGCTCAGAAACAGCACAATAGGGAGCAGCAGGGCAGCCTCCCAGCTGTCGGGAATTCTGTGTCGGATAGAGGCGGGTATCAGGTGCATCCATGCATAGGCAAACAGCAGAATCCCCGCTGGCAGGATAACCAGCAGTGCGAATGTTCCGGGCAGATGAGTCTCCAGTACCGGGGCCAACCACAGGCCGGCTAGAAAACCGATGATGACTGTGGGCAGGGCCTCCATGATTTCGATGGTTGGTTTTACAATCCGGCGCATGCGTGGCGCCATGAACTGCGCGGTGAATATGGCTCCCAGAATGGCCAGGGGAAGGGCGATCAACATGGCGTAAAATGCGGCTTTAAGGGTGCCAAAGGTGATGGGTGTCAGGCTCAGTTTGGGTTCGAAACTGTCGCTTGCCGAAGAGGATTGCCAGATATAATCTGGTTCGCTGTAGCTCTCGTACCAGACCTTCCCCCACAGCGAGGAGAAGGAGATCTCCGGGTGCTCGTTCTCTATGCGCAGAAAATGAATGTTACCGGCGCTGTCTTCGCTCAGAAGCGCGTTGGCACGCGGACCGATGGCCAGCTGATTCAGTCTGTTTTTGCCAACCTGCTCCACAAGCAGGGTGCGGTGGGCTGTGGCATGATAAATCCCCAGTTTTCCCGAGCTGTCAGCGGCGAGAAATCCCTTGCGGTTAAACTCAGGTGCCAAGGTGGTGATCGGGGCTGTTTGTGCCTTGAATTCACGGATTTGGGTAAAGATGAATTTCCCTGACTCATCCCGAACCGGAAACCATTGAGAGATACGCCCGTCAGAGCTGCCAATCATCAGGGAGATTCCGCCGGCCAGCAGCTTCATGGCGGTGATTTCGGCGCCCTCGGCTACCGATGGCAGGCGTTGGTCGAGGTGGGGCTGCTGTTTGTCAGACAGATTGAAAATACTGAGAGCTCCATCCTTGTTGGCTGTGTAGAGATGTTGCTGATCCGGGTCGAGCAACAGATATCGGGTGTTCTCCGGGAATCCCTCCAGTTCGGTGCTGGTGCGCTCCAGCGTGCTTTCTTCATCGTCGAGAAAAGACTCTTCGGCGGCAAAATGGGTGAACAGCAGACGATTATCCTCTGTTAGTGCTCCAAAGCTGGTCTGTTCCTCATCGCTTTGTACTGCCAGCAGACGTAGTGCCCGGCTGGAAGTGTCAATAATTAACGGAGCCTCTCCCAGGGGGTAGTCGAGGCGGGGAGTGATTACCCGTTTATCGTTGGGAAAGGTGACCTGATAGATGTGGCGCACCAAGACAGCGGTGCCATTGGACAAACCAAAGGCTACTGTTGCGCTGTCCGGTGCCCCGCTGGCAAAACTGGTAATGGTGGTTTCTGGTGGTAAAGGAATGGATTGTTCCTTTATTACCGCACCGCTATGAGTAAAAAAGAATTGTGCAAGGCCTGAACGAGTAAAACGCACCCCGATTTCTGCCTGTTCCTCCATTGCGAGATGTACTGTCTGATCACCGATACTGGGTGGTGTAAGCCGATAGCTCGTGACCTCCTCAATTTGTGCCGGTTTAAACAGGGGAACAACGACAAACAGCAGATAAAAAAAGATCAGCACTACCGCCAGAATGACACCGATACCACCAACGGTAATGGCATAACGCGCCATAATGTCTTGCAGTATGCGTGTTCGCTGACGAAGCTCTGTTTCGGTAAGTGATGCAGCGGTGGAGTTGTTCCCGGGAGTAGCCATGTGAGTTTCAGGTTATTTTGCTTTCTTCAAGTTGCGCGAATGGTACCTTATCAGTGCAAATATTTCACAGCATTGAGGTTGTCTAGCCGGCTCATAAATGAACCAGCCCCGCATTTCACGGGGCTGGCGGCATTGATGTATGGAGATCACGGATCAATCCAGTTTGGCCAGCTCTTTCTCTGCTACTTTGGCGGGCACCGGAATGTAACCATCCTTCACCACAACCTCCTGGCCGACACGGGACAGCACCATTTTAAGGAACTCCCTCACCAGCGGGTCAACGGGTTTGTTCGGATGTTTGTTGACATAGACATAGAGGTAGCGCGAGAGCGGGTAGCTGCCATGAACGGCATTCTCCGCAGTGGCTTCCACGAATTCGGCGCCCTCTTTTTTGGCCAGCGGTAGTGCTTTTACTCCGGAGGTTTTGTAGCCGATGCCGGAGTAGCCGATGCCATTGATGGAGGCGGTAACCGACTGTACCACCGAGGCGGAACCCGGCTGCTCATTCACGGTATTTTTGAAGTCACCCTTGCACAGAGCCTTCTTCTTGAAATATCCATAGGTGCCCGATACCGAGTTGCGTCCATAGAGCTGGATGCTGCGGTTTACCCATGAGCCGGTCAGTCCAAGCTGTCCCCATTTGGTAATATCCTCCTTGTAACCGCATTTGCGGGTGGAGGAGAAGATGGCGTCGACCTGGGGAATGGTCAGTCCCTTGAGCGGGTTATCCTTGTTTACATAGACTGCCAATGCATCAATAGCGACCCGGATTGGGGTTGGCTTGTAGCCGTGGCGCTTCTCAAATGCCTCGATCTCCTTGCTCTTCATCCTTCGGCTCATTGGGCCAAGATTGGATGTCCCCTCGGTGAGTGCAGGAGGTGCAGTGGATGACCCAGCCGCCTGAATCTGGATATTGACATTGGGATAGAAGCGTTTGTACTCCTCGGCCCACAGTGTCATCAGGTTGGCAAGGGTGTCTGAACCCACGCTGGATATGTTCCCGGAAACTCCGCTTGCGGCGGAGTACTCATGCAGGTTGGGATCCACCTCTGTGGTGGCCATGACGTGGCTGCTGATAAGGGCTCCCGCCATGCCTGTAGCAAAAAACAGTTTCCGAAAAGTTTTTTTCATCTTGATTGAGACTCCTGTGGTTAATTCATACCCACTGTACATGATGAGAATGAACAGCATATTACAGAAATATTACCGTTTTATGACAGCGCTTGCGTATTTGCTGCAAGGGGTTAATGATATGCGCCCTGGAGTGGAGAACCCGCGGGTAACATATCGGGCATGAGCAAAACACTGGTGAAGTCTACCGCGGTTGTCAGCGGGATGACGATGATCTCACGCCTGCTCGGTTTCGTGCGGGATATGGTCATTGCGCGGGTGTTCGGTGCCGGGATGGGTACGGACGCCTTCTTCGTGGCGTTCAAGATCCCCAATTTCCTGCGCCGTCTGTTCGCCGAGGGGGCCTTCTCCCAGGCATTCGTGCCGGTGCTGTCGGAGTACAAATCCAACCGTGATCATGAGGAGGTTCAGCAACTGACCCGCAAGGTGGCGGGGACGCTGGGTGGAATCCTGTTTCTGGTAACACTGATCGGGGTGATCGCCGCGCCGCTGCTCATCATGGTGTTTGCTCCCGGGTTTATCGACGAGCAGGAGAAGTTTGACCTGGCGTCCGGCATGTTGCGTATCACCTTCCCCTATCTGCTGTTTATCTCCCTGACCGCGCTGGCCGGTGGCGTGCTCAACAGCTATGGCCGTTTTGGCGTGCCGGCCTTTACCCCGGTGCTGCTCAATATCTCCATGATCAGCGTCGCCATCTGGCTGGCGCCGCAGATGGATCAGCCGGTGACGGCGCTGGCCTGGGGGGTGTTTATTGCCGGGGTGGCGCAGCTGCTGTTTCAACTGCCGTTTCTGGCCCGTCTGCGTCTGCTCGGCTGGCCACGCTGGGACTGGCATGACAGCGGGGTGAAACGTATCATCCAGCTGATGCTGCCGGCTATTTTCGGCTCATCGGTGGCACAGATAAACCTGCTGTTTGATACCCTGCTGGCCTCGCTGCTGGTCACCGGCAGCGTCTCCTGGCTCTATTATTCGGACCGCCTGGTGGAGTTCCCGCTGGGGGTGTTTGGCATCGCCCTGGCGACGGTCATTCTGCCCAGCCTCTCCCGGCAGCACGCCACCCGGTCAGCGGAGACATTTTCCCGGACGCTGGACTGGGCGCTGCGCTGGGTGTTGCTGCTTGGAACCCCCTGCAGCATCGGGCTGTTCATTCTGGCCGGGCCGATGCTGACCACCCTGTTTCACTACGGCGAGTTTGCTGCTGTCGATGTACGGATGGCTTCGCTGAGCCTGATGGCCTATTCGCTGGGGCTGCTTGGATTTATCCTGGTCAAGGTGCTGGCGCCGGGTTACTACGCCCGGCAGGATACCCGTACACCGGTGCGTATCGGGGTGATCGCCATGCTCGCCAATATGGTGCTGAATGTGCTGTTTGTTGCGCCGATGGTCTGGCTGGACATTCCCGGCCCGCATACCGGGCTGGCGCTGGCCACTGCCTGTTCGGCCTTTCTCAACGCCGGGCTGCTGTTCCGGGGGTTGCGCCGTGAGGGGGTGTTTCAGGCCCGGCCGGGGTGGGGGCGGTTTCTGCTGCAGGTGCTGCTGGCCAATCTGGTGCTGG
>JAJRUX010000059.1 GCA_024277575.1 Gammaproteobacteria bacterium | reverse complement strand
GGCAGTTGCAGAACCCCGGCAACACACCATGAACGACCTGTTCCTGCTGGCCATCAACCTGACCCGGCGCTGCAACCTGGCCTGCAGCCACTGCTATCTGGACGCCGAAACACTGCGACACGGTACGGCTGATGAATTGACGAGCTCAGAGGTGTGCCAACTGCTGGATGAGATTACCGTCCGCAGCAACGAGACCATGGTGGTCCTCACCGGTGGCGAGCCGCTGCTGCGTCAGGATCTGGAGCAGATGCTGTCCCGCGGCAGTGAGCTGGGTCTTGCCATGGTGGTCGGCACCAACGGCATCCTGTTGACAGAATCGAGAGTTCGCTCTCTCAAGGCTGCAGGAGCAATGGGGCTCGGTATCAGCCTGGATTCGCTGGATCCGGAATATCACGACAGCTTCAGGGGCTGCCCAGGCAGCTGGAACAGGACCCTGGCCGGAATGGAGGCCTGCCGCCAGCACCAGCTCCCGTTTCAGGTGCACTTTTCGGTCACCAAAGCCAACGCCGATGAACTGCCTGCCATGATTGAGTTCGCACGCAGCACCGGGGCGCGAGTGCTCAACATTTCTTCCTCATCTGAACCGGACGTGGTGAATCCATGTCCGACATCTCCGCTCAGCGCTACGAGCAGATACTGCGCCAGATAGTGGAAGCACAGGACAGATATACCGATCTCGTCATTCGCGCCCGTTGCGCCCCCCATTACAAACGTATCGCCTATCAACACAATCCCCACTCCCCGCTTACCCGGGCAGAGGGTTACGAAGGGGGTGGCTGCCTGGCCGGGCTGCACTACTGCCGCATCACACCGGAAGGAGCCGTCACCGCCTGCCCCTATATCCCTACGGAACTGGGCAACATCAAGGAGAGCGGTTTCTGGACCGTGTGGGACGAAGCACCCGTATTCCGGCAACTGCGCAAACCCAATCTGCAGGGGAGATGCGGTGAGTGTGAATACCGGCAACTGTGCGGCGGCTGTCGGGCCCGGCCGTTGGCTACGGGTGGCAACCTGATGGACAGCGACCCTTGGTGCGCCTACATTCCGCAGGGCGGCGCTGTCATTCACCCCTTGCATCAGCAATCCAGCAACAGAGGCATCCGCTGGAGCCCGGAGGCAGAACAGCGACTCTCCCGCGTACCTCCCTTCCTGCGCAAAATGGTAAAAAAGCGGGCGGAAAGCTATGCGCGTGAACAGGGGGGATCGACAGTAACCCGGGAACATATGGCGGTGCTGGCCGCACGCCGGTTTGGGAATGAAGTCCCTGCGAGTCATGAAAATATAAATTCTCGAACTGCCCCGACTTGGACCAAAGAGGCCGAAAACCACCTGGCCACCCTGCCCCCGTTTCTCCAGGCAGCGGTTCGGCAGACAGCAGAAGATATCGCCAGTGAGGAGGGACGGCTGGAGGTAAATATGCAACTACTGCACCGGCTGGACGAGGAGGAGAGTCAGGAACGCAAACTCCCCTGGGAGCCGGAAGCGGAACAACTGCTGGCGAAACAGCTGGCAAACAAATCACCACAAGTTCGACTGTTCGTACAACCATCAATGGAGATGGCTGCGGAGCGTGAGGCAAAAAGGCGGCATGCAATTGTGGTCTCCGCGCAGGATATCGCCAGTGTGATAAAAACCCATACTGCGGGAGTGGCATGGACGGCCGATGCCTTGCGCAGGGTTGAATCCGCTCCCGATTTCATTCGCGCCGGCATAAAAAAAGCTGCCGAATGGGGTGCGCGAAAGGAAGGGCTGAAAACCATCGGAAGTTCAGATCTGACCCGGTTCCGCAATCAGGCAATGATGCGGGCGGTACGCCGCATGAAAGGATTCGGGCTGCAGGAACTGAGCTTCGATGCCTTTGAGATCGCCCGCAAAAAAGTACCACGCCTCAAGGAGAACAATCAGGCGGAACAACGATTCAGCGCGATAAAAAAACATGTAGAGGACCATCAAAAACCGGAAGGCGGACTTGGCCTTCTGGACAGGGAAATGCTGGAGCGGATGAAGGCGGAACTCAAAAAAAATGGCAGTGATCCCGAGACCGGTAGCTGACCCCTTCAACCTAGAATCCGCAGTTGGACGAGGTGAAGTGTACGTTTGCGGTGGTGCAGGGCAAGGCGTAACGACGCGCGACCGCCAGGGATGGCGAAGGCTCGCGGGAGGCAGGATGCCGGGAGCGACGAATAGTCATTCTGTTCCAGGGAGTTGCAAAGCTTGCCGCTCCACGCTCACGCCCCTCGCCTGTGTCCATGCAGGCGACGCCACCATGCGCCGCCGCAAGCGTGCAATTCGCCTCGTAGCGTGGCTCACCCGGCAGGTGAATTGTCAAATCAATATCTTTAGCAGGCATATCAATAACCTGGTGTCAGAATGGAGCGGTCAACTGCGGATTCCAGGTTCAATGAGAACATAACGTCATGCGTAATGTAAAAACTGTTTCCGGCTTGTGCCTTACAACTTCAATCACCCATACCATTCTGTCCAGTCACCGGTTTCAGGAAAATGAGGGACATTGACGTACTGATCATTGGCGGTGGCATATCGGGTCTCTCAGTCGCCTGGTGGCTGGCGCAAAGCGGTATCCATAGTGAGATATGGGAACAGAACTCCCACCTGGGAGGAAAAATTTTCAGCCACAGTGCTGATGGTTATCTCACCGAACAGGCCGCCAATCTGATAATCAACTTCCGGCCGGAGGTAAACCGGTTACTGGAAGCATCGGGATTAAACGAAAAAAAAGTGGCTCGCTCCATGAGAGCAGAGGCTCATCGCTATCTGTTTCACGACGGGAAGCTGCAGCCGGTTCCTTCCCGGCCCGCAGAAATGCTTTTTTCTCCACTGTGGAGCTGGCATGGAAAAATGCGTCTGCTGGCGGAACTGTTCATCCCCAGGGGTGGAGACAAAAACGAGACCGTTGCCGAATTCATCAACCGCCGGCTTGGCTCCGAG
>JAJRUX010000058.1 GCA_024277575.1 Gammaproteobacteria bacterium | reverse complement strand
TCAGGCATGGCCCGGCACGGCGTTGCCCTGATTCCGATGTTGAAAATCCCTGTTTGCACCTCTCCAACCGATAAAAAATTGGCGGAAATTTTTTATAAACTGAAAGGTTGCGAATAATTATCAAAATAAATGAAAAAAATCACTATTTTTTTGAGACACTCTGTTATCAATCATTAACCGTTTGTTCTATTTTTCCTGAACAGAGTTGTCCTGCTACACATCGAAACGAAAAAACACTCCCTGTACATTACCGCCATAGATGCTTTAATTGAAACAGAGCCATGAAAACGTCTGAGGAGAACACCATGGATTTGCGGCAGTTTTCCCAACATACCGAATACAGCTGGCAGATCGATCCGCATGGTGAGATGTGCGTTCCAGCGGTTATCTACGGCAGCGAGCAGCTTGTTCGGGACATGGATCAGAAGGTCGGCGAGCAGTTGACCAATGTAGCCATGCTGCCGGGGATTGTGCATGCAGCCTATGCGATGCCGGACGCTCACTGGGGTTATGGTTTTCCCATCGGTGGTGTTGCCGCGTTCGATCCCCGGCAGGGCGGAGTTGTTTCCGCCGGCGGAGTGGGTTTCGATATCTCCTGCGGGGTCCGCAATCTGTACACTGATCTCACTGTGGATGAGATTCTGCCGGTGCAGCGGGCGTTGGCGGATATGCTGTTTCATACCATTCCGGCGGGGGTAGGCAGTACCGGCGCCATCCATCTGGATGCTGCCGCAATGGGGGCGATGCTGGAAGGGGGTGCCCGCTGGGCGGTGGAGCAGGGGTACGGGAGTAGCGACGATCTGGCCCATACCGAGGAGCGGGGCTGTATGGCGGGGGCGCGTCCCGAATTCGTCTCTGAACGTGCCCGCAAGCGTCAGAGGAGTGAAATGGGCACCCTTGGCTCCGGCAATCACTATCTGGAGATCCAGCGGATCACCGAGATATTTGATGATGTGGTTGCCCGGGCGTTTCGGCTCAAAAAAGACGATATCATCGTCAGCATCCACTGTGGTTCCCGCGGTCTTGGTCATCAGATCGGTGCCGAATTTCTGAAGAAGATGGTGGTTGCCGCCAGCCGGCACGGAATCCAACTTCCCGACCGCGAACTGGCCTGTGCCCCCATCGACTCGCCACTGGGCCAGGAGTATCTGGGCGCCATGCGCGCCGCCATCAACTGTGCCCTGGCCAACCGCCAGATCATCACCCATCTGGTGCGGCAGGTATTTGCGGAGATTCTGCCGCAGGCGCGCCTGACCCTGTTCTACGACGTGTCACACAACACCTGCAAGGAGGAGTTGCACGAGGTGGATGGCCGGAAGCGGCGGCTGTTTGTGCATCGCAAGGGGGCCACCCGCGCCTTCGGCCCTGGCCATCCCGATATCCCAGGGGCGTTTCGGGATACTGGTCAGCCGGTATTGATTGGCGGCACCATGGGCACTGCTTCCTACGTTCTGGTGGGGGCAGGGCAGTCGCTGCAGCGATCGTTCGGATCTGCCTGCCACGGTGCCGGCCGCAGCATGAGCCGTCATGCGGCGAAACGGCAGTGGCGTGGCAAAACGGTGGTTGCTGAACTCGAGAACCGGGGCGTGCTGATCCGCAGCCCTTCGTGGCGTGGTGTTGCGGAGGAGGCGCCAGGGGCATACAAGGATGTCAGCGAGGTGGTGGATGCTGCGGATCAGGCCGGACTGGCGCGCAAGGTGGCCAGGCTGGAGCCGCTGATCTGCATCAAGGGGTAGCCTCATGCCCATCCACAATGCCGATATTGCGGATATCTTCGATGAGATCGCCGATCTGCTGGAGATAGAGGGTGCCAATCCCTTTCGCATCCGGGCCTATCGAAATGCTGCCCGTACGCTGCGCGGGACTGGCAGGGAGGTGAGGACACTGCTCGCGCAGGGAGAGGATCTCACCCGACTCCCCGGTATCGGGCACGATCTGGCCGCTAAGATCGAAGAGATCATCGAGACCGGCCATACCCTCATGCTCGACAAGCTGCACAAACGGCTGCCCCCCGATCTGAGCGAGCTGCTCAGGATTCCCGGGCTCGGTCCCAAGCGGGTCAAGGCGCTCTACCACGAGCTGGATATCCATACCCTGGAGCAGCTGCACCGCGCCGCCCGTGACGGCCGCCTGCGAGAACTGCCGGGATTCGGCCTCAAGACGGAGCAGCGCATCCTGCACGCCATCGAAAGCCGTATGGGCAGCAGCGAGCGCTTCAAGCTGGCGCTGGCGGCGCAGTACGCCGAACCGCTGGTGGCCTATCTGCGCGCTGTTCCGGGGGTGGGCCGGGTAGTCATCACTGGCAGCTATCGCCGTGCTCGGGAGACGGTTGGCGATATCGACATCCTGATTACGGCGGATTCCGGCAGCCCGGTCATGCAGCGCTTTACCGGCTACGACGAGGTGAAAGAGGTCGTATCCCGGGGTCCGGCCCGGGCAACGGTGATTCTGCGCTGCGGATTGCAGGTGGATGTGCGTCTGGTGAGGGAGGAGAGCTATGGTGCGGCGCTGCACTATTTCACCGGCAGCAAGGCCCACAACATCGCCATCCGCACCCTGGCCCGGCAGCACGGGTTGAAGATAAACGAGTATGGTGTTTTCAAGGACAAAAAACGGGTGGCAGGCGCTACCGAAGCATCGGTGTTCAAATCGGTCGGGCTGCCCTGGATTGCGCCGGAACTGCGGGAAAACCGCGGCGAGATCGAAGCGGCTCGGGAAGGGCTGCTGCCCAGGCTGGTGGAGTTGGCCGATCTGAGGGGGGATCTCCACGCACATACCACTACCACCGATGGTCATAACAGCATCGAACAGATGGCGCAGGCGGCGAAGTCACGGGGCTTCGACTATCTGGCCATCACCGAGCACTCCCGGCGGCTCACCGTCGCCCGTGGCCTGACGCCGGAGCGGCTGCTCAAGCAGATGGACGAGATCGACCGGATCAATGAGACGCTCGACGGTATCACCCTGCTCAAGGGGATCGAAGTGGATATCCTGGAGGATGGCCGCCTGGATCTGCCCGATGATATTCTCGGCCGTCTCGATCTGGTGGTGGCTGCGGTACACGGCAAATTCAACCTCAGCCGCCGCAGGCAGACCGAGCGCATCCTGCGCGCCATGGATCACCCCCATTTCACCCTGCTTGCCCATCCGGGTGGCCGGCTGATTCAGCGGCGTGAGCCGTATGATGTGGACATGCTGCGCATCATCCGTCATGCCCGCCGGCGCGGCTGTTTTCTGGAGCTCAACGCCCATCCGGAACGGCTCGACCTGCTGGACAGCTACTGCCGCCTCGCCAGAGATGAAGGGGTGCTGGTCAGCATCAACTCCGATGCCCACAGCACCCTGGATTTCGACAACCTGAAATACGGGGTGGGGCAGGGGCGCCGCGGCTGGCTGGAGAAAAAGGACGTACTCAACACACGGCCGCTGAATGAGCTGAGAGTATTGCTCAAACGAACGATGCAGTGACGCATAACTTTCCGTTGTTCCACTGGTTTGATACCCTTGTTCACTGTTTTTGTTTGGTACTCCCTTCGTACAATGAAAGTCACCACAACCCGAACCCGGGTAAAGATATGCGGGATCACCCGTCCCAAAGATGGTATCGCAGCGGCACAGGCCGGTGCGGATGCCATCGGGCTGGTGTTCTATCCCGCCAGTACCCGCTCCGTGACCATTGCCCGGGCGCAGGCCATCGTCGGGCAACTACCCCCTTTTGTGACCGTCGTCGGGCTGTTTGTGAATGCACAACAGAGCGCCATCCACGACGTACTGGCCCGGGTGCGTATCGATCTGCTGCAGTTCCACGGAGACGAGCCCCCCGAAGCCTGTCGTGGCTACGGGCGGCCCTACATCAAGGCGCTGACCATGCACGACGGGATGGATGTGCCGCAACAGGCCGAAATCTATTCCGATGCGGCTGCCCTGCTGCTGGACGCCTGGCACAGGGATCTCCGCGGTGGCAGCGGCAAGAGTTTTGACTGGCGACGTTTTCCCCGAGAAGTCGGCAAGCCCCTGATTCTGGCGGGCGGGCTGACCCCCGATAACGTGGTGCAGGCCATCGAAAGCACCCGGCCCTATGCGGTGGATGTGAGCAGCGGCGTGGAGCGGGAAAAAGGGATAAAGGATCCGGTCCGGATTGTGGAGTTTATGCGCAATGTGGCCGCAGTTTGTTGCCGATGAATTTCTCAGATGCCCGAGACGATCAGGTCAATAGCGGCAATGATATGAACCCGGCAACAATATATGTCTTGTTCAGAGCTTCAGGCAGGCGCTGGATCAAGGTGCAGCGCGCAGGTAATGGTCATTCCATTGGCAAGCGCTGCAACACCGAGCCAGCGCCTGCCTGAAACTCCTGACCGATTGAAATCAAATGACAGGTCATCGTCCGCTGGCAGGTTCAATCAGACCAGAAACAAAAGCGGGCAATTCATGGGCTTCAATTGTTAACACCCATGCCGGGTTAATAGTTACAATTGAACCGTTAATCAATCAAGACCCAGGATATAGATGACAGACATAAACTACAGCGACTTCCCGGATGCGGGTGGTCACTTCGGCCCTTACGGTGGCCGTTTTATCGCCGAGACCCTGATGGGGCCGGTGGAAGAGCTGCGCCAGGCCTATGAGCGCTACGGGCAGGATCCCGAGTTTGTTGCCGAATTCGATCGTGATCTGCGCCAGTACGTCGGGCGTCCTTCCCCCCTGTACCATGCCGAACGCTGGTCGCGGGAGCTGGGCGGGGCGCAGATCTACCTCAAGCGGGAAGACCTCAACCACACCGGCGCGCACAAGGTAAACAACACCATCGGCCAGGCGCTGCTGGCGAAGCGGATGGGCAAGCGGCGGGTGATCGCCGAGACCGGCGCCGGCCAGCATGGTGTGGCGACCGCTACCGTGGCGGCGCGCTTCGGGCTGGAGTGCGTGATCTACATGGGCGAGGAGGATATCCGGCGTCAGGCGATCAACGTCTACCGGATGCGCCTGCTGGGCGCCGAGGTGGTGCCGGTGACCTCCGGTTCGCGGACACTGAAGGACGCCATGAACGAGGCGATGCGCGACTGGGTGACCACGGTGGATGACACCTTCTATATCATTGGCACCGTGGCCGGGCCGCACCCCTATCCCGCTATGGTGCGTGATTTCCAGGCTGTCATCGGCCGCGAGGCGCGGGAGCAGTGCCTGGAGCAGACCGGTCGGCTGCCGGATGTGCTGGTAGCCTGCGTTGGTGGCGGCTCCAACGCCATCGGCCTGTTTCATCCGTTTCTGGAAGATGAAGGGGTGGCCATGCATGGCGTGGAGGCGGCAGGCGACGGGCTGGATACCGGCCACCATGCCGCGCCGTTGTGCGCCGGCAGGCCGGGCGTGCTGCATGGCAACCGCACCTATCTGATGGAAGATGACGATGGCCAGATCATCGAAACCCACTCCATCTCCGCCGGGCTGGACTATCCCGGTGTCGGTCCCGAACACGCCTGGCTGAAGGATATCGGCCGGGTTGAATATAGCGCGGTTACCGACGACGAGGCGCTGGCGGCGTTTCATACCCTGACCCGAGTGGAGGGGATCATGCCTGCGCTTGAATCCAGTCACGCGCTGGCCCGGGCAGCCCGGCTTGCACCCACCATGAACAGCGACGCTATCCTGGTGGTCAATCTCTCCGGCCGGGGGGACAAGGATATCCACACTGTCGCCGCACTGGAGGGGATTGAGGTATGAGCCGCATAAAATCCCGTTTTGACACGTTGAAAGCAGAGGGGCGCACGGCCCTTGTCCCGTTTGTCACCGCAGGCGATCCGGAGCCTGCTGTTACCGTCCCCTTGATGCACGCCATGGTGGAAGCCGGGGCGGATCTGATCGAGCTGGGAGTGCCATTTTCAGACCCCATGGCGGACGGCCCGGCGATCCAGTTGGCCGACGAGCGGGCACTGGCCCACGGCATGACCCTGCGTCAGGTGCTGGACATGGTGCGCCGGTTCCGCGAGCAGGACGATGCTACTCCCGTGGTGCTGATGGGCTATCTGAACCCCATCGAGGTGATGGGCTATGCTGATTTTGCCAAGGCTGCTGCGGCTGCGGGAGTCGATGGGGTAATCACGGTCGATCTGCCGCCGGAGGAGGCGAGTGAGATCCTGCCCCTGTTCCGGGAAGTGGCAATCGACCCCATCTTCCTGCTTGCTCCCACTTCAGATCGGCAGCGCATCGAAACCGTGTGCGCCAGTGCGGGCGGATTTGTCTACTACGTCTCCATCAAGGGGGTGACCGGCACCAGCAGGCCGGACAGCGCCGAGGTCCAGGAGCGGCTGGCGCAGATCCGTGCTGTTACCGGCCTGCCGGTTGGGGTCGGCTTCGGAATCCGTGATGCGGCAAGCGCTGCCCGGTTTGCCGAATTTTCCGATGCGGTGATCGTGGGCAGCGCGCTGGTGAGCAGGATCGCGGAGTTTGCTGACCGTCCGGATGAAATTCCGCAGAATGTCGCTGCATTGCTGCGGGAGATGCGTCAGGCGATGGATAATGTATAACCTGAACCTACGGATTCAGGTATATTTAACGAAAATGAGCGGGAAAATGGGCCGAAATGGATTTTTCGCAATAGATTCATCCCAAGTCCGGCAGACTCTTGGCAAGAGAAAATCATGGAGCCGGTATCTGCACCAGCATTTACCGTTCACATTGGAAAACAGGTAGATATTATGAGTTGGTTCAAAAATCTTCTTCCCGCCACGATTCGTACCGAGGGTGGCAGCAAAAAGGCCATTCCAGAGGGGATCTGGTCCAAGTGCTCCCAGTGTGATGTGGTGCTGTACCGGCCCGAGATGGAGCGCAATATCGATGTCTGCCCGAAGTGTGGCCACCACATGCGTATCGGTGCCCGGCGCCGTCTGGACAGTTTCCTGGACGAGGATGGGCGGGAGGAGATCGGCGCCGATCTGGAGCCGGTGGACATCCTCAAGTTCAAGGACAGCAAGAAATACCGGGATCGGCTCAATCAGGCCCAGAAGAATACCGGCGAGAAGGATGCGCTGGTGGTGATGCGCGGCCAGTTGAAAGAGATCCCGCTGGTGGCGGCGGCATTCGAGTTCGGCTTTATGGGTGGCTCCATGGGCTCCGTGGTGGGTGAACGCTTTGTGCGCGGCGTCGATTGCTGCCTGCAGGAAGAAATCCCGCTGGTCTGCTTTTCCGCCAGTGGTGGGGCGCGGATGCAGGAGGCGCTGTTCTCCCTGATGCAGATGGCCAAGACCAGCGCCGCACTGGAGCGCCTGAGCAAGCGGGGAATTCCGTTTATCTCCGTGCTCACCGATCCTACCATGGGCGGTGTGTCGGCCAGCTTTGCCATGCTGGGTGACATCAATATCGCGGAGCCGGGCGCCCTGATCGGGTTTGCCGGGCCGCGGGTCATCGAGCAGACGGTACGCGAGACCCTGCCGGAAGGCTTTCAGCGCAGTGAGTTTCTGCTCGACCACGGTGCCATTGACATGATTGTCGATCGCCGCGAGATGCGCGACAGGGTGGCCAATATTCTGGCCATTTTGACTCACCGGAGCGTTGCTGCCGATGCCAAACAGCAGCCAGCACCGGCTGCTGCCTCGGATGACGACGCCCCCGAAGAGGAAAAGTGATTGCCTCTTTTGTCCGGCTGAGCTGACGCCGTGCGTTTCAACACCCTCGCCGAGTGGCTGGGCTGGCAGGAGACCCTCAATCCGGCCGGAATTGAACTGGGCCTGGAGCGGGTGCGGACGGTTCTGGAGCGCCTGGGGCATACCCGTCCTCCCTTCGCCGCCATCACGGTAGGCGGCACCAACGGCAAGGGTTCGTCGGTGGCCATGCTGGAGTCCATTTTGCTGGCTGGCGGTTACCGGGTCGGCAGCTACACATCCCCTCATCTGTTGCGTTACAACGAGCGGATCCGCATTCAGGGCAGTGAGGTCAGCGATGCCCGGCTGTGTACCGCCTTTGAACGGGTCGATCAGGCCCGTGGTGATGTTGCCCTGACCTACTTCGAGTTCGGCACCCTGGCCGCCATCGACATCTTCGCTGATCAGAGTCTTGACATCACCATCCTGGAAGTGGGGCTGGGGGGACGGCTCGATGCGGTCAATGTGCTGGACAGCGAAGTGGCGCTGATCACCAGCGTGGGTCTCGATCACCAGGAGTGGCTGGGGAATGATCGCGAATCCATCGGCCGTGAGAAAGCGGGTATTTTCCGCCCCGGACGGGCAGCGGTGTGTGGTGATCCCCGGCCACCCGCATCGCTGTTGCAACATGCGCAACAGCTGGGTACCCCCCTCTACCGCACCGGGAGGGATTTTGGCTACGAACGGATAGAGGACGGCTGGCGGTGGTGGGGAGCCGGGGAGCGCAGCGGCATTCTGCCCCTGCCAGCGCTGGAAGGTACATTTCAGCTGAACAACGCGGCCGCCGTGCTGATGGTGCTGACGCTGCTGAAACAACGTTTCCCCCTGCAGGAAAATGCGCTGCGCCAGGGGCTGGCCAGCGTCTCCCTGCCGGGACGGTTTCAGGTTCTCCCCGGCGAGGTGACCCGGATATTCGATGTGGGGCACAACCCCCATGCCGCTGCCGTGCTGGCCGGGACACTGGGGGAACAACCTTCATCCGGGCGCACCCTGGCCGTAGTGGGGATGCTGGCCGACAAGGATCACGAGGGGGTGTTTACACTGCTCTGTCCCGCTGTTGACGAGTGGTATGCAGCGGACCTGGATATGCCCCGCGGTGCCCGAGGCAAGCAGCTCTCCCGGATTATCGAGCAGACATGCGGGGACAATACCGTGCACTGTTTCAGCAGCGTGATTGCGGCATACCGGCAGGCGATGCGTGACGCCCGGCCGGGAGATCGGGTTGTTGTGTTCGGGTCATTTTTTACAGTGGCAGAGGTTATGCCCGAGGCGGTATAATTGCTATTTTTTAGCTGCGGAATCCGGGTGTAAGGGAAATATGGCGAAACAGCCAACATCAGATAGCCGTCTCAAGCAACGTTTGGTGGGCGCCGTTGTGCTGGTGTCCCTGGCGGTAATCTTTATCCCCATGATGCTGGGTGACAAGGGTGGTTTCGATCGGCTTATCACCTCAAGCAATATTCCTCCCAAGCCGGAGGAGGGTCGCCGGGTAGTTGAAATCCCCCTCCACGAAGTTCCTCCCCGGCCGGAGAAAAAGCCGGTGACTACGGTGGTGGTTGACGAATATACCAAAGAGTTACCGGAAAATTTTGTACCGGCGGAGCCTGATGAAAGCCGGAAGGCTGATGCAAAACCTGCCAAAAAAACAACTCCTTCGTCAGGCAGCAAACCGGTAGCCAAACCGCCGGTTGTCGAGAAAATACCGGCCAAACCGACGAAGAATATGGTGGTGGAGCAAACTCAATCCTGGGTGGTGCAGATGGGCAGCTTTTCCGAGCGGGCCAATGCCATGGTGTTAAGGGATCGAATTCGGAAAAAAAAATATTCGGCGTATGTGGAGGCAGTTGCTACCAAAAAAGGCACAATTTACCGCGTGCGGGTGGGGCCCGAGCGCACCCGCGCCAAGGCTGAAGCACTGCAGGCAAAACTGCGCAAGGTATTTAATCTCAACGGAATGGTTTTTCCTCACAAGGATAAAAAACAGTGAACTGGTTTGATTACGGTGTCCTTATCGTGCTGGCGGTATCAGGGCTTATCAGCCTGACCCGCGGCTTTGTCCGTGAAGCTCTGGCGCTGGCCGCATGGGCAATAGCCATCTGGGTGGCGATCAGTTTTTCCAAAACACTGGCGGTAATGCTTGAGCCTTTTATTACCACCCCATCCATTCGGCTTGTCGCGGCTTTTATGCTGCTGTTCGTTGCCTCTCTGCTGGTAGTGGCAGTCATCAATCATCTGCTGGTCAAGCTGGTGAAAACCAGCGGACTGACGGGAACCGATCGGGCAATCGGCATGCTGTTTGGTATTCTCCGGGGCGTATTCATTGTCGGAATACTGGTTTTTCTGGCCGGTCTGACGCCGTTACCGCAGGATGAGTGGTGGGGACAGTCACTGTTCATGCCTCATTTCCAGGAGCTGGCGACCTGGATACGCGGTTTTCTTCCGGCTGATGCGGCCCAGTACTTCTCTTACCAGAGGCCCGAGAGTTAAAAAAACCATGTGTGGAATTATTGGTATTGTTGCCCACCGGGAAGTCAATCAATCTTTGTTCGATGGTCTGACGGTGCTGCAGCACCGGGGGCAGGATGCGGCGGGTATTGTTACCTGTCGTGATGGCCGGCTATTCTTGCGCAAGGACAACGGTCTGGTGCGGGATGTGTTCCATACGCGCCACATGATTCGTTTGCAAGGAAATATGGGCATCGGTCATGTGCGTTATCCGACGGCGGGATGCTCATCCTCTGCCGAGGCACAGCCTTTCTATGTCAACTCCCCATATGGAATTACGCTGGCCCACAACGGCAACCTGACCAATGTGGATCAGCTCAAGGAGGAGCTGTTTCGTGATGATCTCCGGCATATCAATACCGATTCCGATTCGGAAGTGCTGCTGAATGTTTTTGCTCATGAGTTGCAGGCCTGCGGCAAACTGACCATCGACAAGGATGATATTTTCAATGCTGTTGCCGGTGTGCACCGGCGTTGCCGCGGCGCCTATGCCGTGGTGGCGATGATCACCGGCTACGGTATTGTCGGTTTCCGCGACCCGTATGGAATTCGCCCGATAGCGTTTGGAAAGAGGGAGAGCGAATCCGGTATGGAGTGGGTTGTTGCCTCGGAGAGTGTCGCGGTGGATTCACTGGGTTTTGAGCGGGTGCGTGACATTGCTCCCGGCGAAGCGATCTTCATTGATCTGGAAGGAAATCACTATTCCCGTCAATGCGCAGAAAATCCCTCCTGTTCGCCCTGTATTTTCGAACACGTCTATTTTGCCCGACCCGACTCCTTCATCGATGGTATCTCGGTCTACAAGTCACGGTTGCGCATGGGAGACATGCTGGCCCGCAAGATATTAAAGGTTTTTCCCGACCATGACATCGACGTTGTCATTCCGATTCCGGATACCAGCCGCACCACCGCGCTGCAGCTCTCCTATGAACTGGGGGTGAAATACCGCGAAGGTTTCATCAAGAATCGCTATATCGGCCGCACCTTCATCATGCCGGGGCAGAAACAGCGCAAGAAATCGGTGCGCCAGAAACTGAACGCCATTGATCTGGAGTTCAGGGACAAAAACATCCTGCTGGTGGATGACTCCATTGTTCGCGGCACCACATCAAAACAGATTATCCAGATGGCGCGTGATGCAGGCGCCAGAAAAGTCTATTTTGCCTCGGCGGCTCCCCCGGTTCGCTATCCCAATGTATATGGTATCGATATGCCATCGGTAAAAGAGCTTATCGGCCATGATCGTGATGAACGACAGATTGCAGAGGTTATTGGTGCTGACTGGCTGGTATATCAGGATCTTGATGATCTGCTGCTGGCCGTGGGAAAGGGTAATCCCGAGATTACCCGCTTTGATACCTCCTGCTTCGATGGTAACTATGTCACAGGTGATGTTACCGGCAAATATCTTGAGCAGCTTGAGCAGCAGCGTAATGATGGTGCCAAGGCCTTATGCAATGTTGATGGTGATGTTGTGATCGAACTTTATAATACGAAATAGGCTATATTTTGTAAGTTTCTTTTGCAATAACTGCTCAGCTTACTCCGGAAATCAGAGCAGTTACTGTAATAATTTACAATTCGCTGAATAGTTACCTTTTGCGTTTTTTTCTGATAGATAACCTCCCGTTGACAGACCCGCAGGGTAACTGCGCGATACCCCGGCGGAGATTCCAAAATCCCCCCGTGCTGTCCATTTCTTTGATAACTGTTGTGTGAAGTAGTAGCAGGAATTGTAGTTCTGCTTGTGCTATATAACGTCTTGGGGGAAGGTCGTGAAGCATGTAGAGCGGACGGGCAGGTCTGGCTCGAAGTGCCGGAGGAAGGATTTATGTGGCGCACTGGATTTATTTCACCCCTGGTTACTTTAGGGATATTGTTACTACTATCCGCGTGTAAGGATCCTTACCCATGGGTAGATCCTTCCGGAAACGGCAGCCATACTCCGGAGGCTCTGTCTGAATTTGCTACAGCACAGCAGTTGGAGCAGCATCTGAAAAATGCGATTCGGGAGCAGCGTAGTTCATCCCTTTACGACAAGGTGCTTCTGGAGGAGGCACCCCAAGGTGTTGAAAACGATACTTCCGGCTCTCGTAGTGGTGACTTTTCCACCACAAATCTGCAGGAATCGGGAGTGGATGAGGCGGATCGGCTTAAAAGTGATGGTCGCTATCTTTATGTGCTGGCACGACAGGAACCCACAGCTGTTCCGCTGGAGGCAAAACCGGCTTCAGTTATTGTTCCACAACCGGCCGCGTCCCGTATTCGTGTGCTTGAGTTGGGCGAAAACCCCCAATCGGCCAAAGAGGTTGCCTCCGTAGCGCTGGATAAGGATATGCGGGCCGATGGCACTTATCTGATCACCGGGCGTGAGGGAGATGGCGACGATCTGCTGGTGGTATTGGGCGGCAAAGATGACAATCTCTATAGGGTGGACTGGTTTTCACCTTGGTCATGGCATTCCGGTATGACCTATGTCAGCTTTATTAACGTGGATAATCCGGAAGAACCACAGCATCAGACCCGACTTGCCTTTGATGGTCATCTGGTAGCCAGTCGGCGTATCGGCGAGATGCTCTATCTGGTGACGCGCCACTATCCATGGGTGAAGGGTTATCTTCCCTGGCCCGAGGACAGTGTTCGGAAGGAAGAGAATGAACAGTTGCTTGATAAAACCACTCTGGCCGAGTTGTTGCCCAAATGGCAGATTGATGGTGGCTCGAAACAGGACTACCTGACTTCAGCAAAAAGCTGTTATCTGCCGCCCGCCGAGGAGGGTTATATCAGTGCGGATGTGATCAGCATCATTGCCATCGATTTGCGCAAGCCATCCGGCAAACCATCGGCGCGGTGCATTGTTGGGCCTACAGAAGCAGTCTACATGAGTCAGCAGTCGTTATATCTGGCCACCACGCGGCATCGTTATGTGATTCAGATGGATGAGCGTCTGGCTCAGGAGATGGTGGTTTACCCACCTGAAGAGACAACCGAGGTTCACAAGTTTGCACTGACCGGTAGTGGTCCGGACTATCGCGGTTCTGCCACAGTCAAAGGGCATCTCGGCTGGGAACAGGGCAAGAAATCTTTCCGGATGGGCGAGCGTGGAGAGGTGCTGTTTATTGCAACCTCCCTGGGGGAGTCCTGGAGTGGTGATGCCACTACCCGTCTGACAGTGCTGTCCGAAGATAACATCAGTGATACCCGCCGTCTGCGAGAGGTAGCGCATCTGCCGAATGAGAAACGACCGGAGGCCATTGGCTTGCCGGGTGAGCGGCTGTATGCGGTGCGTTTCCTCGGTGAGCGCGGTTATCTGGTCACCTTTCGGGTAACAGACCCGCTTTACATGCTGGATCTTTCTGATCCGGCGGATCCCTTCATCACCGGCAGTCTGAAAATTCCCGGTTATTCCGATTACCTTCATCCGGTGAATGAAAATATGCTGCTGGGAATCGGTAAATCCGCCATTGCGGCGGACAGTGATTGGGGTGATGGCCGCGGTGCGTGGTATCAGGGGGTGAAACTGGCGCTGTTTGATGTCAGTGATCCGCAGCAACCGAAAGAGGTTACTAGTCTTGAGATTGGTGCGCGTGGGACAGACTCGGATGCGCTATACAATCACCATGCGATCGCCTGACTTCCGGCAGATCCGGAGCAGGGGCGCCCGGCCCGGCTGGCATTGCCAATCAATCTGCATGCCGCTGGCGACGCCTCTATGCCTGGGGAGCCGTGGCAGTTTTATCCTTGGACGCATACCGGGTTGTACCTGTTTGATATATACGACGGCAGTGGCCTCGAAAAGAGAATGCCTGGCATCGTTGAGCGGGGGCGGATGGTTGTCGAGTCAGCTGGCGATACGGCCTTCCGTCGCTACTACTCTCTGGGGGATCGCGCATTGTTGAAAAGGGATGAGGTGCACTATCTGCATGGTGACAGTGTCTGGTCAGCAAGCTGGAGTGCCCCTGATTCAATGGTTGGGCCGCAATAGGACAAATCCCGTTTCAGCCAGTAATTTGCGCGATGGGTTGAAACTGCGTAAAATTCGCTCTTTACATTGGTCGGCGAGCCAGCAAGTTCGCCGGCTTTGGTTTTAACCTCCTTGCCTTACCGTAGAGAACGGGAGGCTGCATAATCCATAAGGGGTATCCATGCGTCATTATGAAATCGTGTTTCTGGTCCACCCTGATCAGAGCGAGCAGGTTCCTGCGATGATCGAACGTTACCGCAGCATCATCGAGAGCGACAACGGGATCATTCACCGTCTGGAGAACTGGGGACGCCGCCAGCTCGCCTATCCCATCAACAAAATTCACAAGGCACACTATGTGCTGATGAATATCGAATGTACCGCCGAGGCACTGGAAGAGCTGGAAAGCGCCTTCCGATTCAATGATGCCGTTATCCGTAACCTGATCCTGACACGCAAGGAGGCTGTCACTGAAGAGTCTCCCATGGCGCAGGCCAGGGAGAAAGAAGAGCGGGCAAGCCGGCCGGAGTCGCGCAAGCCGGTGGAACCAGCCAAATCAGTGGTTGAGGAAGATAAGGCTGCTGAGACTGCTTCCGGCGAGGAGTAACCGCTGGATAATCATCTGGTGCTGGCGGGAGAGGTGCGGGACAGACCGCAGACCCGTTACACTCCGGCAGGTATTCCCATAACCTCTTTTTGCTTGCAGCATCGCTCCGTTCAACAGGAGGCAGGTCACACGCGTGAAGCGATCTGTATTCTCCAGGTGATGATTTCCGGTGATGAGTTGCAAGACAGGGTGCGAGAACTGGAGCAGGGAACCAGCGTTCGTATCAGCGGTTTTATAAGCCGCGCGAATAATCGCCAGGGTGAATACCGTCTGGTGCTGCATGGGCAGCATATTGAAATAATTTGATCGAGGAGTTTATTATGAGTCGCTATTTTCGTCGCAAAAGATTCTGCCGTTTCACGGCTGAGGGTACCAAAGAGATCGATTACAAGGATATCGTTACTCTGAAAAACTATATCAGCGAGACGGGCAAGATTGTTCCGAGCCGTATTACGGGAACCAAGGCGCGTTATCAGCGTCAGCTCGCAACCGCAATCAAGCGGGCCCGCTATCTGGCGTTGCTGCCTTATTGTGATCACCACTGAGCAGTTGCCGGGTCTATTAACAGTCTGATGCCTGTTGTCAACAGACCTTGACGATTCGGTTTCAGTAGTGAGCAGATGAATTTCCTGGCCACCTACGTCATGCGCAACCGCACCTCGGCGGTGTTGGTTGCTGTTGCAACAGCAGTTCTCTCTTTGCTGGTGCCGCCACTGAGCTATCTTAGCGGCGCTGTAGCCGGGCTGGTTACCCTGCGCCATGGCAGCCGCGAAGGGTTGGCCGTGCTGGGCATTGCCGGTTTGCTTATCGCCTTGCCCGCGCTCTTTTCGGGGAGTTCGGGAGTGGTTGTCATTTTTGGCGCCGTCATATGGATGCCGGTATGGGTGTTGGCGATCGTACTGCGCCAGACGGTTTCACTGTCTACAACCATTCTTGTTGCGGCATCGTTTGGCGTGATCTGCGTGGCGGTTGTTCATGGTGTGCTGGCCGATCCGACAGAGTGGTGGCGAGGCAAGTTGGATCTGTTGCGGCCGATGTTGAGCGAAGCGGGTTGGAGTCCGGCGGATATAGAGGCCAATCTCACTACGCTGGCGAGTGCCATGACAGCAATGCTGGCCGCTGCGGTGACGATAACGCCACTGATCAGTCTGTTTATTGCTCGCTGGTGGCAGGCGCTGCTTTATAATCCGGGAGGATGGCGCAAGGAGTTTCAGGAATTGCGTTTGCCGGTCAGACTGGTGTGGGTGGCGGTGGCCATTGTCACCATTGCCTGGTTTGCGGGTGGCTCAATACAGGTTTTTGCAGCTGACCTGTTGATAGTAATGTTGTTGCTCTATCTATTGCAGGGGTTGAGTGTGATCCATAATCTGGTTCATCGCCGCGGTTTGAATGTGGCTTGGCTGGTCGGGCTTTATGCGTTGCTGCTGATCTTGCCGCAGGCGGTTATGTTGGTTGCCGGGCTTGGATTTACCGATACCTGGCTGGACTATCGCTCCCGCATAAAGGCGGATGTTTCCTGAAATATCTGTTTGCTGTTTGTGAAGAATATAGAATGACGGGTAAATGGTTGTTAATTTTTTGAGGTAATCAAGATGGAAGTAATTCTTCTGGAAAAGATAGGTAACTTGGGCGACTTGGGTGAGAAGGTTGAGGTCAAGGCGGGTTATGGACGTAATTTTTTAATCCCGAAAGGCAAGGCGATTCCCGCGACGGCAGCAAATGTCGCCTCATTCGAGGAGCGACGCGCCGAACTTGAGAAAAAGGCCGCAGAGTCACTGGCAGCAGCGCAGTTACGTGCAGATCAGTTGGCCGATGTTGCGGTTACCATTACTCATCAGGCCGGTGAGGGTGGAAAACTGTTTGGTTCTGTGAGTACTACAGATATCGCCGATGCAGTAACCAGGGCAGGCGTTGATATCACCCGCAAAGAGGTGCGTTTGCCCGAAGGGCCATTACGTATGACCGGTGAATACAGTGTTGGTATTCAGCTTCACTCGCTGTTGACCCAGCAAATCAAGGTTATAATCGAAGCCGAGTAGCCCCTTCAGTTGCTGCGCCGTGTGTGGTGGAGTAACTGACGTTGGAGAAACACGGCTGGAGGGAGTATGCCGGATCTCGCTTATCCCGTGAATGAGATGGAGGCAGCGGCCGAAGCCCTTAAGGTGCCGCCGCACTCTATCGAAGCCGAGCAGTCTGTACTGGGCGGCCTGATGCTGGACAGTGATGCTTGGGATCAGGTTGCTGACCTGCTGCACGAAGAAGATTTCTACCGCCGCGATCACCGGTTAATCTTTATGGCCATGCATGAACTGGCCGAGCGCAATACCCCGTTTGATGCCATTACCCTGTCCGAGTGGATGGAGCAGAGAGGGCAATTGGAGGAGGGCGGGGGACTGGCTTATCTGGGGACGCTGGCCAAAAATACCCCGACCGCGGCCAACATCAAGGCCTATGCTGCCATTGTGCGGGAGCGCTCTATTGTCCGCCAACTGATCCGGGTGGCCAACGAGATTGGCGACAGCGCCTTCAATCCTGATGGGCGGGACAGTGCCGAACTGCTGGATCATGCTGAAAAGCTGGTATTCGAGATAGCGGAAAAGGGTTCGCGGGGGCGGCGTGGTTTTGTCAGCATGCAGGATCTGCTGGCTAGCACCATCGAAAAAATAGAGGCTCTGTTTGAGCGGGGTGATCCTATCACCGGTGTTCCTACGGGCTTTACCGATTTTGACAAGGCCACCTGTGGTTTGCAGAACTCTGATCTAATCATCGTTGCCGGCCGGCCCTCCATGGGAAAAACCACCTTTGCGATGAATATCGCGGAAAATGTGGCCATCAAAACAAAGATCCCGGTCGCTGTTTACAGCATGGAGATGCCGGGGGAACAGCTGACCATGCGCATGATGTCGGCGGTCGGCCGAATCGATCAAAGAAAGCTGCGTACTGGCAGCTTGGATGATGACGACTGGCCGCGCATGACCTCCGCTACCGGTTTTCTGCAGGAAGCTCCCATCTATATCGACGATACGCCGGCGCTGACTCCAACAGAAATTCGTGCCCGGTCCCGTCGTCTCAAACGTGAACACGGTCTGGGACTGGTGGTTATCGACTATCTTCAATTGATGCAGGGGTCGGGAAACAGCCGCGAAAATCGTGCTACCGAAATTTCTGAAATATCCCGCAGTCTCAAGGCGATGGCCAAGGAACTTAATGTTCCGGTTATCGCACTGTCACAGCTCAACCGCTCCCTGGAGCAGCGCCCCAACAAGAGGCCGGTGATGTCCGATCTGCGTGAGTCCGGCGCTATCGAGCAGGATGCCGATCTCATCGTGTTCATCTATCGTGATGAGGTCTACAACGAAGACAGCCCCGACAAGGGCAGTGCCGAAATAATCATCGGCAAACAGCGTAACGGCCCCATTGGAACTGTACGTCTTACCTTCCATGGAAAATACACCCGGTTTGACAACTTTATTCATGATGGTGCGTATGACTAATCATGAGTCGAACCGTCATCGCCGAGATCAATCCCGCAGCACTGCAGCATAACCTGAACAGGGCCAGGGAACTGGCCCCAAACTGCCCGGTTGCCGCAGTAATCAAGGCAGATGGCTATGGTCATGGTCTGGTTCGGGTGGCTCGGGCGTTGTCAGAGGCGGATGCCTATGCGGTGGCCTGTATCGAGGAGGCGCTGCAGCTTCGGGAGGCGGGTTTTTCCCACCCTGTTATCTTGCTGGAAGGCTTTTTTGATACCGCAGAGCTGGAATCCCTTGCCAGATACAGCCTGATCACCGTCATCCATCATGAATGGCAGTTGAAAGCGCTGGAACAGGCGAAATTGGCGGCCCCGCTCCAGGTCTGGCTCAAGGTGGACAGTGGAATGCACCGTCTCGGATTCCCGCCGGAACAGATCCCCGCCGCAAGGCAGCGACTGGCAGCCTGCAACAGTGTTGCAGGGCCGGTCATCCTTATGACCCATCTGGCCAATGCCGATGATCGCGAAGATCCGGCAACCGTCCGGCAACTGGCGCGATTTGACGCGGTCGCCAGCGATGATCGCAGCATCGCCAACTCTGCCGCCATTCTTGGCTGGCCGCAGGCGCGGCGCGGCTGGTTGCGGCCGGGTATCATGCTGTATGGCGCGTCGCCATTTGTAACCGGGAGTGGCGAATCCTGCCAGCTGCAGCCGGTAATGACCCTGCGCTCGACACTGATTGCAGTGAACCATCACCAGCGTGGAGCACCTGTTGGGTACGGCGGCAGCTGGCGTTGTCCTGAGGATATGCCGGTGGGGGTGGTCGCCATCGGCTACGGCGATGGCTATCCACGTCATGCCCGGCCAGGCACGCCAGTGCTGCTCAACGGGAAGAGAGTCCCGCTCATCGGCCGTGTCTCCATGGATATGATTACCGTGGATCTGCGCAGTCAGCCGCAGGCCGGCATTGGCGATCCGGTTGTTCTGTGGGGCAGGGGTCTGCCGGTTGAAACCGTTGCCGAACATGCCGGCACCATTGCTTACGAACTGTTATGCGCTGTGGCCCGCAAACGGGTGCGCCATATAGAAACCCAGGGAGAGAAATGATGGCAAAATTCTATGAAACAGTGACTCCGGAGCTGCAGCAGTTTATTGCGGCGCAAAAGCTGTTCTTTGTGGCGACGGCGCCGCAGGAGGGCCGTATCAATTTATCCCCAAAGGGGATGGACTGCTTCCGCTGTCTGGATGAGCGTAATGTGGGCTATCTCGATGTCACCGGCAGTGGCAACGAAACTGCCGCCCATCTGGAGCAGAATGGCCGAATGACCATCATGTTCTGCAGTTTTTCGGAGAAGCCGTTGATTCTGAAGCTGTATGGCCAGGGAAAGGTGATTCGGCACCAGGATGGCGACTGGCAGAAATATCACCTCCATTTCCCCGCCCAGCCCGGAGAGCGGCAGATTATTTTGCTGGAGATCGATTCCGTGCAGACCTCCTGCGGCTATGGCGTTCCCGTGGTGGAGGGTACCATGCGGGAGCGTGATACCCTGAAAAACTGGGCCGAGAAAAAGGGCGAGGAGGGGATCCGCGACTACTGGCAGAGAAACAACCAGACCAGCATCGACGGCCTGCCCACCCACCTGTTGGACGACTGAATTGGCCAGACAGAAAACCCTCTACAGCTGCAGCGAATGCGGCGCCCAGGCTCCCAAGTGGTCGGGGCAATGCGGCGAGTGTGGCGCCTGGAATACCCTGATCGAGGTGGTGGCACCGGCAGCGGAAAAAGGACGCAGCAGCCGTTTTGGCGGCTATGCCGGCATAGAATCCGAATTGACTATAACCTCACTGGCCGAAGTGAAGAGCGGCGGAGAGACACCTCGCATTCCCTGCGGACTTTCCGAGCTGGATCATGTGCTGGGTGGCGGGCTGGTGCCGGGCTCGGTGGTCGTCATCGGTGGTGATCCGGGGATCGGGAAATCCACCATCCTGCTGCAGACTCTGGCCACTCTGGCGCAGCAGATCAGCACCCTCTATGTCACCGGTGAAGAGTCGCCCCAGCAGATCAGCCTGCGTGCCAAACGGCTGGATCTGCCGCTCGATGGGGTACGGCTGCTGACTGAAACCAAAGTGGAGCGCATCATCGCCCTGGCGGCAAAAGAGCGCCCGCAGGTGATGGTGATTGACTCCATCCAGACCATTTACACCGAGCTGCTGCAGTCGGCGCCAGGCTCGGTTGCCCAGGTGAGAGAGAGCGCCGCCCAACTGGTGCGCTTTGCCAAGCAGAGCGGCATCGCCATGTTTCTGGTCGGCCATGTCACCAAGGAGGGGCAGCTGGCCGGACCCAGAGTGCTGGAGCACATGGTGGACACGGTGCTCTATTTCGAGGGGGAGAGCAGTAGCAGCTTCCGGGTGATCCGGGCGATCAAGAACCGCTTTGGCGCAGTCAATGAGCTGGGTGTATTCGCCATGACGGAGAAAGGGCTGCGCGAAGTGAGCAATCCCTCGGCGATATTTCTGTCACGCCATGAAGAGCCGGTGGCGGGCAGCGTCACCATGGTGACCCGTGAGGGGAGCCGGCCGCTGCTGGTGGAGGTGCAGGCGCTGGTGGACGAGAGCCATCTGAGCAATCCGCGCCGGATCACCCTGGGTCTGGAGCACAACCGGCTGGCCATGTCCCTGGCGGTGCTCCATCGTCATGCGGGAGTAGCGACCTACGATCAGGATGTGTTTGTCAACGTGGTTGGCGGGGTGCGCGTTACCGAAACCGCTGCTGATCTGCCGGTGCTGCTGGCGGTACTCTCCAGTCTGCGCAACCGTCCGTTGCCCCATGATCTGATCGTCTTTGGCGAGATTGGATTGGCAGGGGAGGTGCGTCCGGTTCCCAGTGGCCAGGATCGTCTGCGGGAGGCTGCCCGCCACGGTTTCAGCCGTGCTATCGTGCCCAAGGCCAACGCCCCCAAAAAGAGCATCGAGGGGCTGGAGGTGACAGCGGTTCAACGCCTCAGTGATGCGGTGGATTCCATCTGACTCAACCCTGAGGTGGCTTGCGCGGTGGCAGTAAACCCTCCTTCGCCAAATGGGTATGCAGCTCCAGCACATCCAGCTTGCTGAGATCTTCGGCGCGCTCCGTCAGCCTTGTCTCCGCCGGCAGCTTTTTCCCGATGGCATCACGCAGCATTCCCAGCATTCTGCTTTCGGCTGTGACTATCAGTACATCCACCTTTTGCCGATTTACCCTGTTGATTGTTTCTGCACCTGTCAGGTGGGCAAAACGCCGTTCAATCTCGTCCCTGTGGCGTTCGCGGTGATCATCATAACCGTGAGCAGCACCCTCACCCGGCGCCTTGCCGCGGCCGGTTTTCAGATCACTCCACAAATCCCGCCCCTTTTCCTCGATCTCGGGGTTTACGAGATCCTCAATCTCAACAAGATTGGGGCCTGATTCAAGTTCCGGAAATTCCACTGGAATCAGCTCGAAAAAACGTGCCCTAGCGGCATCGGCTACTACTACAAGATAGTTACGCATTCTTTTTCCCTCTTGCTATTAACCCGGCAACAATGATGGATACATTCCTGTTTGGATTATTACTGTCCGTCTAAAAAGCCATTCCAGCTATCGTAATATATGAGCACAAGCTGGGAGGAAAACAAGAGCTTGGAAAAGGATTTTTTAAGACTGGCGCCACGATGTTTCGTGATTGAGTGATGGCGAAGGCAAAGGGCACCTCCGTGTGCCGGGAGGGATGATGGCTTAGTGCTGGGGTGTGGCTTCTCTGGCAATGAGTTGGCGAAGAGCTGCGTTGGCTTCTGTATTCTGACTGCGAAACATTACGCCGACACCAGCATTTGTTCCGTGAACGACCAGTGATGGCAAGCGGTACCGCTTTGCACCAACACTTCCCGGCCT
>JAJRUX010000057.1 GCA_024277575.1 Gammaproteobacteria bacterium | reverse complement strand
GTGTCGGTGCCGTTGAAGTTGGCTGCCGGTGTATAGGTGAAGGTGCCATTGTTGTTATTGACCACGGTGCCCCCCTGGGCCGAGGTGGCATCCGCAGCACTCACGCTGAGGGTGTCTCCATCCGGATCGGTGTCGTTGGTCAGCACGTTGCCGGTGGTTACCGGCGTATCCTCGTTGGTGCTTGCCGTATCTGCCACCGCTACCGGGGGATCATTGACATTGGTCACTGCCAGATCAAACGGCGGCAATGAAGCTGAGGCCGGAGGAACGGCTGAATCGGTAACGGTGATTACCACACCGGGGGTGGTTCCAACATCAGCATTGGTTGGCGTACCACTCAAGGTGCCAGTCGCTGGATCAAAGGCAGCCCACCCTGGCTTATTGGCAATGGAGAACACCAGTGTATCCCCGGGATCGATGTCCGATGCTATTGGGGTGAAAAGATAAGGGGTATCCTCCGCCACGGTGTCTGCCGGCACACCGCTGATCGTCGGGGCATCGTTGACGTTGACCACGGTCAGATCAAAGGGAGGTAACGATGCCGAGGCAGGTGGCGTGGCTGAATCGGTCACCGTAATCACTATTCCGCTGGTGGTTCCTACATCGGCGTTAGCCGGCGTGCCACTCAAGGTGCCGGTTGCAGAATCAAAATCAGCCCAGCCTGGTTTATTGGTGATAGAAAAAGTCAGATTGTCTCCAGGATCAACATCCGCTGCCGTGGGAACGAAACTATAAAAAACATCTTCATTCACAACCGTTGCCGGGACCCCCTCGATGGTGGGCGCATCATTGACAGGTTTTACAGTAATGGTCACTGTCGCCGTGTCACTACCACCATTTCCGTCCGTAATCCTGTAGGTAAAGCTGTCGCTGAGAGTCTCGCTGCCATCATGTTCATATCTCCATGAGCCATCGGCATTCAGGGTCAGGGAGCCGTGCTGGGGCGGTGTAACGGGTGTGGTATCAACGGTCGGGTCATCCCCATCCACGTCACTGGCCTTGTCGGCATTGAGCAGGCCCGGCGCCGATGCTTCGAAGACCCCTCCTTCATCCACCTCGATGGTGCTGCCTTGGGCTACCGGTGCATCATTGACCGGTTCCACCCGCACTTTCAGGGTGACGCCGGAGGTCTGGCCATCCTTGTCGGTGAGATCCACGACCACATTCAGCAACCCGTCTTCGAGGCTCTCCTCACCGAGCAGGTTGTCGATGTTTCTGTTCAGCGCCGGTCGAATCTTGTTGTCCGGCTCCACGCTGTAGAAATTGCCGTTCTTTACCTTCAGGGTGAAGTCGTCGGGATAGACGTTGTCGGGATCGGTCACATCGAGATCATCGAAGGTGATCTGGCGGGTGGTGTCTTCATCCATGACGATGGGTACCACTTTCTGGGTGATCACGGTTGGATCATTGACTGAAATCACGTTGACAGTAACCGTAAAGGGATCGCTGACGGCCTTGCCATCACTTACAGTCAGTTCTACCGACAAATCACCGTTGAAGTTGCTGGCCGGGTGGATGGTGTTCTGCTCCAACTGGTAGTGGTCACCGCTTTGCAGAATCACCTGAAGCTGGTCTGCCGGTGTGTCCGGATCCTCGATGAGGAGATTGGCCGCCGTAATCGTGACCGGTGTGTCTTCGTCGGTGGAGATGGTACGCTGGTCGATAATCCTGGGAACATCGTTTACCGGGGTGATGTCGATACAGACATCCTTGGGTTCACCATCGTCGATCCCGTCATTGGCGATATAGGTGAAAAAATCACAGTGGCGGACGGTCTCGTCGTTTACCTTGACCGCTTCCGGCGGTTCGTCACCATTGTGAATATAGGTGAAGGTGCCATCGGAGTTGAAGGTGAAACCATCCGCTGCCGCATATTTCGGCCCCTTGCCCTCTACCAGCCTGGCGGTCAACTGGCGGTTGCCTCCATCCTCGTCATTACCCAGCACGCCCTCATCATAGGTAAGCAGCTCCAACGTACCCCCTTCATTCACCACAAAAGAGTCATCTGCACTACGCGGCGGAATATTGCCGCCCACTCCCTTGTCCACCCAGCTGCACGAGGAGAGCAGGAAGGCCAGAGCCAGTGGGGGTAGAAAAAGTAAGCGCAATGTCATGTTCTGTCCTGGTTAGCTATCGCTACCCAATCCCCTTCCGGGGGGATTGGTTTTTAGGCAGCGCAGAACAATACAGTGCCGATGGCAATGCATAGCCCGCTTCCTGCGTCAGTAAATGCGATAACGGTGATGCTGGAAATTCTTGAAGAAACCGCACCCTCAACTCAAAGGCCCGTTTCCTGCCAACTTTAATAGTAATTATAGATACCATTCTAAAGGCTGGGTTCCCGACGATCAAGAAAAACCCGCTTCTCCCAACAGTTTAGCAGCCTTCTCAAGATCGGCCAGGGTATCTACACCGTGCCCCGGCGAACATTCCGCCTCTGCCACGTGAATACGCCCTCCATGCCACAAAACCCTTAGCTGCTCCAGCGATTCCAGTCTCTCCAGGGGGCTGGAGGGGAGGGCAGCAAAAAGTGCAAGATAGCCAGCACGATAAGCATAGAGGCCGATATGGCGGTAGTATTCACTGTTTTCCGGCAGCTGTTCGGTTGTTATGGCAAAGGCATCCCGATCCCAGGGGATTGGAGCACGACTGAAATAGAGGGCGTAGCCAGCGGCATCGAGTACCACCTTGACAGCATGGGGATCAAACAGTCCCGCCGCACTATGGATCCGGGAACAGAGCGTGGCCAGGTCAGCTTCCCGGTTGCTGTACAGATCCTGCGCTACCTGATGGATCAGCTCCGGCGGCATCAATGGCTCATCCCCCTGCAGATTGACAATAATCTGGTCATCGGGATAGCCCCGCAAGGCCACCACCTCTGCCAGTCGCTCACTGCCAGAGCGGTGTGTGGCTGCAGTCATGCACACATCACCGCCAAATGATTTTACGGTTTTTTCGATTCGCTCATCATCCGTGGCAACCACAACGCCTGTCGCTCCACTGGCCATGGCCCGCTCATAGACGTGCTGAATCATGGTTTTCCCAGCAATCTCCCGCAGCGGCTTGCCCGGCAGGCGCTCTGAAGCGTAGCGGGCCGGAATGATGACGAGGAATTCCACCTGTCAGTTAATCTCTTCTTCCGGCGCGAGTTGGCGGGCCTCCGCCTCCAGCATCACAGGAATATCGTCTTTGATCGGGAATGCAAGACGGTCCACCTTGCAGATCAGCTCTCCGGTTTTCTTTTGATAGATCAACGGCCCCTTGCAGATTGGGCAGGCCAGAATATCGAGCAGTTTGCTATCCATGAATCTTCCTCTTTAACAGTTGCAGCAGATGGGCCGCGAAGCCGTTTTCCAGCCGAGCGGTTACCGGCAGGTACCAGTGGTGCGACATGGCGAACTGCTGGCATTTTACCGCGTCTTTCTCAGTCATCACCACTGGCTTGTCATCATTGAACACCAGATCCTGCGCGGTGAATCGGTGGTGATCCGGAAAGGGGTGCTCTTCTACCTGCAAACCGGCCTCCCGCAGGCGCACAAAAAAACGGCCGGGATTCCCAATGCCGGCAATGGCATGTACAGCTTTTCCCTGCAGGGATGACAACGGCTGGCACCGGGTGGGTTCGGCTGGATTGCACAGGGTATTCCCCTCCAGCTGCATAAGCGTTTCACCAGAACGCGGAAAACCGCCGTTGAGTACTACCAGATCAACCGTTTTCAGCCGGGAGGGGGGTTCTCTCAACGGCCCTGCCGGCAGACAAAAACCGTTACCGAAACGGCGAGTTCCATCAATAATCACAATCTCCAGATCACGCTGCAGAGCATAGTGCTGCAAACCATCATCTGAAATAATGACATCACAGTCATGGTACTTCAGCAGGGCGCGGCAGGCGGCCACCCGATCCGGGCCCACCGCCATGGGGCAGCCGGTGCGGCGCGCAATCAGTACCGCTTCATCACCAACCACCGAGGTATCGCTGTCGGGGCGAACCTGCTGCGGCCAGCGGCGAGCCTTTCCACCATAACCACGGCTGACGATGCCGGGCCAGTAACCGGCAGCGTGCAGCTGTGCCGCCAGCCAGATCACAAACGGTGTCTTGCCGCTGCCACCGACGGTCAGATTTCCCACTACGATCACCGGCCGGGCAGTCCGGTGGCTGGCAAACACGCCGCTGCGGTAAGCCTGTCGGCGCAGCACTGCCAGAGCTCGAAACAACCAGGAAACGGGAACCAGCGGCAGAGCCAGTATTCTGTCGCCATACCAGAGCTGATTCACCTGCTTCACTACTGTTCCGACTCCTTGAACTGCATGCGGTAAAGCCTCGCGTAGTACCCTCCACGCGCCAGCAGCCCAGAATGGGTGCCTTGCTCAACAATTGCGCCGGCATCCATCACAACGATAGTGTCCGCCCGCTCAATGGTGGAAAGACGGTGGGCAATAACCAGCGTGGTTCGATTCTGCATCAGCCTGTCCAGCGCCACCTGGATGTGCTGCTCGGTTTCACTGTCCAGCGCTGAAGTGGCCTCATCGAGGATCAGGATCGGGGCATCTTTCAGAAATGCCCGGGCGATAGCAATACGCTGCCGCTGCCCACCCGAGAGCAACCCGCCATTTTCGCCTATGTTTGTCTCTATCCCCTGCGGCAGCTGGTTGATAAACTCCATGGCATGAGCCGCTTCGGCAGCAGCAAGGATCTCTTTCTCACCAACCTCACCCAAGCAGCTGTAAGCAATATTTTTTGCAACGGTGTCATTGAACAAGGTGACATCCTGGCTTACCAGAGCTATCTGGTCCCGCACCGAAGCAAGGGTACAGTCATGAATATCATGCCCATCCACAAGAATGGTGCCGCTGTCCGGATCGTAAAACCGTGGCAACAGACTTACCAGCGTTGATTTGCCGCTGCCGGAACGGCCCACCAGTGCAATCATCTCTCCCTCTCTGGTATGGAAGGAGATATCCTTCAGCACCGGACCCTTACTGCTCGGGTAGGCAAAAGATACGTTGCGGAATTCCACCTCTCCCCGCACCCGTTCCAGATGCCGGACACCAGTATCTTTTTCCGGAGTAGCATCCAGCAGGGCAAAAATACTTTGTGACGCAACAATACCTTTTTGCAACGCAGCATTCACCGTGGTAAGGCGCTTGACCGGCTGCACCAACAGCGACATTGCAGCAATAAAGGACATAAAGGTCCCTGCCGTAATATCTTCCAGCATTCCCGGCAACGTGGTGATATAGACGATAACGGAGATCGCCACCGCCACCAGAAACTCAACCACCGATACATTGATAATCTTGGTGGCATCATGTTTCAAGTTCTGACGCCGATTATATTCATTGACCGATTGAAAGTGCCGGTTTTCATACTCCTCGCCGCGGAAGATCTTGATAACCCTCTGTCCCTGTACCGCCTCATTCGCCGCACTGCTCACATTGCCCATCGAAGCCTGAACCCGTCGGCTTAGCAAACGAAAACGTTTACCGGCAAACCGTACTGTCAACACCACGATGGGGCCAATGATGGCAAACACCAGTACCAGTGGCGCGCTCAGATACAACATCCAGCCCAACAGGCCAATCATGGTGAGCACATCCCGCACCAGCACCGTTACCACCTGGGTGCTGGCGCTGGCTACCTGCTCTACATCATAAATCAGCTTGGAGATCAGCTGGCCCGCGGCTATCGAATCAAAATAGCTGATTGGCTTGCGCAACATCTGCTGGAACATCTGACCACGCAGATCACGAATTACATTACGCGCTACCCAGCTCATACCAAAAGAGGCAGCAAAACCGGCAACACCCCGCATCACGGCAATACCCAGCAGAGCAAACGGAATGATTCGGATAACATCCGGATCCTTCTCCACAAATGTGCCATCCAGCAGCGGTTTCATCAAGGCAGCAAAACCGGTTTCGGTAGCTGCCGCAATCGCCATTCCGGCAAGAGCAAGAAAAAATATTCCCTTGTAAGCAAAAACATACCGCAATAAACGGCGGTAAGTTTCCCAGCCGCTGACTGACTGACTCTGTTCGACTTGTGTTGACATCCAGTTACCAATCCGTAGGGTGATTGTGCGACATCCAACCGTAACATACTGATTCACGGCCAGACATCATAACGCCATCCGCAAATCAGCACACTATAGCCTGTCATTTGTATATTCAACCCGTCTGGGAGTAGGAAAAGTTACCCGGCTCGGCATTGCCTCTCTCGATGAGGGCCTGCCATTTGCCGTTGAGACATCCTGCCGGGATATTGCTGGTGATTACTCTTTTCTGGGTCGCCGGGTGGCAAAAGTGAGATGGGTAAAGTTGAGTTGGCGTGCAGCATCCATGGCCCGAATGACAAACTCATGAGGTGTTTTGCGATCAGCACTGATAATCAGCTGCGGCTCTGTAGAACCCGCCGCCGCTTTCTTGATGGCGCGCTTCAGCGTATTCAGCTGGGTATTGATCACCCCACGACGATTGATAAAGTAGTGTCCCTGGGCATCGATACTGATCTCGACCACCTGGGGTTTGGTCTCCAGCACCTTGCCGCTGGCTTCAGGCAGTTCGACGGTCACCTCGGATTCACGGGTGAAGGTGGTCGAAACCATGAAGAAGATCAGTAGCAGGAACACCACATCGATCAGTGGTGTCAGATTGATCTCCAGCTCCTCGGTGGTGCGATTGGGACGGAGGTTCATCAGGCAGCCTCGCTGGTGCGATCCGGCTCCCGTTCGCCATGAATGACCTCAACCAGCTTGAGAGACTCCTCCTCCATGTTCAGCACCAGCTCATCCACCCGGCGGCGGAAGAAACGGTAGAACATCAGACTGGGAATGGCCACCGACAGGCCGGCGGCGGTGGTGATGAGGGCCTCGGAAATTCCACCCGCCAGGGTTCCCGGGTCACCCACCCCCTGGGTGGTAATGGTGGCGAACACCTTGATCATGCCGATCACCGTACCAAGCAGCCCCAGCAGGGGAGTGATGGAGGCAATGGTACCCAGTGCATTCAGGAACCGCTCAAGACCCGCCACCACCTGCCGGCCGGTGTCCTCGATGGACTCCTTCATTATTTCGCGGCTGTGATCCAGATTCACCAGACCGGCCGCCAGCACCTTTCCGAGCGGAGAGCCATTACGAATCTCATCGATTCTCGCTGCGGTCAACTGGCCGTTCCTGTGCCACTGCTGGACCAGCTCCACCAGCCCATCGGGCACGATCCGGCTCTTGCGCAAACTCCAGAACCGCTCACCGATGATGGCCACTGCAAGGATGGAACACAATATAATCGGCAGCATCAACCAGCCACCTGCCTGAACAAACTCCAGCACGTTAGATGCCTCTAATTAACTAAAAAGGTAAGTCGCACAATGTAACAAAGAGTGCGCCCCGCGGAAAGGGGCAACTTCTCATTATAGTCCCTCTATCCGCTTTTGCTGCGCCTCCAGCTGATCCAGGGAGCTGCGCAGCTCCGCCATCCGGGCGCGCTCTTTCTCCACCACTGCCTCGGGCGCCCGCTCCACGAAATTCCTGTTCTCCAGCTTGGCCTCGCCCCGCTGCAGCTCCTTGTGCAGCTTGTCGATCTCCTTGCCCAGCCGGGCCAGTTCGGCATCCTTGTCGATGAGTCCGGCCATGGGGATCAAAACCCGCATCTGGCCCACCAGCGCAATGGCGGACTCCGGTGCCGCTTCAGACTCCTCCAGCCAGCGGATGGATTCGGTGCGCGCCAGGGTGGTGATGTAGAGTTCATGGGCGTCCAGCCAGGCCATGTCCTGCGCCGAGCCGTTCTGCAGCAGCACCGGCAGGGGTCTGCCGGGGGGGATGTTCATCTCGCCGCGGATGCGGCGCACCCCGAGGATGAAGCCCATCACCCACTGCATCTCGCTCTCGGCGGACGCATCGATCTTGCCGCTGTCCGCGACGGGGAAGGGCTGCAGCATGAGGGTCTGGCCCTGCTTTCCGGCCAGCGGGGCGACCCGTTGCCAGATCTCCTCGGTGATGAACGGCATTACCGGGTGGATCAGCCGCAACAGGGTCTCCAGTACCCGCACCAGGGTGCGGCGGGTGCCGCGGCGCTGGGCTTCGGAGCTGTTATCTGGCATCAGAACCGGTTTGCACAGCTCCAGGTACCAGTCACAATACTCGTTCCAGGTGAACTCGTGGATGGCCTGGGCCATGAGGTCGAAACGGTAGCTGTCAATGGCCTCCGCCACCTGCTGTTCGGTGCGCTGCAGCCGGGAGATGATCCAGCGATCGGCCAGCGACAGCTCGATATCGCCGCCGCTCTGGCCGCAATCCTCCCCCTCTGTGTTCATGAGCACATAGCGGGCTGCGTTCCAGATCTTGTTGCAGAAGTTGCGGTAGCCTTCGGTGCGGCCGAAGTCGAAGTTGATGTCGCGCCCGGTGGAGGCCAGCGCCGCGAAGGTGAAGCGCAGCGCATCGGTGCCGTAGGCGGGGATGCCGTTGGGGAACTCCTTGCGGGTCTGCCGTTCGATCTTCTCCTTCAGGTGGGGCTGCATCATGCCGGCGGTGCGCTTCTGCACCAGATCGTCCGGCCCGATACCGTCGATCAGGTCGATGGGATCGAGCACGTTGCCCTTGGACTTGGACATCTTCTGGCCGTGGGAGTCGCGGATCAGGCCGGTGATGTAGACCTCGCGGAACGGCACGTCGTCCATGAACTTGAGCCCCATCATGATCATCCGCGCCACCCAGAAGAAGATGATGTCGAAGCCGGTGACCAGCACGCTGGTAGGATAGTAAGTGTTCACTTCAGGTGTATCGTGCGGCCAGCCGAGGGTGGAGAAGGGCCACAGGGCGGAGGAGAACCAGGTATCCAGTACATCCTCGTCCTGGCGCAGTGCCACTTCCGGCCCGAAACCGTGCCGGTCGCGCACCTCCTGTTCGCTGCGGCCCACGTAGATACTGCCCTGGTCATCGTACCAGGCGGGGATACGGTGGCCCCACCAGAGCTGGCGCGAGATGCACCAGTCCTCGATGTTGCGCATCCATTCGAAATAGGTGTTCTTCCAGTTGTCCGGCACGAAGCGGATGTCGCCCGTCTCCACCGCCTCGATGGCCGGTCTGGCCAGTGGCGCCACCTTTACATACCACTGATCGGTGAGGAACGGTTCGATCACCGCGCCTGAACGATCCCCCCGCGGCACCATCAGCTTGTGATCCTCGATCTTCTCCAGCAGCCCCCGGCTTTCGAGATCGGCGACGATCTGCTTGCGCGCCGCGTAGCGATCCAGCCCCCGGTAGCGCTCCGGAATCAGCCCGGCGTGCGGAGCGCCACCGGCGATGATGCGGGCGCTGCTGTCGAAGATGTTGATCAGCCCGCCATCGGGCAGGGCCATCATCTCGCTGCTGTCGCGGTGGCGCTGCCAGACGGCGTAGTCGTTGAAGTCGTGGGCCGGGGTGATCTTGACGCAGCCGGTGCCGAACTCCGGGTCCACATAGTCGTCCACGATGATGGGGATGCGGCGGCCGGT
>JAJRUX010000056.1 GCA_024277575.1 Gammaproteobacteria bacterium | reverse complement strand
TTTTCGCCCCGCGCAATACCCATTGAGCCGCAACGAACTGTTTCCAGTATGGTGATCTCTCCCAAGGCCTGAATAAAGGAGTCCAGCTTGCTGCAGTCTCCGGTCAGTTCAATGACATAACTGGTTCGGCTGACATCAATGATATTGCCGCGAAAAATATCGGATAACCGCTTGACCTCTTCCCGCTCGTCACCGTTGGAGGCCCGCACCTTGATCAGCATCATTTCACGCTCGATATGCGCGCCCTCGGTCAAATCCAGCAGCTTGACCACATCCACCAGCTTGTTGAGCTGCTTGGTAATCTGCTCGACGATCTCCTCCGAACCCCGTGTTACCAGTGTCATGCGCGACAAACTGGCATCTTCGGTAGGCGCCACGCTGAGGGACTCGATGTTGTAGCCACGGGCCGAAAAAAGCCCGGCAACCCGGGAGAGTGCGCCCGCCTCGTTTTCAATCAGTATGGAGATAATGTGACGCATGGCTAAATCAATACACTCTTGGGCGACATTTCCATCTCGTGGTGTGCCTTTCCTGCCGCAATCATCGGATATACATTTTCTGTCTGGTCGGTAATGAAGTCGAGAAATACCAGCCGATCTTTCAACGCAAACGCCTCTTTCAGCGCGCCTTCAACATCTGCCGGCTTCTCTATGCTAATTCCGACATGGCCGTAGGATTCCGCCAGCTTTACAAAGTCCGGCAGCGCATCCATATAGGAGTGAGAGTAGCGGCTGCCATAAAAGAACTCCTGCCATTGCCGGACCATACCCAGATAACGGTTGTTGAGATTGACTATTTTCAGTGGCAGCATGTATTGAAAGCAGGTTGACAGCTCCTGAATACACATCTGGATACTGCCCTCGCCGGTAATACAGGCCACATTGGAATCAGGATTGGCAAACTGTATCCCCATCGCTGCAGGAAGGCCGAAACCCATGGTGCCCAGCCCGCCAGAGGTGACAAAGCGGTTTGGCTTGTCGAATCTGTAAAACTGCGCCGCCCACATCTGATGTTGCCCGACATCGGTGCTGACAAAGGCATCGCCACCGGTTATCTCCCACAGCTTTTCAACCACATATTGAGGCTTGATCAAATCACTGTCATGGTCATACGCAAGACAGTCAGTGGCGCGCCACTTGTCAATCAGCCCCCACCACTGCTCCAGTTCAGCCTGATTCAGCTCCGATCCGGTACTCCGCAACAGTTGCAGGATTTCGGTAAGGACGCTGTCCACATCACCGACGATTGGAACATCCACCTTGACTGTTTTTGATATGGAGGCCGGATCGATATCAATATGAATGATTTTGGCATCAGGACAAAACTGTTCAATCTTGCCGGTAACCCGGTCATCAAAACGGGCGCCGATAGCGATCAGTACATCGCACTCGTGCATCGCCATGTTGGCTTCATAGGTTCCATGCATACCCAGCATGCCAAGAAATTGCCGATCCGTGGCCGGGTATCCACCCAGCCCCATCAGGGTGCTGGTAATCGGGATATTGAGCATACGGGTTAATTCAGTAAGCGAGTTGGCGGCTCCACTGAGAATAATCCCTCCACCGGAATAGACAATCGGGCGTTTCGCCGACAGGATAAGCTGCACTGCCCGGCGGATTTGACGGGCGTTTCCCTTCACCTTCGGATTGTAGGAGCGCATGGAGATGGTTTCAGGATAGCTGTAGGGCACCTTGACATTGGGATCGGTCACATCCTTGGGAATATCCACTACCACCGGACCGGGGCGGCCGGTGGTGGCCAGGTGAAATGCCTTTTTTAGTGTGCTGGCAATATCCCGCGCATCCTTGACCAGAAAATTGTGCTTGGAGCAGGGGCGGGTAATACCAACGGTGTCCACCTCCTGAAAGGCATCGCTGCCTATCACTGCCGTTGGAACCTGGCCGGTAATAACCACCATGGGAATAGAGTCCATGTAGGCGGTTGCAATACCGGTGACCGCGTTGGTTACGCCCGGCCCGGAGGTAACCAGCACCACGCCAGGCTTGCCGGAGGTGCGGGCATAACCATCCGCGGCATGTGCCGCCGCCTGTTCATGACGAACCAGGATATGTTTAATCTCTTCCTGTTTGTACAGTTCATCATATATGTGCAGAACGCTACCACCAGGATAGCCAAACACATACTCGACACCCTCATCTTTCAGAAACTGAACGAGGATTTCGGCACCGCTTAATTCCACTTAATCCATCTCCCGAATAAAAACCGCCCGTCTCGAACGGGCGGCTTCAGCCAGACTCGTTTTTATACCGAATACGCTACTGTTAAAGCCCCTAGAGGTCAAGCAATTTATAGTCACTCCAGATTGGTGGCATGTTCCATGCCACCTCAGGGCATCAAAGCTGCTTGACTCCGGCAATCAACTCTCCTATGGCCTTCTGTGCATCACCATAAAGCATGCGGGTGTTGTCAGCATAAAACAGATGGTTCTCTATGCCGGAGAAACCCGAACCCTTGCCTCGCTTGATCACGATACAGTTTCTCGCCTTGTCCGCATCCAGAATGGGCATTCCGTAAATCGGGCTGTCAGGGTTGGTGCGGGCCACCGGGTTGACCACATCATTGGCGCCAATCACCAGCGCCACATCGGCAGTAGGAAACTCGGGATTGATTTCGTCAAGATCATAAATCTTGTCGTAGTCAATCCCGGCCTCGGCCAGCAGCACGTTCATATGTCCGGGCATCCGTCCGGCAACAGGGTGGATGGCAAATTTCACGGTAACCCCGCGATCCTCCAGCAATTGGACCAGCTCGGCCAGTTTGTGCTGCGCCTGGGCAACCGCCATGCCGTATCCGGGAACGATAATGACCTTCTCTGCATAGGCCATGGTTACCGCTGCATCGCTGGCCTCGATCTCTTTCATGGTTCCGGCAATGTCCTCTTCCTCCGCTGCCCCGCCATCGCTGCCAAAGCTGCTGAACAGGATATTGGAGATGGGACGATTCATCGCCTTGGCCATCAACTGGGTCAGCAGGGTTCCGGATGAACCCACAACCGTACCGGCAATGATCATCGCCGCATTTCCCAGTACAAACCCCTCAAATGCCACAGCCAGACCGGTGAGCGCATTGAACAGGGATATGACCACCGGCATGTCGGCACCGCCGATGGGCAGGGTAACCATGATTCCCAGCGCCAGCGCACAGACGAAGAAAATGAATATGGTGAAACCTCCAACCTCTCCACTGAATGCCAATACAGCCCCAAACAGCACCGTAACCGCGAACAGGGCGATATTCAGCGCCTGATGAGATGGCAGCCTCAGGGTCTTGTTCATCAGCCCCTGCAGTTTGGCATAGGCCACGGCGGAGCCCGAAAAGGCTACCGCACCAATGAGTGCGCCAAGCACTGCCAGCACCTGAACGGTTCCGCTCCCGATGTCATGCCCGTCGGCAAGCCTTACCAACTCCACCGCAGCAATGGCTCCCGCGGCACCGCCACCCATGCCGTTATAGATGGCAATCATCTGCGGCATGTTGGTCATCTCGACGCTTTTGGCACTTTTATAGGCAAGATAGGAACCTATGCCGATGGCAATCACAATCAGCAGCAGGTTGAAAAAGCCGTGGCTATAGACAGCCGGAGCGAAGAAAGTAACCGCTGTCGCGGCAACCATTGCATAACCGGCCCAGACGATGCCGGCCCGCGCCGTGACCGGCGAACTCATCTTTTTCAGACCAAGTATGAAAATGACAGCTGCGGCAAAATAGACGATCTCGATAACGCTGCTCACTTAGGCGCCTCCCTTGCTTTTGCTTCTGTCAAACATCTCCAGCATGCGTTCGGTGGCCACATAGCCCCCTACCGCATTACCGGCAGCCAGGATGACGGCTACAAAACCAATCAGCATTTGCAGACCTGTTTCAGCATGTCCCAGAGAGACCATTGCCCCAACCAGCACGATACCGTGGATAAAGTTGGAACCGGACATCAGGGGAGTATGCAATATCACCGGCACCCGGCTGATCACCTCATAACCGGTGAAGGCCGCCAGCATGAAAATATAAAGTGCGGTAAATCCCTCAATCATTTCTTATCCTCCAGTGGCCGGCGATAAAGCTCACTTTTTACTTCACCACCGTGGGTCAAGGCGCTTTTTTGAATAACCTCATCATCCCAGTCAAGCACCAACTCACCCTCCTTGATAAAGGGAGAAATCAGGTTAAACAGATTCTTGGCGTACATCTCGCTGGCATGCACCGGTGTCTGACTGGGAACATTCAGCGGCCCGTGAATAATCACCCGCTTTTCAAACTCGACAGTCTTGCCGGGTTCGGTAAGCTCGCAGTTGCCGCCGCCTTCTGCGGCCAGGTCCACAACCACGGCGCCGGTCTTCATCCGGGCTACCATCTCTTTGGTGATAATTCGCGGTGAGGGTTTGCCGGGGATTGCAGCAGTGGTTATCACCACGTCCGATATCGCAATATGGTCTGCCAGCACATCCTGTTGCTGCTGTTTCTCCTCCGCGGTAAGCTCCCGCGCATAGCCCCCTTCCCCCTCGGCCTTGACGCCGGTGTCAATGAACTTGGCTCCGAGAGATTCGCACTGCTCCTTGGTAGCAGAGCGTACATCATAGGCCTCCACGATTGCCCCCAGCCGTTTGGCGGTAGCAATGGCCTGTAGACCGGCAACACCTGCGCCAATCACCAGCACCTTGGCCGGACGAATGGTTCCCGCTGCGGTAGTCAGCATGGGAAAGAATACACTGGCAAGGTCGGCTCCCATCAATGCGCCTTTGTATCCGGCAATCGCCGCCTGGGATGAAAGTGCATCCATGGACTGCGCGCGGCTGATGCGCGGCACCAGTTCCATCGCCAGACTGGTGATGTTCTTTTCACACATTTTTTGGGTTATTTCAGGATTCTTGCCGGGCGCCATAAAACCAACAATCACAGCCCCTTCCCTGATGGCATCCAGCTCCTTGAGTGTGGGCGGCTGAACCTTGAAAACCAGGTCGGCATTTTTATACAGGGTCGCAGCGGTCGCGACTATTTTCACATCGGCAAAATCATCATCGGTGAAGTGGGCGGACAGACCTGCGCCCTTCTGCATGGTTACTTCAACACCCATTTTAATCAGGCGGGCAACAACGCTCGGTTCCATTGCAACACGACGCTCTCCCGGGGTAACCTCTTTCGGCACTGCCAAACGTAGCGGCATCTTTGTTCTCCAGTTTCTGATGCAGTGATGGTATAGCCATTCGCGAAAAACAGATTGGCTTTTCCGCGAAATATACTGCCGGACCAAAGTGACCGGCCAGTAAAACCGGTTATGGTACATCAATCCCGCCCGGCTTTGAACCGTCTGTTAGCGGTAATGTCAATTGTTCCCGGGGTACGGTAAAATCTGTTCGATTCGACTAACTTATGGAACCCTATGCCCTACCTGATCATTCGAACCAATCAGCCTGTTCCGGAACAGGCAGGCAAACAGCTGCTAACCAAAGCCACTGGACTGGTTGCAGAGCAACTTGGCAAATCCGAGCAGTATGTCATGGTCTCGCTTGAGCCAGTAGCTGCAATGCTGTTTGCCGGTAGCAATGCTCCATTGGCCTATATTGAACTGAAAAGTATCGCACTTCCCGAGCAAAAAGTTCCCGCTTTGAGTGAAACACTCTGCTCCTTGCTGGAACAGGAGATCCACGTTCCAAAGGAACGAATCTATATCGAGTTTACCAATGCTGCCCGTCACATGTGGGGCTGGAACGGCACCACATTTTTATAATGAGCGAACAGGATACCCAAGCAGGAATCCTCCGCATCCTGTTAACGGCGGCAGCTGTAGTCATCGTTATCGCCGGTATGAAAGCGGCGGCACCGATACTGGTACCGTTTCTGCTGTCCGGCTTCATCGCCATCATCTGTGCCCCACCTCTGTTCTGGCTGGAACGCAAGGGATTGCCAACTTTTCTCGCGCTGCTGGTTGTTATCGCGGCCATCATCATTCTTGCCTTGGTGACCGCTACACTGGTGGGTTCCTCCATCAACGACTTCTATCGCGATCTACCTCTGTATGAGACACGCTTGAGACAGGAGACCGCCGGACTGTTGGGTTGGCTGGAGAGCAAAGGACTCGATTTCCACAGTCTGCCAGTGGAGCAGATTCTGGATCCCGGTGCGGCCATGAAACTGGTGGGGAACATGCTCAGTGGTCTGGGTGGCGTGCTTACCAACGCATTCATGATTCTGCTCACCGTGGTATTTATCCTGCTTGAAGCCTCCAGTTTTCCACGCAAGCTGCACGCTGCCCTAACCAACCCCGGAGATTCACTGGAACACTTCGAGCAGTTCATTCACAACATCCAGCGTTATATGTCACTGAAGACCTGGATAAGTCTGGCAACAGGAGCCACTATCGCTGGATGGCTCACACTGCTCGGAGTCGAGTACCCATTATTGTGGGGCATGCTGGCGTTCCTGCTTAATTATGTTCCCAATATCGGCTCTATTATTGCAGCGGTTCCGGCGATAATGATGGCTTTTATCCAGTTGGGGGCTGGGACAGCTGCGGCGACGGCCGCGGGCTACCTGGTAGTCAATATCGTGGTCGGCAGTATTATCGAGCCAAAAATTATGGGGCGGGGGATGGGGCTGTCTACACTAGTGGTATTTCTTTCCCTTTTGTTCTGGGGATGGGTGCTGGGACCGGTTGGCATGGTGCTGTCCGTTCCATTGACCATGATCCTGAAAATCGCTCTTGAAAGCCGGGATGATACCCGCTGGTTTGCCGTACTCCTTGGACCGGAGACACTCCCACCAGAAAGGAAGAAAGAAGATCCGGTGCCAACGACCTGATTGGAACTGTTCCGGTTGTAATATTTACTCCCAACCCTCTAGCCGGATAGAATCCCAACATCTTATAGTCAACAGGAAATTTTTCGCCCATGCGTACCTCCCAACTCCTGCTCTCCACCCTGAAAGAGACTCCTGCCGATGCCGAAATTGTCAGCCACCAGCTGATGCTGCGCGCCGGCATGATCCGCCGCCTGGCATCGGGTTTATATACCTGGCTGCCGCTCGGTCTGCGAGTGCTGCGCAAAATTGAAAATATTGTACGGGAAGAGATGGATCGGGCCGGAGCACAGGAGCTGCTGATGCCCGCCGTGCAACCCGCCGAGCTGTGGCAGGAGTCCGGGCGCTGGGAGCAGTACGGGCCTGAGCTGCTGCGCCTGACTGACCGTCATCAGCGGGAGTTCTGTTTCGGGCCGACCCACGAAGAGGTAATTACCGATCTGGTGCGCCGGGAGATTCAGAGCTACAAACAGCTCCCCGCCAATTTCTACCAGATCCAGACCAAATTCCGCGATGAAGTCCGCCCCCGTTTCGGTGTAATGCGCGCCCGCGAGTTTTTGATGAAGGATGCCTACTCATTTCATCTGGATACCGGCTCGCTGGAGCAGACCTACCAGACGATGTACGACACCTATACACGCATTTTCAGTCGCTTGGGACTGGATTTTCGTGCCGTGCTGGCCGATACCGGCTCCATCGGCGGCAGAGCTTCCCACGAGTTTCATGTGCTGGCCTCATCCGGTGAGGACGCGATTGCCTTCAGCGACAGCAGCGACTACGCCGCCAATGTGGAGCTGGCGGAAGCATTACCTCCGGAAGAGCCGCGCCCGGCGCCGGCCCAGACCATGAGTTCTGTAGATACCCCGTCACAGCACACCATCGATGAGGTCAGTGACTTTCTCAAGATAGCACCCTCCCGGATGATCAAGACACTGCTGGTGAAGGGTAAAGAGGGCGGCATTGTCGCTCTGGTTCTGCGCGGCGATCACGAGCTGAATGTTATCAAGGCGGAGAAGCTGCCGCAGATCCTCTCCCCCCTTGTCTTTGCCGATGAGGAGGAGGTGCGTGCCGCGACCGGCGCCGGGCCGGGTTCGGTGGGGCCGACCGGACTTTCCATCCCGGTGATCGCTGATCACAGCGCAGCACAGCTGGCCAACTTTGTTTGTGGCGCCAATGAGGATGGGAAACACCTGACCGGGGTCAACTGGGGTCGCGACCTTCCCGAACCGCAAACCGCCGATCTGCGCAATGTGCTGGAGGGCGACCCCAGCCCGGATGGAAAAGGCCATCTGATTATCAAGAGAGGCATCGAGGTTGGCCACATCTTTCAGCTGGGAAACAAATACAGCGCGGCACTGAAGGCAACCGCCCTGGATGAAAACGGCAAACAGAAAACGCTGGAGATGGGTTGTTACGGCATCGGCGTATCCCGTCTGGTGGCTGCGGCCATCGAACAGAACCACGATGAGCGTGGAATCATCTGGCCGCTTTCGATTGCTCCCTTCCAGGTGGCGCTACTACCGATGAACATGCACAAATCCCAACGTCTGCGCGACGCTGCAGAACAGCTCTACCGCAAACTGCAAGCAGCCGGCATTGAAGTACTGTTCGATGATCGCAAGGAGCGCGCGGGGGTGATGTTTGCCGATATGGAACTGATCGGCATTCCGCACCGGCTGGTACTTGGGGAACGGAGCCTGGATGCCGACATAGTAGAGTACAAGGGGCGTTGCGATAGCGACAACCAGCAGATATCACTGGACAGCATTATTGATTTTATCAAACAATGCATAGAACAGAACTCTGGATGACATTTTTTCGGCTCACATCAGCACTCTTTTTCGGCCTGCTGTTACTGCTACATGGCACCGCCCAGGCCAACATCACAGAAGCTGATCCCGAGCTGCGCAGCCGGCTGATAGAAGCGATCCGGGAGAGCACCAGTTTCAATGACCGATTTGCAGCAGAAGTATGGCTGATGGACATGTCAAAACGGCTGGAACGGCGCATTCCCGATCCGCTGGAACGACTTGAACTGCTGCGCACGGTGCACCGGGAAGCCACCCGCAGCAAACTCACCCCCGAACTGGTGCTGGCGGTCATTCAGGTGGAGAGCGCCTTTGATCGATGGGCAATATCAACTGCTGGCGCCCAAGGCCTGATGCAGATCATGCCCTTCTGGCTCAAGGAGATTGGCCATCCGGATGACAATCTGTTTCACCTGCAGACCAATCTACGCATGGGGTGTACCATCCTGCGCTTCTATCTGGACAAGGAAAAGGGCAACCTGACCCGCGCCCTGGCGCGCTACAATGGGTCACTGCATATCAAACCAAATCGCTATGCAAACAAGGTATTTCGCGCCCTCAGGCGAAACTGGTTTGTTCGTTAACAGGCTGTTGAAAAAGCCTCATGCGGCACGATCCGGCGTTGAAATCCGGCTCAAAATGCTCATATACTCTATGTAAACTGCGCTTTTTCGCCGAATTTCGCCTTGTCCCGCACTTGCCTGAGGCTTTTTCAACAGCCTGTTAAGGAACAAAAACCGCAGCCGCTCACCAGTGGCTATCATTCAAAAATCATAATAAACGGCAGCAAACGGACCACTCACGGTAAAATCCAGATCCACATCACCCGTATCCTTGAGAACAATTGATTGACGACGCAGACCAGCCAGCACACCCAGCCCGATATCACTCTCATACCCTACAGTGGCGGTCATATCAGTAACACTGTTGTCGTTGACAGAGAGTAGAGACGCTTCCAGACCGGCAGAAAAACCGGTAAACGGTAACTCAAACACTGCATTGCCGTATAGCAGAGGAACGGTGGCGGTAAAATCCTCTTTGGTTGAGAAAGGCTGTCTGCTAACCTTGGCACTGCCATCAATTATCTTGAAATTGAGACCCAGGTCCAGGTTCACCCAGTTATCCAGAATCTCATAATAGAAGATGGCATCAATCTGATCCAGGGTCAGATCGGTATTGACGCCAGGCAAGCCGGCATTTACATCACCAAAGTCCGCATTCAAAGTGCCATTCCTGCCCTCCAGCCCAAGGGTGGTCTTTACCAGCTTGATATTGGGTAGCATCGGCACAGGGTGCTCAATTACCGCCCAGAGCACATTCTCCTGAGAGTCTCCCAGCTTGAGATCATCGCTAAAGTCATTACTGCCTGAATTCATGTAAGTGATATCCCCACTGGGATCCGGGTTCCAGTAGGCAGCGCCGACTGCGAAACCGATAAAATCAGCCGAGGCGGTGAACGGCAACAGGGAGAAAGCAATAGCAGGCAGTAATTTTTTCATTTTGATTCCTTCAGAAAACAGTTTGACAGCGAGAATAGAACAAATAACGTATCAATTCCACATCACATTTCAGAACGCGACAAAAAATCCAGCACGATTCCGGCGAAAATGACCAGCCCGAACCAGTTATTGTTAAGAAAAGCCTGGAAGCATCGATCCGGAACGCGATCCTTGATTAACTCCTGTTGGTAGAGGGCCAGACCAATCGCCACCGTCACTCCCATATAATAGAGTGCTCCCATGGGAATAAGTGCCCCGGCGAGAAACAGGGCCAGGAATACCATTGACTGGATGATACCGATAATGATGACATCCACATCGCCAAACAGGATCGCCGTAGACTTGACGCCGATCTTCAAATCATCCTCACGATCAACCATGGCATACATGGTGTCATAAGCTGTGGTCCACAGCACATTGGCAAGAAACAACAGCCAGGCGATGCGATTTACCTCGCCGGTCTGGGCGGCAAAAGCCATGGGTATGGCCATGCTAAAAGCCATCCCGAGCACCACTTGGGGAAGATGGGTATGGCGCTTGGCAAAAGGATAGAGCGCGGCAAGGGCGACGGCCACAAACGACAGAAAAATAGTCTGCCAGTTGAGTAACAGCACCAGACCAAAGGCGATGAGACACAAAAAAACAAACAGTTTCAATGCTTCACCAGGAGCAACCCGGCCAGCGGCAATGGGACGGTTACGGGTGCGTTGCACGTAGGGATCGATATTGCGATCGGCGTAATCATTGATTACGCAACCGGCAGAGCGCATCACGATAACCCCCAGCACAAAGACAGCCAGTACCAATGGATCCGGTTTGCCTTCACCGGCGATTACCACTGCCCACATCGTAGGCCAGAGCAGCAGCAGTATGCCGATGGGGCGATCCAGGCGCATCAGCAGAGCATACTGGTGCAAACGGTCTTTTATGGTAGCAACAGAAAATGCCATTTATCTAGTTTTTCCTTGGACATTTGCCAACCGTTGGTAAAAAAAGTTCACTGACCAGCAACGGGCGGTTTGACAAACGAAATATCGAGCGGCGACCCCATATCGTTCCCGGTGTATCCGGCAGTTCAGCTGATGCTATCTGGTGTAGCTTCATCAGTGGCTCAAGCCGGGTTACCTGAACTTCACTGCGCTGCATGGACGGATCGGCAAACAGAACCGCGCCCAAGGGGCGGTTGCCCAGATGAACAAAGCGCCGTTGCGGTCCAATTAACGTGGATCGGGGGATGACCGTTCGCGCATAGACCCAGGGAACACCGTTACAGAGCAGCTGCACCTGCCGTACCATTGCATAACGTTTTGCCCTGATGCCAAGCAGTCTTCCCTCATCAGGCAAAGGCGTTTCCCAGCCCTGACTCAACAAGCGCACCTGAAAATTTCCATTGCTGGCCTGCTGCAGCAGACGGGTCAGCGAACCTGGCGCAAGCAGCCAGCGGCGGATTTCAAGCGGAGCATCTCCCGGGCGCAATTGATGTGAAGAGCGCCATTTTGCGATATGTGTTATCAGCATATAGGTATTGTTAGGTATAGTTAATGCGCGAGGCACTCCGAAGTTTACCCAAAGCTGGCAAGCATAGCTCAAACACCCCCATACTGGCTACGCTCTCCAATCCAGCGCTCTACCAGCGGCACCACATGCTGCGGATATTGCTCCAGCAGCAGCCCGGCGGCTCTCGCCACATCGGGTAGCATCTCCTGGTCCCGCTGCAGGTCGGCAACCCGGAACTGCAACATGCCTGTCTGGCGGGTGCCAAGAACATCGCCCGGGCCGCGCAGTTCCAGATCCTTTTGCGCTATGACAAAACCGTCTCCGCTCTCGCGTAACACGGCCAGTCGTTGGTGCGCCGCGCCGCTCAGCGAACCATGATACATCAAAACACAACTGCTCTCCCGGCTGCCCCTTCCTACCCGTCCCCTCAGCTGATGCAGCTGGGCCAGGCCCAGCCGTTCGGGATTTTCTATGATCATCAGGCTGGCGTTGGGTACATCCACTCCAACCTCGATAACGGTGGTCGCCACCAGCAGATCGATCTCCCCCGCCTTGAAGGCGCTCATCACCGGGGCGCGCTGTTGGGGTTTCATGCGTCCATGCACCAATCCCACGGTGATTTCGGGAAGGGTTTCGCTCAATAGTGCTGCCGTATCCTCGGCCGCCTGTGCAGCCAGTGCCTCGGACTCTTCAACAAGGGTGCATACCCAGTAGGCCTGGCGGCCTTTGCGGCAGGCCGCGCCCACCCGCTCGATGACCTCATCACGGCGGCTATCCGGCACCGCTACCGTGGAGACAGGGGTTCGTCCCGGAGGAAGTTCGTCAATAACCGATACATCCAGATCTGCGTAGGCCGTCATGGCCAGGGTACGGGGGATAGGTGTTGCGGTCATGATCAGTTGGTGAGGGTAACCGCCGTCACAGCTCCCCTTCTCACGCAGAGCCAGCCGTTGGTGAACACCAAAACGGTGTTGCTCATCGATGATTACCAGACCAAGCCGGTCAAATTCCACTTGCTCCTGAAACAGGGCGTGGGTGCCCACCGCAAGATGGGCCTGTCCGCTGGACAACGCGGCAAGCATATCCTTTTTTTCCGATGCCTTGAGCTGGCCCGATAACCAGGCCACCTCCAGCCCCAGCGGCGTCAGCCAGTGGCGGAAGTTGATGTAATGCTGCTCCGCCAGCAGTTCGGTCGGTGCCATGATTGCCGCCTGATGGCCGGCCTCCACCGCCTGCAGCGCCGCAAGAACGGCAACAACGGTTTTACCGGAACCGACATCACCCTGAACCAGCCGCTGCATGGGAAAAGGCCGCGCCAGATCCTGCCGGATCTCGTTCCAGACCCGCTGCTGGGCAGAGGTGATGGAGAACGGCAGCTGTGCCAGAAACTGCCCGGTCAGCCGGGAGGTCTCCTTCAGCGGTGGGGCGGAGTGGTGCTGCATGGAGGCGCGCAGCTTGCGCAGACTCAGATGGTGCGCCAACAGCTCCTCGAAGGCCAGACGCCGCTGTGCCGGATGGCATTGCCCGGCAAGCAGATCAAGTGGCGCATCTGCAGGGGGGTGGTGGACACAGGCCAGCGCCTCATCCAGCGGCGGCAGCTCGAACTGCTGCCGAACCCCGGCAGGCAACCATTCGGTTACCGCGCCGTTGTGCAGGTACTCAAGCGCCTGCTCCACAAATGAACGCAGGGCCGGTTGATGCAGCCCCTCGGTAACACGATAGACAGGAGTCAGGTGCTGCTCTGACGGAGGCGGCTCCTCCTGCTCCAGCAGGCGGTATTCCGGATGAATCATCTCCAGACTGTTTACCCCGCTGCGCACCTCACCGAAACAGCGCAATTTTGTCCCTCTGGCCAGGGATGCCTTCTGGCCGGCGCCAAAATGGAAAAAGCGCAACACAAGTGTGCCGGTTCCATCGCTGATGGATGACAGCAACATGCGGCGTCGGCCAAACTTGACTTCGGTATGCTGAACATCCCCCTGGACAGAAACCGCCATGCCGGGCATCAGCTCCCCGATGGCAACCAGCCGGGTGCGGTTCTGGTAACGCTGAGGAAGATAAAACAGCAGATCCTGAACCGTTATGATATTAAGGCGAGCAAGTCGCTCCGCCATTTTTGCACCCACGCCTTTCAGAGCCGTGACCGGAATGGAGTCCGCTTGCGGGGCAGTTCTGTCGCCGGCTCCCATCACCCTGCTGACGCTTCAGGCCAGCTCCATCACCGCATCCATCTCAACTGCCGCCCCCTTCGGAAGAGCCGCAACGCCAACGGCGGCGCGTGCGGGATAAGGCTGCTTGAAATAGTGTGCCATCACCTCGTTGACCAGCGGGAAATGGGATAGATCGGTAAGGTAGATGTTCAGTTTCACGATATCGGCCAGCCCGCCACCCGCCGCCTCCGTAACCGCCTGGAGATTATCGAACACCCGGCTAATCTGCACAGCCATATCGCCTTCGACCAGCTCCATCGTCTCCGGCAACAGGGGGATCTGGCCCGACAGATAGACAGTCTTGCCAACCTTGACCGCCTGCGAATAGGTGCCAATGGCCGCAGGCGCCTTTTCAGTAAAAATCACTTCCCGAACCATCCTCTACTCCTCTGGTTAACTCTGCTTTCTTATGATACGCACCACATTTTCGATACGGCGAATACGGCGCATGATGGTTGCCAGATGACGCCGATCATGGACGGTGATGGTAAACAGCAAGGTGCTGTGCCGGCCATCCCGCTCTTCCATATCCACGTTTTCGATATTGGCATCCAGTGCCGAAATAGCCGCCGCTATCGTGGCCAGCACACCCCGCTGATTGGCAACATCCATGCGCAGCTCAACCGGAAAGTCACCCTCGATACCCTCCTCCCACTGAACATCAATCCATTTATCAGGATCATTCCTGAACTCATTGAGGTTGTTGCAGTTCTCTGTATGAATCACAATACCGCGCCCGGTGCTTATAAAACCCAGAATGGTATCACCCGGGATGGGATGACAACATTTTGCATAGGTCACAACCATCCCCTCGGTTCCCCTGATGGCAAGAGGAATGGAGCTGAGCGGCGGGGCCAGCTCCTCCCCTTCGGCAAGCTTCTCGGCCAGCGAACGGGCCACGATGGGCGCCATCCGTTTGCCCAGTCCGATCTCCGCCAGCAGTTCATCCAGAGAGGAGAGATTCAGCTCTTCCAGCAACTGGGCCAGCCGGGCTTCAGGAAGCTTGCTGCAAGAGAGGGAGTAGTGGATCAGGCTTTTATCCAGCAGCCGTCGGCCAAGAGCAACGGCCTCGTCATGGTGGAGGCCTTTCAGATAGGCCCGGATGGTGGAGCGGGCCTTGCCGGTGACTACATAATCCAGCCAGGCCGGGTTGGGCAGGGCGCCGGGGGCGGTGATAATCTCTACGGTCTGGCCATTGAGCAGGCGGGTATTGAGCGGCATCAGGCGGTAATCAATCTTGGCGGCGACACAGCCGTTTCCGACATCGGTATGAACGGCGTAGGCATAATCCACCGCAGTCGCGCCACGGGGCAGCACCAGAATCTCCCCCTTGGGAGAGAACACATA
>JAJRUX010000055.1 GCA_024277575.1 Gammaproteobacteria bacterium | reverse complement strand
TATTCTGAAATATCTGCCGGATGACGGTATCAGGCTGATTTCCATCAAAAACTATTGAGTGCTTTGGGATAGTCCTGACAACACAGAGAGGAGGAAACCGCACCAGAATTGTGCGAATAAAGAAGTGATTAAAAAAAAAGTAACTTTTTGGTGCAAAAAAAGAGGGGCGGTGGACAGTGGCCACCCCCCCCCTCTATCTGTGGTCAAAATGGCCAGATGGCGCTCAGCGTGCGGCTCAACCACCCTCGCCGGTTGGATTCAGCAACAACACCATTTCCACCGTAGCTGATGCGGGCATCCGCCAGTTTGCTCGACAGCACAGTGTTGTCCGGGCCGATATCCTGCGGGCGCACTATTCCTGCAACACGGATGTATTCACTACCCTGATTCAGTGACAGCGTTTTTTCACCACGCACCACCAGATAGCCGTTGGACAGCACCTCCACCACACTGACAGCAACGTTACCTGTCAGGCTGTTACTCTGGCTGCTGTCTCCGGCGCCACCGAACTGTTGCTCGGAACCCAACGCTGCGGCCAGATTATTATCCTTGTAGCTGGACAGCGGCAGTACACGCGGGGCGTTGAACTGTACCTGGGCTCCGAACAATGTGGGGTTATCTATTTTTATTTCGTTGCTTTTGGATGTGTTGGTTTTTGCGCTCTTGCTGGCTCGGGTTTTTTCAGAAAGCTTGACGGTAAGAATATCCCCTACCCGTCTTGCACGGCTGTCCCGAAACAGGGACAAACCTGCTCCCGACTGAAAGATGCTGCCGCTGTTTTTTTGCACCGGGACAGGAATCGGCCGCGCCGGAGCATAAGCCGGATCGCGCTTCGCCATGTCCGGAGTCGTGCTGCAGCCGGTCAGAAATGCCAGTAGAGCCAGGATCGGGAAAGTTAACTGTTTCATATCAATTATCATAGATTTTGAGTGACGTACTGCAACATCTGATCGGTTGTGGAGATCGCCTTGGAATTCATCTCATAGGCACGTTGGGTCTCAATCAGATTTACCAGCTCCTCCACCGCATTGACATTGGAACTCTCCACATTCCCCTGCAGTACCGTGCCCAATCCCTGCTGCCCCGGTGTCCCGGCCTGAGGAGCACCGCTGGCGGCTGTCTCCAGAAACAGGTTTTCACCTACCGGCTCAAGCCCGGCGGGATTGATGAAATCGGCAAGCTGGAGTGCGCCCACCTGGTTCGGCTGGGCACTACCCGGCACTGTGACCGTCACAACTCCGTCAACACCGATGGTAATGCTTCGCGCATTTTCCGGGATGGCAATTCCCGGTTGCACCAGGTAGCCGTTGGAAGTAACCAGCTGCCCCTGGGCGTCCAGATGAAAAGAGCCATCACGGGAATAGGCAATCTGGCCGTCAGGACGCTGAATCTGGAAAAACCCCCGCCCCTGTATCGCCACATCCAGTGAATTGTCTGTCTGGATAATATTACCCTGGGTGTGCAGCTTTTCAGTGGCCACCGTGCGCACCCCGGTTCCCAGCGAAAGCCCGGAAGGCAGGATGGTATCCTGGCTTGTCTGCGCACCAACCTGACGCACGTTTTGATACAGCAGATCCTCGAATACCGCCCGGGACCTCTTGAAACCGTTGGTACTGACATTGGCCAGATTGTTGGAAACCACATTGAGGCGCGTCTGCTGCGCATCAAGTCCGCTTTTTGCTACCCATAGTGCTGGATTCATTTCTTCAATTCCCCGTTAACTGACCCGCAGCAGTGACTCCGCAGCCTCTGCATTGTCATTTGCGGTCTTCATCATTTTTACCTGCATCTCATATTGGCGCTGCAGGTTAATCATCTCCACCATCGCCTGTACTGCATTTACATTACTACCCTCCAGCGCCCCCTGCTGCAGACGCACGCTCACGTCCGGCGTGGCAAACCCATCGCCCTTGACGCGGATCAGACCATCATCACCTTTCTCAAGATCTTCTCGGGGAGGATTAACCAACTTGATACGCCCGACTTCCACCAGCGTCTGAGCCGTCTGTCCTACCGGACGAATGGAGATAGTGCCATCCCGCCCCACCGTAATCGTTTCGGCCGGAGGCAGAGCGATGGGACCATTGTCTCCCATCAGAAAATGTCCCGCTCCCGTCACCAACAACCCTCCCGGCCCGATGCTCAGATCGCCACTCCGCGTATAGGCCTCGCTGCCATCCGCCGCCTGCACCGCAAACCACCCCTCACCATCAATAGCCAGATCCAGATCGCGCCCGGTGTGCTGCAAGGGTCCTTGGGCAAAGTTGATCCCCGGCCGCTCATCCATGGCGTAAACACGGGTAGGCTGGCCCGGCCCATACACCGGCATGCTGCGAAACTGATTCAGATCTTCACGAAATCCTGTGGTGGTTGCATTGGCAAGATTATTGTTAATGGAGCGCAGCGCCAGCATGCGTTGCCTGGCACCACTCATCCCCACATATAACATTCTGTCCACAGCGTTTCCCCTTTTGATTATCTCTTGCAGGGAATATTGCAAGCCACATGCCAAACATGAGGCAGGAGCAACAAATAACGCCATATCATGAGGTTAACAAAAAATGCAGGCGGGAAAGTGTTTTTCTCTGCTTTGCGGCGGCAATGAATTGCCGCCGGGGATGGCGAAGGCTCGCGGGAGGCAGGATGCCGGGAGCGACGAATAGTCATTCTATTCCAGGGCGTTGCAAAGCTTGCCGCTCCATGCTCACGCCCCTCGCCTACGTCCATGCAGGCGACGCCGCCATGCGCCGCCGCAAGCGTGCAATTCGCCTCGTAGCGTGGCTCACCCGGCAGGTGGATTGTCAAGTCGATGTCTGT
>JAJRUX010000054.1 GCA_024277575.1 Gammaproteobacteria bacterium | reverse complement strand
TTGCCAAATGATTAGGGGGTGTTAACAATCACCGTTCGTGGCGAGATTTTGGCCCTTTTCCGCGCCGGCGGCGTTGCGGTTCGTTGCAATAGACCCACTATTCGCCTCAAAACCGGAAACATTTTGACGCACTCTCCCACCAGCTCGCTACGATTACCCAAACCCGACAGACTCCTGGATAATGTTACTTCATCAAAGCAATATAGACATATTGAAGTGGCTAGACTATCCCGGACACACAACCTCAAGTAATCTTGGGGGTTAATCAGAGAGTGTGTACCGATGAGTAATCAGAAGAAACAGAACCACTATACATCAGAGTTTAAAGAGTCAGCGGTCAAGGCTGAATAGCAGCTTATTTTCATCCAGCTGATAGAGAACGAAACCCAGAATTCCGATGATGGTGAATGTGCGGGTAGTGCCGAAACCGGTTGTGCGTCCCGCTTGCTGTTTCCGGTCTGTTATAAAATCAATATGGCTGGTTGCCTGGTTGGTTGTTCTTGCCTGTTATTCTATCTTCATATCTCATGTGAGGCCATTTGAGGTTTATTCGGGGCTGCTTGATTTGTACTGATGTGAACCATATATAGAGTAATACCATCTTGGGTGTATTGGATATATGGAGTGATAAGCTGCCGGGGGACGCCTTGCATGAAACCCATCCCAAAGGAAGGAAATTGATGACTCCCGAATCCCCGTTTTTCAGTGATAGCCTCCATTGTCTGAAGGAGTCTCCCCTGTTTGGACCGCTCGATGAGCGCGTGCTGGTGGATATTCTTCAGCGTTGCCGCCGGGAAACATGGAGGCACCGTCGCCTGTTGCCCGGGGAAGAGACCTGGAAGCGTTTCCATATCCTGTTGTCGGGTCGGGTAAGGATCAGTCGCAGCAATCCAGAGAATGGTCGAATGATTACGCTGTTTCTTCACGGGCCGGGTGATGGTTTTTGCCTTCTCAGTCTGCTGGATGGACAGCCGCATGATGTTATTCTCGAAACACTGGATGATGTGGTTTTGTTAACCATGCCCATGAGTGAGGCACGGCAGTGGATAGATGGGCATCCTGCCTTTAACCGTATGCTTTTGCCCTACATCGTACAACAGATGAACTCGTTGGCGAACTTGTCTGCCGATCTGGCCTTGCATGATACGGAGGCCCGTCTGGCCCGCCTGATTCTGCGCCATATTGATAACGTGCAGCCGGAGCATGTCGAGCCCAGATTGATCAATGACCTTTCACACGAGTCTCTGGCCGAGATGATTGGCAGTGTCCGGGTGGTGGTTAACCGGCAGTTGCAGCATTGGAAGCGGGAGGGAATCGTTGATGCTCACCGGGGATATCTGATGGTAGAGAAACTTGATGTGCTGACCCATCGTGCGGAGCAACGGTTGTCCAGTAATTTGCAGCGGTGATGGCTTGCGGTGATTTGTCTGCTGTTGACACGGCATACGTTGGCGCCGGGTAAATAGGGTTTTAGATTATCTCAGAGAAGGAGCTGTTTTTTATGTCTCCCCGATTTTCCGATAGAGAGAGTATCATCACATTGCTGAGGCAGTCGCCGTTGTTCAGTTCCCTGTCGGACAAAGTGTTGCTGGACATGTTGCGCCACTTTCGCAGGGAAACCTGGAAGCGCGGTCGTTGCCCGGCTGGTTCGGAAACCACCGGTCGGCGTTTTCATGTCATTCTTTCCGGCCGGCTGAAAATGGGTCAGGTCAATCCGGAAACCGGGCGGATGGTAACCCTGTTTCTGCTGGCGCCGGGAGATGCATTTGATGTTATCAGCCTGCTGGATGGCGAACCCAATCCGGTGATCCTGGAGGCCCGCGATGATCTGGAGTTGCTCTCTACGCCGGTGGATGAGGCGCGCCGCTGGATTGAGCTGCATCCGGAGTTCAACCGCAGTTTCCTGCCTTACCTCGGCCGGCAGATGCGTTTGCTTGCCGATCTTGCGGGAGATCTGGCACTGCATGATACAGAGACCCGGCTGGCGCGGCTGATCCTGCGTCATATCGATGACGGCAACCCGGCTCATCCGCTGCACTTGATTCATGACCTTTCGCATGAGGCGCTCGGTGAGATGATTGGTTCGGTTCGGGTGGTGGTCAACCGGCAACTGCAGCACTGGCGACGGGAAGGGGTGATTATCTCGCGCCGTGGAAGGCTGGAGATTCAGGAGCTTGAGGTGCTGATGAAGAAGGCCATACAATCAATCCACCGCCATAGTGGAAAAACCTGCAGCCGAAGCTGAAACCGCAAACTGTTTCCCGTTTTGTTGTGTAACCCAGGTAGCAGAACTTAATGCCACCTGGATGCATGATGAATCTCCAAAATAATAAATTTCACCTGAATCCGGGAGTTCAGGTTTCAATATCCGGAATGAAGAACCCGTCTGCCTTTGCCGGGAGAGTGAATCTTGCATTCTGGTGTGGTGTTCAGAGCGGTAACAGGAGGGGATAAAGGTGGTGGATGAAAACAGTTGTGTTGCGATATACCACACGCATGAACAGGCCGAGGCTGCACTGCACAAGCTGCAGAAGGCCGGATTCGACATCAAAAAAATTTCCATTGTAGGCAAGGGCTATCACCATGAGGAGCATCCCGTGGGCTTCTATAACACTGGTGACCGGCTAAAGTTTTGGGGTGCGCAAGGAGGCTTCTGGGGTGGGATCTGGGGGATGCTGGTCGGCGCTGCGCTGTTCTGGATTCCCGGGTTGGGCCCGGTGGTTATGGCAGGGCCTCTGGTTGCGGCGCTGGTGGGTGCTCTTGAGGGGGCGGTCGTTATTGGTGGACTTAGCGCATTGGGGGCAGCTCTTTACAGCATTGGTATTCCCAAAGACAGCATCATTCGCTATGAAACTGCCCTCAAGTCCGAACAATACCTGATCGTCGTGCATGGAAACCAGGAGGAGGTGGAGCGGGCGCATGAGGTACTGGCAACAACAGAACCCGCGGATGTAGCCATTCATCTCAGCTGATCAGGGTATGTTTGTTACCTGGCTCATCTCGCATCTCGCCTGGATTGGCGGGTTTTTTCTGGCGGTGGTTCTGGTTACGCATATTATCCGCCAGCGGCGCTCACCAACAGCCACCATTGCCTGGATTCTGTTTATCGTTATGGCGCCCTATATCGGCGTACCGTTTTATCTGGTGTTTGGTGGACGCAAGATAGCACGGATGGCAGAGGGCAAGGCGGAAATCTGTCTGCCGGAAGTTGAATCGGCGTCAACGGCCGCACTTTCATCGCTTGAGCGTATTTTATCTGCCAACGGCATACCGCCTGCGTCAGGTGGCAACCGGATTTCATTGTGCTGGACTGGTGAGCAGAGTTACAAGGCCCTGGTGGAGCTGATCGAAGGAGCATCAGAACGTATCGACCTGTGCTTCTTCATCCTGCATCCCGATCGGGTGGGGAGCGATATTGTTCAACGTCTTGCCCGGCGTGCCGGGGAGGGGGTTGAGGTGCGCTTACTGCTCGATGGAGTGGGGTCGTTGCAGACCCGGGCGCGGTTTCTGCAATCACTGGCTGCATCCGGCGGCCGTTTCTCCTTTTTCAATCCGGTGCTGCACCATCCGCTCCGTGGCCGCGCCAATCTGCGTAATCATCGCAAGGTTGCAATCGCTGATGGTGCTCGGGTACTGGCTGGCGGAGCCAATGTTGCCAGCGAATATATGGGGCCGGAAACACGCCCGGATCGCTGGCGCGATCTGACCTTTGTGATTGAGGGGCCGGCTGTGGAACACTATATTCGCCTGTTTGAGGCGGACTGGCAGTACGTCAGCAACGAGGTTGCCGCTAATCCTCCGAAGAACAGGTCCGTTCAGAAGCGCGTTGGAGAAGCCTGGCTTCAGGTGTTGCCATCGGGGCCGGACATGCGTGGAGATGCACTCTATGATGCGCTGCTTACGGTGATATTTTCCGCCAAACGGCGCCTCTGGCTGATCACCCCCTATTTTATTCCTGATGAGGCGCTGTGC
>JAJRUX010000053.1 GCA_024277575.1 Gammaproteobacteria bacterium | reverse complement strand
GGGCGGCTCCCGCAAGTTCGCAGCCGCGACCGATTCCCTTGACCACCTCGGTAGCAATCTCCACATCCAGCCGGGCAGTGGCGTAGTAGTCCAGGAAAAACAGCGGCTCGGCCCCCTGAACTATCAGATCGTTGACACACATGGCAACCAGATCGACGCCGATGGTGTCATGTTTGCCCATGATCATCGCCAGCTTGAGCTTGGTGCCCACGCCATCGGTCCCCGCCACCAGCACCGGCTCCCGGTAGCGATCCAGCGGCAGTTCGAACAGGGCGCCAAACCCGCCCAGCCCAGCCATTACGCCGGGGCGGCGGGTGCGGGCGGCAATCGGTTTGATTCGCTCCACCAGGCTGTTGCCGGCCTCGATATCGACACCGGCATCGCGGTAGCTGATTGAGGTGGATGGGGTTAGTGGTTTCAAATGAGTTCTCCGTTGAACTATAAGGATGGGCTCTGCCACCTGTCGTATTTCACCAAAACAGGTGAGATTAATACCACAGCCACTTGCAGATTCAAGCAGATCCATGCTGTTTGGGTTATTCTATCAATCATGGGATTGACAGGGAAAGCATACTTTTAATATATATGCAGAGGAAAAACGCGCCAGGCGCCAGGGGTTCTGATGTTGCATAGATCATTTTTTGTTGTCTTTTTATCACTACTGTTCATCTCCACAGGATGGAGTGAGATGGTTTCCGATCTCTATGAATCGGAAATCGCAGTCGAAAACCAAAGTCCGGAGCTACGCCAGCAGGCTATCCGTGAAGCGTTTGAGGAGGTGCTGGACAAGGTCGTCGATGCACGTGAAGAAACCGTTACCAAAGCCCTCCTGGGCAAGGCACTGAAGCAGGCCGGACGCTATGTTCAGCAGTACCGTTATACGAAACAGGGGCTGTGGGTAAGATTTGACAACCGAGCAGTTGATGAACTGCTGGAGCAGGATCTGGCCAACAATACGGTGCCAGATGAGGGTATCCTGCTGAAGGTGATCGGGATTCACTCTCTGCCGGATTATGTACAGGTTACAAATTATCTGGCTTCACTAAAAGTATTACACGCTGTTCAGCCTCGTATCGTGGCGCCAGACAGCACCCTATTTCAGATTCGAGCACGCAACGAACAGGCAGCCGTGGCGCAAGCCATCACCCGGGATGGTTTTCTGCGGCGGATAGATGAAGATACACCGGTGCTCTCTTTCCGCTATACACCCTGACGGCGGTATTGCAGCAGGCCATACAGCAGCAGTGAGAATACAGGCCAGAGACATACCCAATCTCATCACGGCATTGCGCTTTTTGATGGTGCCACCAACGCTACTGCTACTGCTGGATGAGCGCTACTCGCTAGCGCTGTTGATCTTTGCCATTGCCGGAATCTCCGACGGAGTCGATGGCTTTCTCGCCAAGCATTACGGCTGGACCAGCCGCCTTGGCGCCATTATGGACCCTCTGGCGGACAAACTGCTGCTGGGCTCGACATTTATCGTGCTCGCCTGGCTGGGAGATCTTCCCTTCTGGCTGGTGGCAGCAATCATATTGCGGGATCTGGTGATTGTTTCCGGCGGACTTGCCTACCATTTCCTGATCGGCCACTACGAAATGGCTCCCTCCCTGCTCAGCAAGCTGACCACCTTTAGCCAGATCATGCTGGTCGTTATCGTACTGGCCGTATACGGCAGGCTGTTTCCTCTCTCCCAGCCAGTGCTGGATGGACTGGAAATAGTAGTACTTGGGCTGACGCTGACCAGCGGCGCTTCCTATGTATGGAGCTGGGGCAGGAGAGCGCTGCAGTCATTATCCTAGAATCCGCAGTTGACCGCTCCATTCTGAATACCAAGTTATTGATATGCTTGCTAGAGACATTGATTTGACAATTCACCTGCCGGGTGAGCCACGCTACGAGGCAAATTGCACGCTTGCGGCGGCGCATGGCGGCGTCGCCTGCATGGACGCAAGCGAGGGGCGTGAGCATGGAGCGGCAAGCTTTGCAACTCCTTGGAATAGAATGACCATTCGTCGCTCCCGGCATCCTGCCTCCCGCGAGCCTTCGCCACCCCTGGCGGTCGCGCGTCGTTGCGCCTTGCCCTGCACCACCGCAAACGCACACTTCACCTCATCCAACTACGGATTCTAGGATTATGAACCAGCTACCCCTCGGGATAGGCTTGCGGGAGGGCGTCACCCTCGACAACTTCTATTTTGGCGAAAACAGGGAAGCCCGACACACCCTCATCCAGCGCAAGCAGCCGTTCATCTACCTTTGGGGTCCACAGGGAAGCGGGAAAAGCCACCTGCTGCAGGCTCTGGGGCACCAGGCCGCCACGCGTGGAGAGACCTCCGCCTATCTGCCGCTGGTGGACGCGGCGAAACTGTCACCGGACTATCTGCTGGGCCTGGAACAGCTCTCGCTGGTTTGCATTGATGATATCGACCGGATAGCGCAACAACCGCAGTGGGAAGAGGCGCTGTTTCATCTGTACAACCGCATCCGGGCCGGCCATACCCGGCTGGCACTGACCGCCAGCAGCAGCCCCGCCACACTACCCATCGCACTGCCGGATCTGCGCTCACGCCTCTCCTGGGGGCTGGTGCTGCGACTTACCCCGCTGGATGATGAAGGCAAACTCACGATTCTGCAACAGCGGGCCCGTGCCCGCGGCATGGAACTGCCACCCGAGGTGGCTCGCTATCTGTTGCAGCGCATATCACGGGACATGACATCGCTGTCGGAGTGGCTGGAAAAACTGGACGAAAGATCACTGGCTGCGCAACGCAAGCTGACCATCCCTTTCGTTCGTGAGTTGCTGTTACCGGATAAAGAAAAGCCCGCCTGACCGGCAAAATTTTATATCCAGCGTCTCACCCGCGATCGGTAGGCATCGAACTCGTCGGGGAAAAGCTCCGCAAGCACCCTCTCCTCCGGGATTATCTGGAATCGGGTGATATACCAGACAAAGAATGTCAACACGGCAAGGTTGATGATATTTCCCAACCACAACGCCCAGGAGAACAACACCAGCAATACGCCAAGATACATTGGGTTCCTGCTGAATCTGTATATTCCCCCATTGACCAACCGGACCGTATTTCCGGGCTTCATGGGGTTGACCGTGGTATCTGCGCCACGGAACAGCACTATTGCGGACATCTCCACAGCCAGACCCGCTGCAAGCACTATCAGGGGAAGCAAGCCCGGCTCCTCCAGCACCATCAAGGCAGAACCCGTGGATTGAGCGATTGCCCACATAACCCCCGCTGATATCAGCGCTACCAACGGAGGTGGAATCTTCAGCTCCATTTCGCCTAGTACTCTTTCAAGGTAATAAATTAGGATTCAGTTGGCCTGTCAGCGTTCAGGGCAAGGCGCGCCTCACAGGGAATGGCCTTAGTCCTTGCCAAGAGGCGCAACGCGGCCATGGACGCTGACAGGCCAACCCTTCGGGC
>JAJRUX010000052.1 GCA_024277575.1 Gammaproteobacteria bacterium | reverse complement strand
GGCTTCGAGTTTTACTGGGAGGCGGACAGCGAAGAAGAAACTACGTGGTAGCCTAAGAGCGTGCAAAGAGTGGCTAAAAGTCAATCGACACAAAAGCCTGCCGGTTTTGCACAATTTCCATATTCATGCCATACGCTTTCAGCTGCTTGAGCGCAACGGAAACGCGAGCGGCGTTGCCGATAACGAAAAGGGGTCAAGGATACCGTTTTGAACCCGCCGCAATAATCCGTTAAATTCATCATCAAGATGACCATCTCCCTACATGTACCACTGCCATATTCTGGAACATGAAGATGCGGGCATGATGGGGCAGTTAGGAGTTATTTAATCGTGGTGTCAGGGCCGGCTGCTGTTTCTGAAAATCGGAAATCGGCAGCAGTGAGCGGGAGTAATAACAGAAGAGCCGGGGAGGGCGTGTGTTCCCTCCTCGGCAGGGATGGAATGGCGTTTGTTGTTTATTTTTTCAGCGGATAGCTGTTACCGCTTCATTGAGCGCCAGCGTCTGCTCAAAGCTTATCTCATTTGCCTGCTTCAGACGTTGTCGAAGATCAGCTACTACCTGCTCTGAAAACTCGGCCCATTGGCTTCGCTCCACCAGGTATACATCACCGCCAAAATGAAAGTGCGGTATGCGGATTCCGCCCGGAAAAGGTATCGGCCATATCCATCTCCCGCGTTTTGCGGTTTTTTTCACAGTGGCTGTTTCCAAACGCGCCTCGAATTCAGCCATCTGACCCGGTGTCTGATAGTACGGATAGGCGTCCGCCGGAAGGGGTTTCAGCTTGTATTGTCTGATGATATTTCTAACCAGCTTGCGATGGGACAGCCAGATCTCAGCGGGCCTGCCTGCTTGCCAGATCACTACTTTTGTTGGATCAAGTTGATATGCCATTTTGGTTGCTCCTTATTAAAGAGGGACGGATAGCTGCTACCCTCAACCTGTCATTCCGGACAAATAAAAACGGGGTGTTTTTTCTGTCCGATCATTCAATGAATGATGCCGGTATGGTTCATGTCTGTTGACGGCATTGCACGCTGTTAATAAGAGGGGAGCCGTTCAGATGATGGAGAAATGCACCGCTCATCTCCTTCTCCAGGGTCTCGTAGACATTTAATGCCGTGCGGATAGATGCTCGCTCCGAGGCGCACAGAAATGGTGAGACGCTGTTGTAATATCCCGATGAGAAAAAATTTGAGCAACCACACCAGTTCATGCAGAGATTGTTCAGACGGCACCGCTGGCAAACAGATATGGTATTTACTGTTTTATCTGCCTGATAGCGGGACATGAGTTTTACCTCTATGCCCTGTTTGATGTTTCCGATTCTATGTTCGTTGTCACCTTTTCCAACTAGTCGCTCACAGGGGTATATACTTCCATCCGGAGCGAAGGCAAGCTCACTTTTCCCCATGCTGCAGCGCTCCCCTTGTTGATATCCGCCCCGCAGTATTACAGCAATTTTGCTGTCTATCAGGCTGATGAAATGTGGATCGCGCTGGCGGTAGTATTTCATGTATTTTTCCCCTACTTCTCCATACGCCATATCCAGTCGTCCGGAATCGCTTGCCGTCCAGGGGGCAGAATAGTCCGGGCTGAGATAGATCTGGCGTACGCCAAGATCCGAAAAGTAGTCCACCGTTTCCGGCAGCGCATCAATAGTCTCTGGCCGATAAACGGCATTGACCATAACCTGAGAAAACTCCCCGACGGCTTTGAGAATGGTTTGTGATACCCGTCGTGAAGACCCTTTTCCTCCGGGGTAGACGCGAAATCGATCATGCACCTCCGGTGGCCCATCGCAGCTGATTCCGAAAGCGATTCGGTGCTCCCTTACGAATCCGGAAATCTCGCTGTTGAAGATTGTGCCGTTGGTGACTATGGTTAGTTGAACTTTCTTCGGATGGTAGTCTGGATGGCTTTCAATATATTCGGTAATTGCACGAATTTCCGGAAACTCCATCAGCGGTTCTCCACCAAAAAATGCGAAGTCGATAGTCTCGCTCTCCGGTGTGCGCTGGAAGGTCAGATCAATGCTGCGCTGCGCCTGTTCAAGGGGCATTGATTCGGCTTCTTTGCCCACATAACAGTACTTGCATCGTAAATTGCATTGTCGGGTGACAATCAAGGTGCACTTCATGCTATTGCCCTTATCAACCAGTCGGTCTATTCAAAGGATAGGTCAGGAAGCGGTTGGAGGTTAGGATTGTTTTGCAAAATAGCGGTACTCTTTTGCGCCTTGATGCCCCCCCTTGTTGCCATCTTCCTTCTGCAGCCGGACTTCCTTTAGGCGGGGGCTCTGATCACAAATATACAACCGACTCATAACCTGGGTTTCAGCTTCATTTCAGCTCGTCCGACTAGACTCGCTGCTATCACCAACAGAAGAAGTGGAACAGTTAGATGAAAGATGTAGCCCGAAGTCTGTCGCGATACAGAACAACAAACAATGTAGTCACAGAAGACAGTGGAATGACGAGGATCTGGAATCTGCCGTTACGGATTTTTCATTGGGGTTTGGTCGCCTGCTACATCACTGCCTGGTTCACGCGGGATAGCCGTTATCTGGATATCCACATCTTTGCCGGATACATGATGATTGGACTGATTCTGTTTCGTTTGTTCTGGGGGATAGCGGGTGGCCCCTATGCCAGGTTTCGGGATTTCTCTTTCAGCTGGCGACAGGTGGTGGACTATCTGCGCGGAATCTTGAAACGCAATCCAGAGCGCTTTGTTGGTCATAATCCAGCGGGCAGCTGGGTCATCTTTCTGCTGCTCGGAATGAGTGGCGCTATGGCTGTTACCGGGTTGATGACGTTTGGAGGTGAAGAGCAGCATGGCCCGTTGGCCGGCCTGTTGACCTTTGCTCAGGGCGACAGAGTCCATCAACTTCATGAGCTGCTGGCCTGGTTCACCTTGGTGATAATCGGTATCCACCTGGCTGGCGTAGTGGTCGAGAGCCTGCTGCTGCGGGAAAATCTGGTCAGGTCGATGATCAGCGGTTTCAAGCCGGCCACCGCTAATGCTGTCTCAGGGGCCAGCTACCGCAAAACAGGTATCGCCATGTTGCTGGTGATTATGTTTTCCGGCGCTTACTGGTTTCAGGGCTATTCAATCTCAACATCCGACAACCCCTATCGTCCCTTCGTCGGCCCGGAGCTGGCCGACAATGCTCTCTGGCGTGAGGAGTGTGGTAGTTGCCACCTTGCCTTCCACCCCAGCCTGCTGCCCGAACGTTCATGGCGCAGGATGCTTTTGGAGCAGGACAGCCACTTTGGAGAAGATCTATTTCTTGATGCCGAGACCATCGCGGAACTGGAAGCCTTTCTGGTAGAAAATGCTGCTGAATGGGAACCAACCGAGGCAGCCTGGAAGATTAACCGCAGTATTCCGGCTAATGAATCTCCTCTTGCCATCACAGGGACCGGCTATTGGAAAGAGAAGCACCAAGAGTTTCCGGATCAGGTATGGAAACACGAATTGGTAAAACAGAAGGGTAACTGTGCTGCCTGCCACCTGGATGCTGATAAGGGTACCTTTGAAGACGGGGCTATGCGGTTGCCTGCCGGGTTTTAATTTTTTCAATAGAAAAAACAGGTTTCAGCTTCAGTTCAGCTTGCTTCTGTAGATTTGTATTAAAAGGTGCAATAACCAATTTTTCAAAATGGATAGATTAAAGGGGTATTTTATGAACACCAGACTGATTACATTGACCGTAGTTCTGTTGGCGGTGCCACTGGCTGCGCAGGCTGATGCAGTTTCCGGGCTTCAGGCTGAATATAAAACACAGGGTTCGGGTGAATTCACTGCAGCCGCAGGAAAAGCGCTCTGGAATAAAAAATTTGTTGATTCAAAAAGTGGAAAGCAGCGCTACTGCGGTAGCTGTCATACCGATGACCTTCGCAAACAGGGGAAGCATGTCCGCACAGGAAAGGTTATCAAACCGATGGCGCCATCGGTTAATCCCGAGCGTTTGACCAATATAAAGAAGATCAAAAAGTGGCTGCTTCGTAATTGCAAATGGACAATGGGACGAGAGTGTACGGCTCAAGAGAAAGGTGATCTTCTTGCTTTTCTGAAAACGCTTTAAACGATTAACCAACTATAGAGGTAAGTCATGAAACGCAGATTTATAATTCTGTCAGTAGTTATGCTATCTTCCGCTCTTGTTGCTGTCAGCGGCGTTGCGCTTGGCGATGATGACAAGTAAGGTTTTTTCAGAAGCTGGTTCGGCGGCAAAAAAACCACTGTTTCCGAGGTGGACAACGAGTTCTATCTTGGAGAGTGTGGCAGTTGCCATTTTGCCTATCAGCCTGGACTGTTGCCGGCCGCATCCTGGAAAAAGATAATGTCCAGTCTGGATGACCACTTCGGTGAAAATGCAGAGTTTCCGGAGGATGACGCAAACCGGATCAAAAGCTATCTTCTGGAGGGTGCCGCCGATTATTCCGTCAGCAGGATCTCCGCCAAGTTTATGCGCTCACTGCGTGGAGAGGCACCGCTGCGCATCTCGGAGATTCCTTACTTCGTAAAAGAGCATGATGAGCTTCCACGAAAAATGGTGCGGGATAATTCCGAGGTAAAATCATTCAGTCGCTGTGACGCCTGCCACACCGATGCAGGGAAGGGTTTTTTCGATGAACATGCAGTTAAAATCCCCGGTTTTGGCCGTTGGGAGGAGGAGTGATCGGGTTAAGGTCATACCGTCACCCTTCTGTTGGTGCGCTGCTCTGTAAACAATCCATGTCGACATCATCCATGGTGAGGGGAAAATTATCTGAGACAGGTGGTGCAGGTCGAAAGGGCAGATGTTGGCCCCTTTGATTATTTGAAAGAGTACTAGGACGATACGCGCGAATCTAGGCGTCCCGAAACCGACGCCGACCAACAGGCCGGATATATGGAAGCAATCCTGTCCCTGTCAGAGCGAGCCCCCGGGCTTGCAAAACAGGAGGAGACCGTATACGGGTTAATAGCTTGCTGTTTTTGCTGTGAGACTGGCTCGACTTCCCGAGAAATAGCCAAGGGGCCGGTTTGGCTGCAGGGTGACGGAGGATAGATGGAATGAGGCAGAGGAACCTGGGGGCTGGGATTTGAATAGCAAGAAGCCGGTGATTTGGGCGGTTATGTGAACCTTTGCACATTTCTGATATCCGAAGGGTGTTAACTTACCCGATTGATGAACAGCAGAGGCATCCGTTTCGATTTTTTGTTGCCCACCTGCAACATGACAGTCAAATTGGATAATAGGCAACGACCCAGGTTTCTGGTAGCCTCCGTCCCTTCCCGATTTTTCTGTTCTGGGCGCGGTTATCAGTTTGGTTGCGTGACAAGTTGATGAACTGGCGTGGTTGTGGCGTGAGAGCGTTGCTGTTGGGTCAATCGGAGTGGGGCTGTGAATAGGCGTGGAACAGTTGGGGGTAAAAGAGATGATTTTCATGTAAACAGGTTGATTTTTAACAGGGAGGTCAAGAATCAACCATGAAGTGACGATATCAAGGAATACGGTTGTTGAGAGACAACTACCATTTTCAGACTGATTAAAGGAATGAAGCAGGAGTTAACATGCAAAATATCTTCAAAGCGGGTCTCGTTGTTATATCGTGTGCGGTGTTGTTGAGTCTCGGGGGCTGCCTCAGTCCCAATATCCAGAGCAGTGTCCGTGATACCGTCAGTGGCAGTGTTGCTGACTTTGAGAATACCTACGGTCCCTATCCTGATGCGGTGGATCCCGACAATTTCAATCCCGGATACTATATGTCCGTCGGGCACAATGACTCGATTTCCACATTTCGTACCATTGCTGAT
>JAJRUX010000051.1 GCA_024277575.1 Gammaproteobacteria bacterium | reverse complement strand
GAGAGATAGCCGCGATCAAACTGCATGCCTTCAACCACATCCAGCTCATTCTCCAGACCGGAACCCTCTTCGACGGTGATTACCCCTTCCTTGCCCACCTTGCCCATGGCATCGGCAATAATGGCACCGATATTCTCATCGGAGTTGGCGGAAATGGTACCCACCTGGGCGATGGACTTGTCATCGGCGCAGGGCTTTGAACTCTCTTTCAGGGCCTCCACTGCGGCAGTAACCGCCTTGTCGATACCGCGCTTCAGATCCATCGGGTTCATACCGGCGGCAACCGCCTTCATACCGTCACGAACAATTGCCTGGGCCAGAACGGTTGCGGTGGTGGTACCATCACCCGCCACATCGGATGTCTGTGAAGAGACCTCTTTCACCATCTGCGCGCCCATATTCTCGAACTTGTCTTTCAGTTCGATCTCCTTGGCAACGGAAACGCCGTCCTTGGTGATGGTCGGGGCACCGAAACTCTTCTCCAGAACCACGTTGCGACCCTTGGGGCCTAAAGTTACCTTAACCGCATTTGCCAGGATATTCACCCCGTTAATCATGCGATTGCGGGCATCATCACTGAATAATACATCTTTAGCTGCCATAGCTTGATAATCCTCTTCTTGAATTAGTTATTCAACGTTACTCAAAAACCTAACCTTCGATAATGCCGAGCAGGTCATCTTCCCGCATCATCAGCAACTCTTCGCCATCTACCTTGATTTCGGTACCGGCGTACTTGCCGAACAGCACCTTGTCACCCACCTTGACATCCAGGGCGCGAAACTCGCCATTCTCCAGCGCCTTGCCCCGGCCAACGGCAACCACTTCACCCTGCATGGGCTTTTCGGTAGCGGAGTCAGGCAGCACAATTCCGCCTGGAGTCGTGGTTTCCTCTTCCATTCGGCGGACGACAACACGGTCATACAACGGACGAATTTTCATACGGTTCCTCTCCTAAACAAACTTAAACTAGACTGAATAAAGATGATGCTACTTGATTAGCACTCTAACACAGAGAGTGCTAAATGATAGCGGCGAAAACCCGCTCGTCAAGTTTTTTTTAACCCGTGTGCAGCTATGGGTTAACGAAGACGCGGATCTTCGTCATCATCACGCCAAGACTCCCCGTCAAAGGTACGCGGTCCACGTCCCTCATTCCGGGATACGCTATTGATGGTGACACGGTTGATGATTTTCAAGAGCCAGTAACGGCGCAGGGGAGGAATCAACAGCAGAAAACCGATAGCATCGGTAAAAAAGCCCGGTGTCAGCAGTAACCCGCCAGCCACCAGCAACGCAGCACCTTCCATAATCTCCATTGCCGGCAGCTTGCCCTGCGTCATATTGGCCCGCATCCGGTTCAGGGTAGACAAGCCCTGCAGACGCAGAAGAAATCCGCCCAGCACAGCGGTAAATACAACCAGTGCGACGGTAGGCAGTGCTCCAATTACCGAACCTGCCTTGATAAGCAGATAGATCTCCAGCAAGGGAACAACAAGAAATAGCAAAAATAACAGCGGAAACGGTATCATATATTTTCCATCGGAAAGGGAATCAAAACAGAATTCCGGTATCTGTATTGATATAACCGGTGTAACGAACCAGCTTGTCCCTGGTTTGTCCGACTATAGCGTCAAAATGTTCATTTGCACTTGTAAACTGCGCATTTTTTCCTTCCACCGGAACAAATCAGGGACAAGCTGGTTCGTTACACCTGAATCGGCTCGTATTTAAGTATAATGGTTACAAAATAAAAAAACTCAATGGAAAAACATCCTCAGCTGATATTGTGCACCTGCCCGGATCGGAAGTGCGCTGAAAATCTCGCGACCGCAATTGTCGATCAACGGCTGGCTGCCTGTGTCACTATTCTGCCTGGTGTGCATTCCATATACCACTGGCAGGGGGAGCGAGAGTCTGCAGATGAAATCCTGCTGTTAATCAAAGCCCACAGCCAAGCCTATGCCGCCCTGGAACGGCTTATTCAACAGATGCACCCCTATGAACTTCCGGAAATCATTGCTGTCCCTGTAGAAAATGGTCTCCCCGCTTACCTCGACTGGATCTCGGAGCTATAAATATAATGTTACGACTACTGCTGCTATTGAGCCTGCTCGCACTGCCGTTTACTTCTGCCGTCAGTGAAGAGCCGCTCCCTCCTGACGAGGCATTCCGTTTCAGCGCCATAGCCATCGATACCAACACCATTCAGGCTGAGTGGAAACTCGCTCAAGGGTATTATCTCTACCGTCACCGGGTCAGTTTCGAAAGCGGCACTCCAGAAATCACCCTGGGCGAGGCAACACTACCCAAAGGGAAAGAGAAAACGGATGAGTTTTTTGGTGACATAGAAACCTACTATGACCGCCTGACTGTTGAAATTCCCATCGAGCGCAACTCCGGCGCTGCAAATACGCTGACACTGATCGCCCACTCCCAGGGCTGCTCTGAACCACTGGGGCTCTGCTACCCCCCCCACGAACAAAAGGTGGAGATCACCCTTCCACCACTCCCGGCACCGGACAAACCAGCTCAATCCACACTACCTTCGCTGGCACCAATCAACAACGGGCTGGCCTGGGGAGAGCCGCAAGAGGAACAGCTGCTGGAACCGGATCAGGCCTTTGCCTTCAGTGCTGAACTCCGGGACGCCAACACCGTAGTGGCCCGGTGGCAGATTGCGGAGGGATACTACCTGTACGGCAGCAAATTTCACTTTACCATCACCGATGCCAACGGCATCACTTTAGGAGAGGCACAACTTCCCGCTGGCAAGAAAAAGAATGATGAATTTTTTGGCGAGATGGAGGTTTACTATCACAATGTCGAAGCCACTATTCCCCTGAACCGCGCTCAATCCGGACTAACCAGCATTAAATTTCAAGCCGGTTTCCAGGGCTGCTCCGAAACACTGGGGGTCTGCTACCCACCAATGAGCAAAACTGTCAAACTGGAGCTGCCCGCAACAACGGGAATCGACAACGCCACCACTCAGTTACAGTTACCGACAGCAAAGCCGATATCCAGCCCACCCCTCACTGAGCAGGACAGCCTGGCCAGCTCCATCGCTACCGGCAGTACCATCCTCATTATTATCACCTTCTTTGGCCTGGGGCTGCTGTTGGCGTTTACCCCCTGTGTATTCCCGATGATTCCCATTCTGTCAGGCATCATCATTGGCCAGGGGGACAGCATAACCACTCGGCGCGCTTTCACCATATCACTGGTCTACGTACTCGCCATGGCGCTGACCTATACCATTGCCGGCGTTATCGCCGGGCTGTTCGGTGAAAACCTGCAGGCCACCTTCCAGAATCCCTGGATTCTGGTCACCTTCAGTTTTGTCTTTGTACTGCTGGCACTCTCCATGTTCGGCTTCTACGAGCTGCAGATGCCCAGTTTCCTGCAAAGCAAACTCACCGAAGTAAGCAACCGCCAGCAGGGCGGCACCCTTACCGGTGTCGCCGTAATGGGCTTTCTCTCTGCCCTTATCGTCGGTCCCTGCGTAGCCGCGCCACTGATGGGAGCTCTCATCTATATCGGCCAAACAGGTGATGCCATACTGGGTGGCCTGGCGCTGTTTGCCCTCAGCCTAGGGATGGGCGCCCCGCTGCTTGCCATCGGTACATCGGCCGGAAAACTACTGCCCAAAGCAGGCCCATGGATGGATGCCATCAAGGCGGTCTTCGGCATCATGCTGCTGGCTGTTGCCATCTGGATGCTGGAGCGCATCCTGCCTCCCGCCCTTGCCATGCTGTTGTGGGCAATGCTGTTTATCATCTCCGCCGTCTACATGGGCGCCCTGGAAAAGAGCCCGCCCGGATGGAGCCGGTTGTGGAAAGGCTCCGGAATCGTATTATTGATTTATGGCGCCCTGCTGCTGACCGGCGCTGCGGCTGGCGGCAAGGATGTCATGCAGCCACTCCGTGGCGTGCTCGTCTCTGCAGGAGCAGGGTATCCGGGAGCCGGTACCCACGCGACCTTCCGCAAGATCAAATCGGTTCAGGATCTGCAGCACGAGCTCGCCGCCGCTAGCCAGCAGGGCCGGCCGGTAATGCTGGATTTTTATGCTGACTGGTGTGTCTCCTGCAAAGAGTTTGAAAAATACACGTTTAGTGACCCTGCTGTAACCGCTGCTTTAACCGCTGCCAACACCCTGCTACTCCAGGCTGACGTTACAGCCAACGACACCGTGGACAAGGAGCTGCTGAAAAAATTCGGCGTCATCGGCCCACCGGCCATCCTGTTTTTTGGGCCGGACAAGCAGGAGCGCAAAAACTATCGGGTAATCGGATTCATGAATGCCGAAACATTCAGCAGCCATCTGAAACAGGCACTACAGTGACAAAAAACCGGAAACCTGCTGCGAACGTGCAGAAAAGTCGCTGGATTCTGGACATAGGTATCCAGTTCAGTCAGAATTGGCATCATTCAATGCAATCACCCATGGCGGGGGAATTTCATGGCTGAGCTACTGCTGCTCAATGGCCCGAACCTGAATCTGCTGGGCAGACGTGAACCAGAACATTACGGCTCCACCAGCCTGGACTCCATTACCGCTCATCTCCAGAAGGTAGCGGCAGAGGCAGGACACAATCTTAGCCATCTGCAAAGCAACGCAGAGCATGAACTGGTTGAGCGCGTTCACGCAGCCTGGCGGGAGAGTGTAAAATTTATCATTATCAATCCCGCCGCATTTACCCATACAAGCGTAGCCCTGCGGGATGCGCTGGCTGCAGTACAGATCCCTTTTATCGAGGTGCACCTGTCCAACATCCACGGACGGGAAGAGTTCCGCCGCCACTCATTTTTTTCCGATCTGGCATCGGGAACAATCAGTGGACTTGGCGCACAGGGTTACGAACTGGCGCTACAGGCGGCACTACACTATCTTATTGAAAATTGAGCATAACAGGTTATAGATCATGGATATACGCAAGGTCAAAAAACTCATTGAACTGCTGGAAGAGTCCGGTGTTGCCGAGATTGAGATCCATGAAGGTGAAGAGTCGATTCGCATCAGCCGAGCCAGTCAGGTGAGTGTCGCTGTTCCGGCCCCCACCGCAGCACCTGCGCCCAGCCCCTATCCCGACACTTCGCCCGACAGCAGCCCTGTCACCGCGGGTGAACCGGAGATCAGCGGACATACCGTCAACTCTCCCATGGTAGGCACTTTTTACAGCGCAGCGACACCGGGAGCCAAACCTTTTGCCACTATTGGCCAGCAGGTCAGTGTTGGAGATACTCTCTGTATCATTGAAGCAATGAAGCTGATGAATCAGATTGAATCCGACAAGGCTGGAATAATTAAAGCCATTCTGGTTGAAAACGGTCAACCTGTCGAATATAACCAGCCACTGTTTGTCATCGAGTAAACGGGATTTCCAACCAGCCAATGTTTGAAAAGATCGTCATCGCCAACCGCGGCGAAATCGCACTACGAATCCAGCGCGCCTGTCGGGAGATGGGTATCAGAACCGTTGCCGTTCACTCCGAAGCAGATCGCAGTCTAAAGCATGTCCTGCTGGCAGATGAGTCGGTCTGTATTGGTCCTGCCCCTTCAGCGCACAGTTATCTGAACGTCCCGGCGGTTATCAGTGCTGCCGAGGTCACCGATGCCCAGGCTATCCACCCCGGTTACGGCTTTCTGTCGGAGAACGCCGATTTTGCTGAACAGGTTGAAACCAGCGGGTTTGTCTTTATCGGTCCGGATCCCGATACCATCCGTACCATGGGTGACAAGGTAGCCGCTATCAAGGCGATGCAGAAGGCCGGAGTGCCTTGCGTTCCCGGTTCGGATGGACCCTTGGGGGATAATCCGGACGCCAATCTGCGTATCGCCCACCGTATCGGCTACCCGATCATTATCAAAGCTGCTGGTGGCGGTGGCGGCCGTGGCATGCGAGTCGTGCACACTGAAGCCACCTTGCTTGATTCCATCTCCCTGACACGTAGCGAATCCCGCGCTGCATTTGGCAACGATACCGTTTATATGGAGAAGTATCTGGAGGATCCGCGCCATATCGAGATCCAGGTTCTGTCTGACACTCATGGTAACGCCATCTATCTAGGGGAGCGGGACTGCTCCATGCAGCGCCGTCATCAGAAAGTTCTCGAAGAGGCCCCCGCACCAGGTCTCACAGAAGAGCAGCGCAGCTTCATTGGCGAACGTTGTGCGCAGGCCTGCCGTGATATGGGCTATCGGGGAGCCGGAACCTTTGAGTTTCTGTATGAAAACGGGGAGTTCTATTTCATCGAGATGAACACTCGTCTACAGGTGGAACACCCGGTCACTGAAATGATTACCGGTGTCGATATCGTCAGAGAACAGATCCGCATCGCAGCCGGAGAACCACTCTCCTTTCGCCAGGAGGATATTGTACTGCGGGGTCACGCCCTGGAGTGTCGTATCAACGCAGAGGATCCGGATAACTTCATGCCATCACCCGGCACCATCACCGCTTATCACGCTCCGGGAGGTATCGGGGTACGAATAGACAGCCATATATACAGCGGCTATAGGGTGCCACCCTATTACGACTCCATGATTGGTAAACTGATTACCTACGGACCTAGTCGGGAGTCTGCCCTGGCGCGCATGCGTACTGCACTGGATGAGATGGTGGTTGAAGGCATTAAAACCAATATTCCCTTGCAGCAGCGGCTGTGTGAAGACCCTGCCTTCATCGCTGGCGGCTGTAATATCCACTATCTGGAGAAAAAGCTGGGACTCTGATGCCGTGGCTCCAGCTCAAACTTAATACGCAACCAGAGCAGGCCGAAGCAATCGCCGAACTGCTCAGTAATGCTGGTGCCACAGCGGTCACACTTCAGGACGCAGAAGATCAGCCTCTCTACGAACCTCCGCCAGGAACCACGCCACTGTGGGAACAGACCAAAATAACCGGGCTGTTTCCTGCCGATACCGACATGGTTGCGCTGAAAAAACAGCTTCAGCAGCAGACAGATAAACCTCTTGGCAACTGGCAGATACAACCGCTGGAAGAGAAAGACTGGTCACGAGCCTGGATGGATAACTTTCATCCCATGCAGTTCGGAGACAAGCTGTGGATCTGTCCAGGATGGCACACCCCTCCCCACCGCGAGGCCGTAAATATCCTGCTTGATCCCGGCCTGGCATTCGGCACAGGAACCCATGCAACCACTGGGCTGTGCCTGGAGTGGCTGGATGCCCACCCGCCTTTGACATTGAATGTCATTGACTATGGTTGCGGTTCAGGGATCCTCGCCATCGCTGCGGCAAAACTTGGTGCAAGACAGGTGCAGGCCATCGACAATGATCCACAGGCACTACAGGCCACCAACGACAACGCGGATAAAAATCGGCTCAAGGAAAAAATCAGCACTTTCCTTCCCGAAGAGCACTATCCTGTCCCTTGTGATTTACTGCTTGCCAACATCCTCGCCAACCCGCTTATGGATCTCGCAGCACAATTTGCAGAACTGGTTTCCCCCGGAGGCTCTATCATCCTGTCTGGTATCCTGTCAGAACAGGAAACCAGTGTGACTGCAGCATACGAACCCTGGTTCACCATGACCGGTACGCAGGAAAGAGACGGATGGATCCGTCTGGAAGGCAGCAGAAAACCAGCCACCGTGTAGAATCAGATGTACACACTCTGCCCACACTGCAGCACCTGCTTTCGCATCACCACTGAGCAAGTCAACGCCGCCCAGGGAAACGTCCGCTGTGGAAACTGTGGCGCTGTATTCAATGCGCTGGATAATCCCGGCCCGGAACCGGACTCCTTTCCTGATTCAACATATGCAGAAACCGAACTATTTTCGACTGAACTGTATAAACCGGTTGACGACGAACCCTATCCACAAGAAGAGATGGGCGATCAACCCCGGGAACAAGAGTTTGAACTGTTTGCGGAACCGGATTTCATCCCGTTAGGGGAAGACAAAAATGACAAACACAGTTCATATTTTGATGGCTCGGACCAGGAACCCAAAGCCGAGGAACAACATGCTTCTCCGACCAATACAGCAAACATTTCTCCTCAACTTCCAGAAGCCACCGTCGATGAGCTGCACGAATATTTTGTTCACGATGTGGAGAACACCACTATCGAAGAACTTGAAAAACTGTTCCTGCCTGACGACCCCTCTGAGACAGAAACAGTATCACCTCCGGAGCCTGATCAGTCGGTAGCCGATACGACACCGGAGCCACCGGCGCAGATTGATAAAAAATCCCGTTCATCACTGTTTTTCAACCAGATTACCCTGAGCATGGGAAGCCTGCTGCTTATCATGGTGCTACTCGGCCAGTACATCTATTTTGCGCGAGATCATCTCGCCCAGCAGTACACGGGGCTTCGGCCTGTATTGGAAAAAATATGCGGCTATCTGGAGTGCAAACTTGCCTTGCAGCGTGATCTGAACAAGCTACAACTAACCCACCGGGACGTCCGCAGCCATCCCACCGCCCCGGATGCGCTGTTGATAAATGCAACCTTTGTCAACAGAGCCACATTCACCCAGCCCTATCCAGCTATAGAACTGAAACTATCCAACATCAACGGAAAACTGGTCGGCAGACGGATTTTTCAACCAAAAGAATATCTCTCGGGAAATCCGGATATCAGTGCAGGAATACCTCCCGGCACCCAGGTCTATCTTGTATTGGAACTGGCTGATCCAGGCAAAAAGGCTGTTAATTTTGAATTTGATTTTCGCTAGAAACTAGGTAGATGAGAGGGGAAAAAACACCTATATTTAACCGGTTTCCCTGCACAACGCCATACTACCCATCTTCTTGTATGAAATAAATTTGTGACTCCAGGCAATACCTTCTCCCACAGAAAAAATTATCTGTATTTTTGCTGCAACTCTCGTAATATAATT
>JAJRUX010000050.1 GCA_024277575.1 Gammaproteobacteria bacterium | reverse complement strand
GGCTGACGAGGCCGTTCCGGTTCAGTCCCCAGCTCCAGGACATGGTGCCGGTGGCAAATACCCATGCGCCGCTGGGTGCCTGATAGATTGAGGAGTTTGCGGTGACCTCCTGACCGTTATAGCCGGTAAACGGAGAGGAGGAGAGCAGGGTATGGTTGGAGCTGATCGGCTGTGGATAGTCGGGGAACAGATTATCGGCAAAGAAGCTGTCTGCTTCATAGCCAACCAGCCCCGGGATATGGTCACCGTCAGACAGACCGGTATCGGCGTAGGCCCAGTGGCTGCTGTTGATTACTACGTAATCAGCGTTGGTGGAGCCGTCTGCGCTGAATTCACCATCGGCGATGAACTGCACACCTACCAATGCCTGCTCGGCACGTCCCAGGTCCCGCCAGCGCAGTGTTTTCAGTTCCGGATCGGTGACCGGATCCAGATCAGCGTTTTTGTAGGAAACCATAACCCGGTCAGGCGCCCCGTCAGTGGACGCTTCCATCCGCATCTGCCAGTAAACGGCATTGCTGCCGAAAAAGGCGAGGTCGATTCCGCTGTCCCGGGCGGCTTCCGCGGCATCACGCATCGGTTTCGACCAGTATTCGTCATGCCCCGCTGAAATCAGCGCCTGATAACGCTCCAGTAGCGGCAGCCCCCGCTGGTGCAGATCGATATCGGTCGCATAGGTCACATCATAGCCATTTTTCTCCAGCCACATCAGCAGATCCAGCTCCCAGTTGAGGAAATCCCCGGCACCGCTGCCCCAGTAGGGACGGTCAAAAGAGACCTTCACCGCGCGAGGTGTTCCGGTAATGGTGTTAGCGCCGTAGCTGTTGAATGCATACAGACTTTTGCCAATACCGACAGGAAAGGAGTTGTAGGATTGATAAGTCGTTACCGGCTGCTGATAGAGAAAATCAGCGACACGTTCATCGTCACGCACGGCAAAAATAATGTAATTGTCAAACCCTTCCGAGTTGGTTAGTTTGGCCAGATAGATCCCACTGGTCCAGTCGTAGGGAATCGACAGGGTATAGCTGTCCTCCCATGGGCAGATCAGAAGACCGGTGTCGGCATCCATTATTGGCGCCGGCTGCGGGGAGCCATTCAAGGTGCCGCTGTCATGCATCAGACGGCCTCCGTTTCCCTGATACCAGCCCATCCGGAACACCTTGATGTTATAGGACTGTGCCGGATTGACGGTGACATGGAAGGTGATCTGTTCACCCTTGTTGATACTGGTGGCGGAAGCAAACCCCTTGATTTGTTGATCAGAATCAGTCGACCACTGGGTCAGGCGCCACTCACCGGTGCCGGGGTTGCTGTTTTCTGCGACGATCGGATTTTGTTCCGCATAGGCTGCTGAAGAGATTATTCCAAAGATAAAAGCTGCAATGAATAGTCGAAATATATTTTTGGTAATACTGTCTTGATGCCTACCGGGGCTGATGAAGTCCATTTTTTACTACTCCCTATATTTTATTTGTGGTCAATAAAAAACCATTTTTTCTCTCTGGTACTTGAGGTTTTGAATCTGCTTGCGATCAGATTGTTTTCCCGCAGCTCAGTATCTGTTTCTGAACAAGGACTTATGCAATGGTTGAAAAAAATTGATCGTTTAGAATTGATGGCAGATGTCAGAAAGCCGGATAAAAAAGAACAGCGACTCCGAGCAACCCGGTTTCGGGCAATCCTTGATGAGCAAGCAGATGTGTCAAGACGGCTGGATTCCATTTGCCTTTGTGACCTTGTTAACAGCCAATTCATTTTGGATTTAGTATAAACATATTTCAAGCCCAAAAGAATATATTTTTTTCTTTTTTAAACATAAGGTTATTTTAATTTAACTTAATAAATCTATGGTTATTTTCATTGCAGAGGAGGTCGTTATTATTCATGCCCGGATCTGCTATTAACACGGCATTGGTGCCAGATTAATACCTGAACCCACGGATTCAGGTAATAGTAAAGAGGGATGGCGTTACCGGGGTTAACAAACCGATTGGCGGGCCGATAGGGTGACTAATTGACAAACCGGAGAATTGCGAAAAATGAGGCCGATTTATATTTTTTGAAAACAGCGAGTTCTCCTGACCTGTCCGGATTTTTAAGAGCCACTTCATGGTGATTCAAGCGGGCTGCTTCCGGTTTATTTTCTGTTTTTTTAACCCCGATTCCAATATATTGGTCTGGGGTAAGGTGGATATGATGTATGGTCATTTGCTGACGGGTGTCGCTTTTGTTTTTCTAATCACTGGTTGTACTCCGGATGAGTTTTTCAATCAGAATGAAAAAGATGAGGCGGCTGCCGATGAACCCATAACTGATACTGAAAAGCGCTTTCCTGAGGTGAGGAAGATTGAGTTCACTGATGATAGTTCCGGCGGTATTCAAGTCACTATTTTCCATGCTGAAGTGGACAGTGGTTTCGAGTTTGATATCTTTTTCTCCCGTAACGAAGGGGAGAGCTGGCAGCCGGTACGAATCAGGCAGCAAGAGACGCACACCATTCCGATCCAGCCCGGTGGTGAAACGATCTTTATTTGGGAGCGTGTGAAAGATCTTGGCCTTCGCAAGACTGCTCCGGTTCAGATGCGGGTTATTCCAGCCAACAGTGAGTGGACTGGTGATGCTTTCATAACGACCGATCCGCAGATTACCAGTCCTCGCGCTACTATTACCTTGAAAGAGTACTAGCTTCTGTTCCGCCATGTTCAGCAGGCGGCGGGTGATCGCTTTGCCGATTGAGCTGATGGCATGGCCGATGTCATGGGTGGGCAGCCCGCTTTTGACCAGCGCGGTCAGTGTGTGGGGAAGTTGTCTGCTGAGTCGTTGCAAAACGGTCAGGTCATCGGCCCGATGAATCTCGTTGATCAGGTAGAGGGTGTTGTGGCTCTGGTGGCGGATAAGATCGGTGGCGCTGATAATTCCGCTCGGAGAGCTGCCATCGAGCACCGGCAGGTGGCTGATGTTGTGGCGTGCCATCTTCAGCAGTGCCTCCGGGCTGGATGTTGCAGGGGTGATGGTGTGTGGATCGGGAGTCATGATCCGCGTAATCGGCAGGTCGGGATTGAGATCGTAGGCAACCACCTTGGTACAAAAAGCGCGCTCGGTAACGATACCGGCAAGCCGATCACTCTTCATTATCAGCATGGCACTGGCTGTGTGCGCTCTCATCAGCCGCGCCGTGTTACGGATGGTAGTGGTATGCTCTACCAGCAGTGGTGGCCGATGCAGCAGATCACATGCGCGGGAGTGGAGCAGGGCAGTATCGTTATAGTTGCACAGCGCTTCGGTTGCGCTACGCAGACGCCGGATTTTTTCAATGGCGAAAAAATCTGCAACGGTTTTGTGTTCACTGATCAAACGCTGGAACAGCCTGTCCGGAATCAGGTAGAGCAGAGAGTCCTCGATGGCGGTTATCGACAGGGTGATCTCGCCGCCGCGCAGCAACGAACGGTAACCGGCCTACTCGCCTGCGCCGAAGCGGCCAATCAGATTCCCGCTTTTGTCGAACACCTCAACGGCACCGCTGCGCAACAGATGGAGCCAGCAGTTGTGCTCCCCAATCTTTAAAACAGGGGAGTTTTTGCGTACATAGCTGATCTCCGGCGCGTTGACTATCTCGTCGAGCCATTCATCATTCAGCCTGTCCAGTGGCGGACAGCGGGCGAGATAATCACGAATCTCAAGTTGCTCAATCTCCATGTCACTGATCAGCTTTGCGCCTCCAGGCGAATTTTGTTGTTCGCGCTTGGAACACGGATGTGATCAACCAGCTCCTGAATGTGCGCCGGTGGCGCCGCTGTTACTCTGACCACCAGTGCGGCAACGGCAAAATTGACCGCTGCTCCCACTGCACCAAAGGCGTTGGGCGAGATACCGAAGAACCAGTTCTCCTCCATGCCGCCCAGGAAAGAGGTACCGGGAATAAACATGATGCCCTTGTGCTGGAAGACATACAGCAGCGTGATGCCAAGACCGGCCAGCATTCCGGCAATTGCTCCCGCCTTGTTCATGCGCCGGGAGAAGATCCCCATCATCAATGCTGGAAACAGCGATGATGCCGCCAGACCGAAGGCGATGGCCACCGTACCGGCGGCAAAATCTGGCGGATGCAGGCCGAGATAACCGGCCACAATCACCGCACCACCCATGGTAATCCGGCTGGCCAGCAGCTCGTTTTTTTCTGAAATATTGGGGGCAAATACCCCTTTGAGAAGATCATGAGAGATGGAGGAGGCGATGGCCAGCAGCAGTCCTGCCGCTGTTGACAACGCTGCGGCAAGTCCACCTGCTGCTACCAGAGCGATCACCCAGTCAGGCAGTTTGGCAATCTCCGGATTGGCCAGCACCATGATGTCCCGATCCACCTTGACCATCTCGTTTTTCTGTTCATCGGCGACATACTGAATCTGGCCATCGCCATTCTTGTCTTCGAACTGCAGCAGCCCGGTTTTCTCCCAGTTTTTAAACCACTGTGGGCGTTCCTCATAGACCAGATTGACCCCCGGCTCGGGTTGAATGGTTGTGGTCAGGTTGAGGCGCGCCATGGCGCCCACTGCCGGAGCCACGGTATATAAAATGGCGATAAACACCAGCGCCCAACCTGCTGAACTGCGTGCACCTTTTACGCTGGGTACAGTAAAAAAACGGGTAATCACGTGTGGCAGGCCTGCCGTTCCGATCATCAGAGACAGCGTGTAGACAAACATATTCAGCTGGCTCCCCATCACCGCCGTGGTGTACTCATTGAAGCCCAGGTCCGTGACAATCAGATCCAGCTTGTCCAGCAGATAGCTGCCGTCTGTCATCTTGCTGCCCAGACCCAGTTGCGGAAAAGGATTTCCGGTCAGGTTCAGCGAGATAAAAATAGCCGGTACGGTATAGGCAAAAATCAACACGCAGTACTGTGCAATCTGGGTATAGGTAATCCCCTTCATGCCTCCCAATACGGCGTAGAAAAACACGATCCCCATCCCCACGTAGAGACCGTGATCAAAATCCATCTCCAGAAAGCGGGAGAAGGCAACGCCGATCCCCTTCATCTGCCCGATAACATAGGTCAACGAGGCCAGTATCAGGCAGACCACTGCAACGATCCGTGCCGTTCTGGAGTAGAAGCGATCGCCGATAAATTCCGGTACGGTAAACTTGCCGTATTTGCGTAGATAGGGTGCCAGCAACATCGCCAGCAGCACATAGCCTCCGGTCCAGCCCATCAGAAAAACAGATGCACCGTACCCGTTAAAGGCGATCAGCCCCGCCATGGAGATAAACGATGCTGCGGACATCCAGTCAGCGGCAGTGGCCATGCCGTTGAGAACCGGGTGTACCCCCTTGCCGGCAATATAAAATTCACCCGTGCTCGCGGCGCGTGCCCAGATGGCGATAGTAATATAGAGTGCAAACGTCAGGCCGACGACGATATAGGTTATTGTTTGAAGAACCATGGCAGGAGTCCTTACCTGAGTGTTCCGGGAAATCAGTTATTGTTTATGTAATACCCGAAAACTGTCCGGGCTTATTTTTCATGTACGTTGAATTTTCGATCCAGTGCATTCATACGCCAGGCGTAGAAAAAAATCAGCAGTACAAAGGTATAGATGGATCCCTGCTGGGCAAACCAGAATCCCAGCTTGTATCCACCCAGCCGAATGGTATTCAGCGGTTCCACCAGAATGATTCCAAACAGGTAAGAGACAGTAAACCAGATAGCCAGGCAGACCATCACCAGTCGCAAATTGGCATTCCAGTATTGTGAATTGTCTGACATAAGCTTTTCCTTTTGTAACTATTCAGCTCACCCCTGAAATCCGCCATTTCTGCGTTAAAAAATGCTCATTTACCCGTGTAAACTCACATTTTTCGCCTTGAACTGACGAATTTCAGGGGCAATCTGAACGGTTACATACTCATCTTCAGCTATGCTGAATAGTTACTTCCTTTTTTATTCTCATGAACCGGTGTTCACGTTCTTCCGCAGAGGATGGAAAAAAGAGATGCGGTATTGTCAATAGACCGAGAGGAGCCGGTTGAAAGGAGAGGCCTCCGGAACTGCACGTCGGAATAACCAAAGCGCTCCGCTCGCCCGCCACAGCATCCATGACCACGGCAAATCATATTCTAAACAACTTGAGTCAATGATGCATCTAAGAGGTGCCTCTTCAGCGTGAATATTACTGACTACAGAAATCAGGAAATTTTCTAATTCGGAGTCGCCGGGTAGAAGAACTCAATCAAAAGCTCATACAGGAACATTGTGATAAACAATATACTGAAATAGTGGAAGACGCAGTTGTTATTAATCAAGAAGATGTTCTTCGCTTGGCGATGGCGTTATCGCAGTTTGGCTAACAACCGGGTGAAGATCGCTGAAGGGTTTACAGGTAAAGATGGTTTCAACTATATCGTTGCCGGCAGCAGTGGTGCGACTGCCAGGAAAGGGCCTGGAATCCGCAGTTGACCGCTCCATTCTGAAACCAGGTTATTGACATGCCTGCTAAAGACATTGACTTGACAATTCACCTGCCGGGTGAGCCACGCTACGAGGCGAATTGCACGCTTGCGGCGGCGCATGGCGGCGTCTCCTGCATGGACGTAGGCGAGGGGCGTGAGCATGGAGCGGCAAGCTTTGCAACGCCTTGGAATAGAATGACTATTCGTCGCTCCCGGCATCCTGCCTCCCGCGAACCTTCGCCATCCCTGGCGGTGGCGCGTCGTTGCGCCTTGCCCTGCGCCACCGCAAACGCACACTTCACCTCGTCCAACTGCGGATTCTAGTACTCTTTCAAGGTAATAAATCAGGATTCAGCGTTCCTGTGGTGCTTCGCGGCAAGGCGCAGTGCGCAGGCAATGGCCGTCTCCCTTGCCAAGCGCTGCAACGCCGCTGCGAAGCACCACAGGAGC
>JAJRUX010000049.1 GCA_024277575.1 Gammaproteobacteria bacterium | reverse complement strand
GGCCAACCCTTCGGGCGCTCCTGTGGTGCTTCGCAGCGGCGTTGCAGCGCTTGGCAAGGGAGACGGCCATTGCCTGCGCACTGCGCCTTGCCGCGAAGCACCACAGGAACGCTGAATCCTAATTTATTACCTTGAAAGAGTCCTAGTGTTTCATCAGCTCAAGCCAGCCCTGCCTGTCTGACAACAGTTTTCCGGCGTCAAATGCAATCCTGTGAGTCCCATGGCAACGGGCGCAAGCCAGTACGGCCAATCTGCCCAAATCCTGCCCCTGTTGTTTGGGTGTGCCGGTTTTCAGACTCTCCTCCAGGCTTTCCACTGTTTTGTCAATTTTATCATCGGGATAGATCCGTTTTTCTTTTTGGTGACAGTCAGAGCAGATGTTACCCAACACATTGATACCTTTTTTCAGCTCATCCAGAGAGGACAAGGCAATATCTTTCATGCCATCTTCAGAAGCGATCTTGATCTGGTTTACCTGTTTGGCAAGCTGTTCCATATGGCTGTCAAATAAAAGTGACGGTTCGATCTCAAGCGAAGAAAAATCAGCAGCACGGTAGATCAGAGCGGTAACGGCTCGGTAATCTGCATGACATGAGTTACAACTTTCAGCCAGATCATCAAGTGCCCGGGATATTTCCTGATAACGATTGTTTTCACTGCTTTTTATTAAGTTGGCAATGGCATCCCGATCCAGTTTGTTACTCCACTCCGGAACCATTTTGCCTATTTTCAAATAGTGTTCACTCAGCCGAGCTACCCATTTTCCCAGATGTTTCGCATCACCGTTATCCGAGTAAAACCGTACTGCCTGCATTTCACGCCGCAGCTTGAACATATTGTGCAGCCACACCTGGCGCTTGTTTTCCGGTCTGTACCATTGAGCCAGTGATGCGGGTGGTTTTTTTATCACCACGACGTGTTCTTTATGGATATAGAAAACAGCGCCTGTCAACGCAACAAGCAAGATTTGAAGGAACAGAAAATAGAGCCAGCGCATGGGAGTTGTTCGTTTCCCTTATCTGCTTGAAAAACAATAATGTACGGAGGTTACCCGGTCTGGTTCAATACTCCAGCCGCACCTGTTCCTCCCCCGCCAGTTCCGCCAGTTTCTGCAGCAGAACATCAGCAGGACGCACCTTCCACGATTCGCCCAGTACCAGCGCGGCGGAGGCGCCGGGGCGGCGGTAGTCAATGGCCACCGGGCAGCCGCCTTCCCGGTAGGGCTCAAGGGTCCGGGCAAGAGAATGGACAAATCCGTTACCAGCCTTCTCCTGCTCTACCGAGACCACCAGCCGTTTGGCGTAGCGGGTGCGGGCCTGCTCGATATCATAGATCTCGCGGGCGCTGATCCGGTAGCCGCCGGAGTAGTCATCGACGCTGACATCCCCTTCCACCACCAGTAGCCGATCCTTCACCAGCAGGTCACGGTGGCGTTCGTAATCCTCGGGAAAAACCACCAGCTCGATCCGCGCACTGCGATCATCGAGGGTGATGAACGCCAGCTTGCCACCCCGTTTGCTGTTGCGGGTGTTCATCGCCACAATCAGACCGGCAACGGTGATAATCTGGTTGCAGGTCGGTTTGACATCCACAATACGGGAGCTGATAAACTGCTTTAACTCTGGCAGGTAACGCTCGATAGGATGGCCGGTAAGATAGAGGCCAAGAGTCTCTTTTTCTCCGCGCAGCCGCTGCTCTTCATCCCACTCTTTTCGCGGCTGGTATTGACCCGTTCCGGCTGCGTTGCTGTCACTGCCGATACCGAACAAGTCATTTTGGCCCACTGCTGCATCACGCAGACACTGCTCGGCAATGCGGATGGCATCGGGCAGGGCGTCCATCAATGTGGCGCGGTTGGGTCCCAGCTGATCCATGGCACCGGCGCGGATCAGTGCTTCCAGTACCCGGCGATTGGCCTTTCTGGAGTCCATCCGCTGGCAAAAATCGAACAGATCCCTGAACTTGCCACCACGTTCCCGCGCTTCGACTATGGCCTGGATAACCGCCTCTCCAACGCCCTTAATAGCTCCCAGGCCGTAGAGAATTGTTTTGTCATCGGTATTGGTGAACTGGTACTGACAGCGGTTGACATCGGGAGGCAGCACCTCCAGCTCCAGATCATGGCACTCGTCGATAAAGGTAACCACCTTGTCGGTGTTGTCCATGTCTGACGAGATAACCGCTGCCATGAAGGCGGCCGGATAGTGGGCCTTGAGCCAGGCGGTCTGGTAGGAGACCAGCGCATAGGCGGCGGAGTGGGATTTGTTGAAGCCGTAACCGGCGAACTTTTCCATCAAGTCGAAGATATAGGTGGCGGTTTTCTCCTCCACCCCGCGCTCCAGCGCGCCACTGGTGAAAATCTCGCGCTGTTTGGCCATCTCCTCGGGTTTCTTTTTTCCCATGGCACGGCGCAGCAGGTCGGCCGCGCCCAGCGAGTAGCCGGCCAGAACCTGGGCAATCTGCATCACCTGCTCCTGGTACAGAATGATGCCGTAGGTGGGTTCGAGAATCGGCTCCAGATCGGGATGGGGATACTCCACTCTGGCGCGGCCATGCTTGCGGTTGATGAAGTCATCCACCATCCCCGACTGCAACGGACCGGGACGGAACAGCGCCACCAGGGCGATGATATCCTCGAAGCTGTCCGGCTGCAGACGCTTGATGAGATCTTTCATGCCGCGTGATTCCAGCTGAAAAACGGCGGTGGTGGCACAGTTTTTCAGCAGTGTGAAGCTGGCCTCGTCATCCAGCGGGATGGTGCTGATGTCGATGGGCGGCTCACCCTCCGTCTGACGCTGGCGGTTGATGGTCTGCAGCGCCCAGTCGATAATGGTGAGGGTGCGCAGGCCAAGAAAATCAAACTTGACCAGGCCGACTGCCTCCACATCATCCTTGTCGAACTGGGTGACCAGACTCTGTGCGCCCTGCTCGCAATAAAGCGGCGTGAAGTCGGTAAGCTGGCTGGGGGCGATGACCACGCCACCCGCATGTTTGCCGGCGTTGCGGGTGATTCCTTCCAGCTTGCGCCCCAGATCGATAACTGCCGCCACCTCTTCATCCTGCTCGTACAGCTCGCGAAGTGCATCTTCCTGGGCCAGCGCCTTTTCCAGGGTGATGCCGATCTCGAAGGGGATGAGTTTGGCGATACGATCCACAAAGCCGTAGGGATGGCCAAACACCCGCCCCACGTCACGCACCACCGCCTTGGCCGCCATGGTGCCGTAGGTGATGATCTGGGAAACCTTGTCACGGCCGTAGGTTTCCGCCACATATTCGATCACCCGATCCCGTCCCTCCATGCAGAAATCCACGTCGAAATCCGGCATGGAGACCCGCTCCGGGTTGAGAAAACGCTCGAACAGCAGGTCATATTTGAGCGGATCGAGATCGGTAATGGTCAGGGCATAGGCCACCAGTGAGCCTGCGCCGGAACCACGGCCGGGTCCCACCGGAATGCCGTTCTGCTTGGACCATTTGATAAAATCGGCGACAATGAGAAAGTAGCCGGGGAACCCCATCTGGATAATCACATCCAGTTCGGTGGCCAGCCGCTCATCGTACGGTTTTCGCTGTTGTGCAAACTCCGGCGCGTTGGCATCAAACAGCACCGCCAGCCGCTGTTCCAGCCCGGCCCGGGACTGCTCGGCGAAATACTCCTCCATGCTCTTGCCCGGCGGGATGGGCGACTCCGGCAGAAAATTTTTGCCCAGCGTGATATCGACATTGCACCGTTTGGCGATCTCGACACTGTTTTCGAGCGCCTCGGGAATATCGGCAAACAGCTCCGCCATCTCCCCGGGGCTGCGCAGATACTGCTGCTCCGAATAGAGACGGGGGCGGCGCGGATCGTTCAGTGTGCGCCCCTCATGGATGCAGACGCGTGCTTCATGGGCCTCGAAGTCGTCCCGGTCGAGGAACACCACATCATTGGTTGCCACCACCGGCGTATCATGGGCAATAGCCAGCTCCACCGCCGCATGGAGGTAATCCTCCTCCCCTTCCCGTCCGGTGCGCTGCAACTCCAGATAGTAGCTGTCGGGAAACAGCGTCTGCCAGAAAGTCAACTGCCGGGTGGCCAGTTCCCGGTTTCCCGCCAGCAGCGCCCGGCCCACATCACCGCCGCGGCCACCGGACAGGGCAATCAGGCCGCTGCTCGCCCCCTCCAGCCACCCCTTTTGCACAACAGGAATGCCCCGCTGCTGCCCCTCCATATAGCTGCGAGATACCAGCCGGGTAAGATTTTTATAGCCCTCATTGCTTCGGCACAACACCACCAGACGGGCGGGCTGATTCGGTTCGGCTTCGTTGTGAACCCACAGGTCAACACCGATGATCGGCTTCACCCCCGCGGCCATGGCGGCCCGGTAAAACTTGACCATGCCGAACAGGTTGGACTGATCGGTCACCGCCACTGCAGGCATGCCCGCCTCCGCCACCCGCTTTACCAGCGGCTTGATGCGCACCAGCCCATCGACCAGGGAGTATTCGGTATGCAGATGGAGGTGGACGAAGGCAGGGCTCATTTTTTTAACGGGGGAGTTCATCCGGTCCTTCGATGGAGAGTCCAATGTTATGCAACAGACCATCCTTCAGACCATAGATCCACCCGTGCACGCTGAGTTTCTGCCCCTGGTGCCAGGCTTTCTGCACAATAGTAGTTCGGCATACATTGGCAACCTGGGCGGCGACATTCAGTTCACACATATAGTCCAGCCGCTGCGTGCCACTTTTCTCATCCACTTCCCCCTGGTGAGCTCGATAGACCTCCTGAATTTTGCGTAGCCAGTTGTCTATCAGCCCATGATCTTCATCACTGAGTGCCGCCTGTACCGCGCCGCAGCCGTAGTGGCCACAGACAATGATATGCTCCACTTTCAATACCTCCACTGCATACTGAATCACGGAGAGACAGTTCATGTCCGTGTGCTCGACGATATTTCCCACGTTGCGGTGGACAAACACCTCACCCGGATCCAGGCCGATAACCTCGTTGGCCGGTACGCGGCTGTCAGCACAACCTATCCACAGGTAGTCCGGATTTTGCTGTTTTGCAAGACGGCGGAAAAAATCGGCATCCAGCTTCGTTTTCGCTTCCGACCAGTGGCGGTTGTTGTCCAGCAGATGTTGCAAGATATCATCAGTCATTGTTCAAAAATCTCCCTTACCGGTTTGAAAGAGCGGCGATGAATGGCGGTTATGCCAAGCTGCCGCAAGGCTTGCAGATGATCCCGGGTGGGATAGCCCTTGTGTTTGGCGAGTCCGTAACCGGGATACTCTGCATCTAGCAAAATCATCTCGTTATCGCGCGCCACTTTTGCCAGAATGGAAGCGGCACTGATAGCTGCGATCTTTCCGTCTCCCTTGATAAGGGCCTCCACAGAACACTGCAAGGCCGGACAATGGTTGCCATCCACCTGCACATGCTGCGGTGCGGGAGTTAACGCGGTTACCGCCCGCTGCATGGCAAGCAAACTGGCCTGAAGTATATTGATACGGTCGATCTCCTCGACCTCTGCGCGCCCCAGTGCCCAAGCGAGCGCCTGCTCTTTAATCTGTTCACACAGGGCCTCGCGGCGCTTTTGGGAGAGTTTTTTGGAATCAGCCAGACCGGTTACAGGACGCTCATGTGTAAGGATGACTGCAGCAGCAACAACGGGACCTGCCAACGGTCCGCGCCCTACCTCATCGACACCGGCTACAAGAAGAAACGAAGTATCTTCATCATCCTGAAGATTCATGAGGTGAAGGATATACGAAAGCCGGCATCAATAAAACCGTCCTGCTCCGGCCAGCCGCTTTTTCCAGTATTTGTTGTTCAGCCGGGTGATGGAAACCCGCTTGCCGGTACGGGGTGCGTGAACAAACTGCTCCTCACCAATATAGATTCCAACATGGGAAATACGTCGTCCACCCAGCCGGAAAAACAGCAGATCGCCTGCCTGAAGCTCGCTTAGGGAGACAGGGAAAGCATTCCGCCGCTGGGTCGCAACCGTACGCGGAACGTTAACCCCAATCTGTCGGTAGGCATAGTGAACCAGGCCGCTGCAATCCATGCCGCGGAGTGAGGCGCCGCCGAAACGGTACGGTATGCCAATCAGGGAGCGTGCAACATCGACTACTCTGGAATGCGCCCCGATGGAACTGTCGGTCGGTGGCATTACTGTGGTTCGCTGCGGTGCTGAACTACAAGCTCCCAACAGTCCCACAACGATAACGAGCAAAAAGTTCCGGATCTGTCCAATCATCAATTCATTCGTTTCTGATAGTGATTCGCCGCAGAACCAACAAGGCACAGACCCAATGTCCCTTGAAGGAGTAGTAGAGTTTACTAAGCATTTTCGTGCCGAATTGTTACCCTGTCTTGCGCCTTTCCATAGTAAGATAACGGTATTTAAGATCAAAGATCCACAATCTGCATGCATAAACTCAGAACTGCTGTTATCGGCACCGGATATCTTGGCCGCTTTCACGCCCAGAAATACGCCGCTCTTCCCGGCTCCGAACTGGTCGCCGTGTGCGATACCAGTGCCGATGCCGCCTGCAAGGTTGCCTCCGAACTTGGTACCGAAGGGTTAACTGACTACCGGCAACTGGCCGGCCGGGTGGATGCAGTCAGTATCGTGGTGCCTACACAACAGCATTACACCGTTGCCAAATGGTTTCTGGAAAACGGTATCCATGTACTGCTGGAGAAGCCGATCACGGTCACCGTTGAGGAGGCCCGGGAGTTGGTGGCTCTCGCCGGGCAGCACGAAAAAACCTTTCAGATCGGTCATCTGGAGCGGTTCAATCCGGCCATTCTTGCCCTGGATGATGTCATTACCGAGCCACAGTTTATCGAGTCCCACCGGCTGGCGCCGTTCAACCCGCGCGGCGCCGATGTCAATGTGGTGCTGGATCTGATGATTCATGACATTGATATCATCCTGGATATGGTCCGCTCACCGGTGCGGCAGATTGATGCAAGCGGTGTCGCGGTGCTCTCCAGTGACATCGATATTGCCAACGTGCGTATCCAGTTTGAAAGCGGTTGCGTCGCCAATGTCACCGCCAGCCGTGCCAGCGTAAAAATGGAGCGCAAGATGCGCCTGTTCCAGCACGACAGCTATATCGCCATCGACTTCCAGAACAAACAGCTGGAGATCTACCGCAAGGGTGAAGGTGAACAGCATCCCGGTGTTCCTGCCATCGAATCGAAACAGCAAACCTTCGAACAGGGTGATGCGCTGATGAGTGAAATCAGCTCATTCCTTGATGCTGTTCGTAACGATAAACCGCCAGTGGTCAGCGGCGAAGACGGTCTGAGGGCACTGGAAACCGCACTGGCAATCTCTGACAAACTGATAAAAGAGGAATCCGTTTCATGATCCCGATGGTTGATCTCAAAACCCAGTACCGGCAGATCAAGGCAGAAGTCGAGCAGGGTTTGCACCAGGTGCTGGAGGATGCCCATTTCATCCTTGGCCCCAACGTGCGAGCCTTCGAGCAGGAAGCCGCAGAGTATCTCGGGGCAAAACACGCCATAAGCTGCGCTTCCGGTACCGATGCCCTGCACCTGGCGCTGGCCGCTGCCGGAATCAAGGCTGGAGATGAGGTCATCACCTCCCCTTTTACCTTTATTGCCACTGCCGAGGCGATCTGCTATCTGGGAGCAAAACCGGTTTTTGTGGATATCGACCCGTACACCTTCAATATCGATGTCGAGCAGATAGAGTCCGCCATTACCGCCAATACCCGCGCCATACTCCCTGTTCACCTGTTCGGCCAGCCGGTTGACATGGGGCCACTGCTGGAGATCGCCCGCAGGCGTGAGCTCAAGGTCATCGAGGATTGCGCCCAGTCATTCGGTGCTGATATTGATGGCAGACAGACCGGCACCTTTGGCGAAGCGGGCTGCTTCAGCTTTTTCCCCAGCAAGAACCTGGGGTGCTTCGGCGATGGCGGCATGATTACCACCCAGTCCGATGGGTTGGCCGAGAAGCTGAAGGTGCTGCGCAACCACGGTTCGGAGCAACGTTATCATCACAGCACCATCGGCTACAACAGCCGTCTTGACGAGATGCAGGCGGTCATTCTGCGCGCTAAATTGAAACGTATTACCGCCTACAATGAAGGACGCCGCGCCGCTGCCCACACCTATACCAAACGACTGACCGGCCTGCCCGGCATCACCCCGCCCCAGGAGGATGGCAAGGGTTCCCATGTCTATCATCAGTACACTCTGCTCACCTCTAACCGGGATGCCATCATGCAGGGGCTGAGTGATGCCCGGATCAGCTCCGCCATTTACTATCCGATACCACTGCACCGGCAAGAGGTGTTTGCAGAGCAATATCGGGATGTATCACTGCCAGTCAGCGAAGCGATAGCAGAACAGTGCTTGTCGTTGCCAATCTACCCCGAGCTGGAGAGTGAACAGATCCACACAATTGTGGATGTGATAAAGACCCATGCCGCAGCCTGAAGATGCTGCCCACCGGATCATGATCGTGGCGGGCGAGGCATCCGGCGATCTGCATGGAGGGAATCTGGTCAGCGCCCTCTCTCGGCTGAATCCCGGCATCCGATTTTTTGGTATCGGCGGCGCCAGAATGCGCGCGGCTGGCGTCGATACCCGCATCGATATATCCGAGCTTGCGGTAATGGGACTGGTAGAGGTACTGCTTCACTACCGCCGGCTGCGCGGCATACTGCACCAGATGCAGGAGCTGCTGCACAAGGAGCGGCCGGATCTGCTAATCACGGTGGACTACCCCGGCTTCAATCTTCGCCTGGCGAAAACCGCCAAAGAGCTGGGAATAAAGGTTCTTCACTACATCAGTCCCCAGGTATGGGCCTGGCGCGAACATCGGGTTAAAGCCATTGCCCGGTCGGTGGACATGATGGCTGTGCTGCTGCCATTTGAAGTGCCTTTCTATGAAAAACATGGTGTACCGGTTCGTTTTGTGGGCCACCCGCTGGTGGACAGCGTCAAGCCCGGCATGGAACGCAGTGAAGCACAACAGCTGTTTGGCATTGACCCTTCCCGTCAAACCATCGGTCTGCTTCCCGGCAGCCGCCGTGGAGAGCTCAAGCGGTTGATGCCAGTGCTGCTGAAGAGCGCTGCCCTGCTCAAACAGCGGTTTCCCGGCCTGCAACTGCTGTTGCCCCTGGCCTCCAGCCTGGACCGGCAGGATCTGGCGCCCTGGCTCGAACCGGCTCAGGAACAGACAGAAGAGATCCATATCTCCCGGAGCCACAAATCCCTGCAAATAAGGGTGATCGAGCAACACGGTTATGATGTGATGCAGAGCTGTGACGCCATTATCACCGCCTCCGGCACAGCCACGCTGGAGGTGGCACTCATGAACGTGCCGATGGTCATCGTCTACAGGGTATCTCCGCTGACCTACACAATTGCCCGACGGATGATCAGTATCCCCAATGTCGGGCTGGTAAACATCGTTGCCGATGAGCGGATCGTCCCGGAGTTTATTCAGCATGAGGCCAGAGCAGATAAAATAGCGGCGGCAACGGCCCGCTTCCTTGAAGAAACCGACCATGCCCGGGCAACCAGGGAAAAACTGGCCTCCGTGCGCCAGAAACTGGGCAAGCCGGGAGGCTCGGGAAATGTTGCACGACTTGCACTGGAGATGTTAGAAGAGAGTAGCTGTTAACTGGAGGAACAAATCATGAAAAAGGCGATTATTACCACCTGTACTCTGGCCGGCCTGCTGGCTGTGTCAGGCTGTACCCAAGAGATGCAGAATCAACTTGGTCGTGCAGTGCAGAACTACACTGGCACCGACGGCGTACTGGATGTCTATGCGGGTGACAAGCTGGTCAAACGTTTTATCCAGATCGACAAGATAACCACCGCTATCAGCACCAGCACAGGTGATGTGGCCCGGCCCTATCGCTACGGATACGGCGTACTGGATGAAAACCAGAACTACCTCAAGGATCCTGGCGAGAAAAAAGTTTATTTCGAGTTCAGTGACTACTCCACCAACTATATATTTTACGAGAACACCAAAGACTGATGTTCAGTAGCAACTCCACTAAACTCATTTTTCTCACGGCTTTTCTGGCGGCCCTGTTGCTCTTCAGCGGCAGTGCTTTGGCGTGGAAAAAACCGGATAGCGAATATTTCGAAACGCTTCCAAAATTCTGGGGCGTGCTCTACTCCAACGGTGGAAAAACTCTCTATTGTGGCCGCGAATTCGGAAAACGCCACGGCCGCAATATTAACGCAGAGCACGTCTTTCCCATGGCCTGGGTCACAAAAACCCTGAAATGCGGCAAACGGAAGGAGTGCCGCAAAAACAGCCGCAGGTTCAATACCATTGAGGCGGATATGCACAACATCTTTCCCGCCCTGAGCAAGATAAACCAACAGCGCAGTGCGTATGCTTATGCTGAACTGCCTGGTGAGCCTGGCAGTGGGAAATGTGACTTTGAAGTCAATAAACAAAAGCGGCTGGTGGAACCTCGCCCTGCAGTACGGGGAGATATCGCTCGTGCCATGTTTTATATGAGCAAACAGTATAATCTGAAGCTGTTCAATCGGCAGAAAAAACTGTTGCTGCGCTGGCATCGCCAGGATCCTCCTTCTGCAGAAGAGCGACGGCGGAACGCTATCATCCAGAAGTTGCAGGGAAAGAGAAATCCTTTTATCGACACACCAGGACAGGTGAAACTGGTGTTTGGTGACAAATGATAGAACTTTTCACGGCAGATTATTATGACCTGAATCCGTGGGTTCAGGGCGGATGCAGAGCGCAAGATATTGATTTCACAGCGGAATCAAAAAATCTTGGCTTCACCATTAGGTTAAGCGGGCATTTTTTGGACCGCTGTGGAATCAAGAGCTTGTGCTATGCGCCTTCATGAACCCACGGATTCGGGTATGAATCTCTGTTCCCTGTGTGCACAACCTGCTGTAAAATGCCCTCCTGAGTTCAGAGAATATCTGCCAAACAATTTAAATTTAACGTTAGATTTTATGTAACTATTCAGCATAGTTGAAAACGAGCATGTAACTGTTCAGATTGCCCCTGGAATTTGTCGGTTCAAGGCAAAAAATGTAAGTTTACACGGGCCGCTCCCGAACATCCCTGTGCTACGCGGTATTGAAATATCCATGTCTGGCATAAATGAGCATTTTTTAACGCAGAAATGACAGTTCTCAGGGGTGAGCTGAATAGTTACGATTTTATCGCAATAAATCAGCATCTACCTGTAACCGTCCGGTTTCCCCTGTTTTGTCCCGGAATAAGGAAATATGTGCAAGTTTTGCAACTAAATGACACTGCTGCACGTCCTATGCTGTGCGATGCCAAAACTGAAGCCGGATAATTACGTCTTATTTTAATGCCATTGAAACAAGGAGCAACCATGTCAAACTCTCTATTCGACCGCTTGGGCGGTGATGACGCTGTCAATGCAGCCGTTGATCTGTTCTACCGGAAGGTACTCGTCGATGATCGGATCAACCACTTTTTCCAAGGTATTGATATGGACAGACAGGCTGCCAAACAAAAAGCCTTCCTGACCATGGCTTTTGGTGGCCCAAACAGTTATACCGGGGAGGATATGCGCAAAGGGCACGCTCACCTGGTAGAGGATGGACTCAACGACAGCCACTTTGATGCAGTAGTGGAGAACTTGGAAAGCACACTAAGCGAACTGGGGATCTCGGGCGATCTTATATCTGAAGTGG
>JAJRUX010000048.1 GCA_024277575.1 Gammaproteobacteria bacterium | reverse complement strand
GTTAAAGCCTCATATCTTGCCTGACGACATAAGTCACAAGGCAGTGTTATTTTCGCGGGACTCATCTATGGTTGGCAATAAAACACCTCTGCTGACGGCGCAGTGGAATCAACTGATAATGGAAGCCGAGGCAGCAACCCAGGTATACCTGGATGAAGAGCTGGAGAGTTATCTTGTCTTTCTGCTCATGCGCTTTCACAACCAACCGGGGATCGCCGGTAGCGTGATGGCTTTGGAGTATCTGGGCGGATTGCAGAAAACCGGCCAGATGCGGCGGGAACAGATGCGCAGTGTCGGCGACCAGTGCCTGCTATACTCCGGATTGTTTCCACAGTACGCCAGACGGCACAGAGTAACGGTCAGCTATTATGTCGATCTGGGGCGCAGCGCTTACCAGAATCTAGCGGAAGACGAACAGTTCAATCTTTCAACCATGTTCACCAAACTTGCCATCCACTTCATACCACTGATGGACACCTTGCAGGCACTACGCGGCCTCAGCATGGATATCCCGCTGCTTGATTCACTCACTGCAAATGAGTTATGGCAGAGCACCGGCAGCCATTACGCCCGCTCCTTACTGGAATCCACGACGGAAGGGAAGATTGTTATCCAGGTATCGGAAAACCAAACCCGGAAACACTGACGAATTACGGTATATACACAGAGACATTTCATCGCCGCATATTTAACCGTCTATGGGAAGCTAATTCAAAAAAAACCTGAAAAGCAAGAAAACCGCTCAAGCAGCACATCTCCCTTAATGGAGAAATTTTGTATCAACCTGCGTTACCTGAGCGTAATCCAACCACCCACTCATTGAGCAGATCACTTTACTACACTGATATTTTTCTGTTCCTTCTGAATGCGCTCATAAATCTCTTCGCGATGGACGGAAACCTCTTTGGGAGCATTGATACCAATCCTCACCTGATTACCCTTTACACCAAGAACAGTCACTGTCACATCATCCCCTATTACAAGGGTCTCGCCCACACGTCTGGTCAAGATCAACATTTTGCACTTCTCCCTTCAATCCATGATAAACCACATGCCGATAACCATAGACACTTTCTAATATATATAAATAGCATGTGATTACATCGTACTTAACTAACTTAGATAGGGGCAAGAAATAGCGATTGATTTTACAACATTATTACAATCTAAAACAATTACACTCCCCCCGAACGTCCCTTCGCGACACGACACTACTCAAGCTGAAATGCCGAATGCAGTGCCCTTACGCCAAGTTCAAGATATTTATCGTCAACTACCACAGAGATCTTTATCTCTGACGTCGAAATCATACGAATATTAATTCCCTCTTCCGCCAGCGCTTTGAACATTGTGCTGGCAATACCTGCGTGGGAACGCATCCCCACGCCCACCAATGAAATTTTGGCAATCTTGTCGTCGCCCTCCACCTCACGCGCGCCTAGATCATCCGCCAATTTTCGCAAAATATCCAGTGCTTTTTCGTAATCACTGCGATGGACTGTAAAAGTAAAATCCGTTGTCCCGTCAGCACCGACGTTCTGGATTATCATATCCAGTTCAATATTCGCGTTGCCGATCGGTCCGACAATCTGATAAGCCACGCCAGGTTGGTCAGGAACGCCCAGAATGGTCAGCTTGGCTTCATCACGATTAAAAGCAATACCGGAGATAACCGCCTTTTCCATATCCTGTTGTTCCTCTTTGGTAATCAGCGTCCCCTTCCCCTCTTCAAAAGAGGATAGCACACGCAGCGGCACATTATATTTGCCTGCAAACTCCACCGCTCGAATCTGGAGAACTTTTGAACCGAGACTGGCCATCTCCAGCATCTCCTCGAAGGTAATGCGCTCCAGACGACGTGCCTGGGGAACCACCCGCGGATCAGTAGTATAAACACCATCCACATCGGTATAGATCTGGCACTCATCGGCCTTGAGCGCCGCCGCCAGAGCTACAGCGGTGGTATCGGAACCGCCCCGCCCCAGGGTGGTTATGTTGCCATCCTCATCCACTCCCTGAAAACCGGCTACCACCACCACCCGCCCCTGTGCAATATCACTGCGCACCTTCTGTTCATCGATCTCCAGAATACGGGCCTTGTTGAACGCGCTGTCAGTACGAATATGTACCTGGGCTCCGGTATAGGATCGCGCTGCGCACCCCTGTTCATGCAGGGCCATGCAGAGCAGAGCGATGGTAACCTGCTCACCAGTGGATAGCAGCACGTCCAGTTCACGAGGCGTTGGCCGGGTGGTAATTTCGTTGGACAACCCAAGCAGGCGATTGGTTTCCCCGCTCATGGCGGATACCACGACAACAATATCTTGCCCCTGCTCCCGGCAACGCTTGATTCTGGTGGCCACCTTCTTGATGCGCTCTACGGTGCCGACCGATGTACCGCCATATTTCTGGACAATCAGCGTCATTGCTGTCTGACCCAGTCCGGGACGGAATCGAGAGCCGCCGGCAACGCATCGGGACGGTTGCCGCCGGCCTGGGCCATATCCGGTCGCCCACCACCCTTGCCACCTACCTGGCGGGCCACGCTGTTGACCAGATCGCCGGCCTTGATGCGATCGGTCGCATCTTTTGTTACCCCCGCTATCAGAGTTATCTTGTTTCCATCCACAGCCGCCAGCACGATGGCGGCGCTTCCCAGTTTGTTTTTCAGCTGGTCAACCGTATTGCGCAGTGTTTTGCTGTCAGCGCCATCCAGACGGGCCGCCAGCACTTTTATGCCGTTCACATCCACAGCGCGGGATGCCAGATCGCTACCCCGGCTGCTGGCCAGTTTCTCTTTCACCTGCTCCAGCTCTTTTTCAATTCTGCGTGAACGCTCCAGAAGCTGGGAAACCTTGTCTGCAACGGCATCCCGATCCGACTTCAGCAGTTCACAGACGGCGCGTAACTGCTGTTCACCCGCCTCATACCACTCCAGCGCCCGCTGACCGGCCACCGCTTCGATACGGCGCACCCCCGCGGCAATGCCGCTCTCCGAGACAATCTTGAACAGACCGATATCACCGGTGCGCCGCACATGGGTGCCGCCACAAAGCTCTATGGAAAAATCACCCATGCTCAGTACACGCACCTGCTCGCCATATTTTTCGCCAAACAGCGCCATGGCTCCGGCTTTTTCGGCCTGCTGCGGCGACATGATGCGGGTTTCAACAGGCAGATTGGCGCGAATTTCAGTATTAACCAGCCGCTCTATGGCAGCCAGCTGCCCGGCATCAAGCGGCTCAAAGTGGGAAAAATCAAAGCGAAGGCGCTCCGGGGCAACCAGTGAGCCCTTCTGGACGACATGCTCGCCAAGCACCTTGCGCAGCGCCGCATGCAGCAGATGGGTGGCGGAGTGGTGGCGGGCAATATCCTGGCGGCGAGAGGTATCAACCCGGGCGGCAACAAGATCACCAACAGCCAGCTTGCCCGCAGTCAATGTTCCAGGGTGGAGAACCGCTTCGCCCTCCTTGCGGGTATCAAAGACATCAAACAAACTGTCCGCCGCCCGGAGCTCGCCCCTGTCCCCAACCTGTCCACCGGATTCGGCATAGAATGGCGTGCTGTCCAGCACCACGATTCCCTGCTGGCCTTCCTGCAAATGATCCACTGGCCGACCATCAACATAAAGCGCCGTTATGCGGGCCTGCTGCTCCAGACAGTCGTAACCGGTAAACTCACTGCTGCCCTCAATTTCCAGCCGCTCGGCGAAATCACCACCAAAATGGCTCGCGGCGCGAGCCCGCTCCCGTTGCGCAGTCATCTCCCGCTCAAACCCTTCCATATCCAGAGCCAGCCCCCGCTCACGGGCAATATCTGCTGTCAAATCCACCGGAAATCCGTAGGTGTCGTACAGGCGGAACACGGTCTCACCGGGAATAACACTCCCGTCAAGCCGCTCCAGCGCCTGTTCAAGATGGTGCAAGCCATGCTCCAGCGTCTCGGCAAAGCGTTCCTCTTCCTGCTTCAATACCCGCATCACATAGTCCCGCGCCGCAGGAAGCTCGGGGTAAGCCTCACCCATCTGCTCAATCAACGGATCCACCAGCCTGTAAAAGAACGGTTCAGCCAGCCCCAGCCGGTTACCGTGTCGAATGGCCCGCCGGATAATGCGCCGCAATACATACCCCCGCCCCTCATTGGAGGGCACAACACCATCGGCCACCAGAAAGGCGCAGGAGCGAATGTGATCGGCAATAACCTTCAGTGAGGTGTTGTCACGCCCGGCGGGATTGTCCGTCAGGGCGGCGACTGCCTGAATCAGTGCCTGAAACAGGTCAATATCGTAGTTGTTATGCACGCCCTGCATGACCGCCGCCAGACGCTCCAGCCCCATGCCGGTATCCACCGAGGGGCTTGGCAGCGGATTCAGTTTCCCGGCCGCATCCCGGTCATACTGCATGAACACCAGGTTCCAGATCTCGACATAGCGGTCACCATCCTGCTCCGGTGTGCCCGGTGGCCCGCCTGCCACATCAGGACCATGATCATAGAATATTTCACTGCACGGGCCGCAGGGACCGGTATCACCCATCGACCAGAAGTTGTCATGGGCGCCAATTCGCGAGAAACGCTGTGGATCGACGCCAACTTCATTGAGCCAGATATCGGCGGCCTCATCATCCTCCTCAAATACGGTGATCCACAGACGTTCCGGTGCCAGACCAAGCTCTCCGACAAGAAAATCCCAGGCGTAAACAATCGCTTCGCGCTTGAAGTAGTCGCCAAAGCTGAAGTTGCCCAGCATTTCGAAAAAGGTGTGATGGCGCGCAGTATAGCCCACATTGTCCAGATCATTATGCTTGCCACCGGCACGCACACAGCGCTGCACGCTGGCAGCACGCCGGTAGGAGCGCTGCTCCAGGCCGAGAAACACCTCCTTGAACTGCACCATCCCGGCATTGGTAAACAGCAGGGTCGGATCATTGGCAGGCACCAGCGAACTGCCGGGTACGATCTCATGCCCCCTCTCCCGGAAAAAATCCAGAAATGCCTTACGGATATCTGCGCTTTTCATCATCCTTCCTGTTTCAATAACTGGTGGATCTGCTCTGCGGCGAATCCCCGATGCTGGAGGAAGCGCGCCTGCCGCGCCCGCTCCTGGTAGTCGGCCGGGAGAGCCGGACCAAACCGTTTTTTCCTGACTCGGTGCATCAGCTCTGTCCAGTGCGCTGCCCCCGGCTGGATACAGCAGCCGGCAAGCGCTTCGGAAATACCCCGCTCCCGAAGCTCCATCTGGATGCGCAGCGGCCCAAAGCCTTTTACATACCGGGAGTGTACATACGCCTCCACAAAGCGTTCATCGCTGAGCAACCGCTCTTCCTGAAGCTGTGCCAGCACCTGCTCCACAATACCACTTTCATATCCTCTCGACCGAAGCTTGCGGCCCAGCTCCATTACAGAGTGCTCGCGCCGCGCCAGAAGCCCAAGGGCCCTGTCACGCGCGGAGGAAATACCAGTATTGTCCTGCCGACCGGAACCCAAGTTCATCTCCCGCCACAAGAAACCGGGAAGTTTATCACAAAGATTCCCGCCATTCGCCCCAAATACCGCGGATAGCGGCGATTCCCTGTGCCCCGCGGGCGCAAGCCAACTGCAGATGCTCATCACGCATACCACCGAGGGCATACACGGGAAACGGCGCCATTTCTGCAAGCTGAAACAGCCGCTCCCACCCCAGCCCTCCCGCTTCCGGATGACTCGGAGTGGGCAATACCGGTGAAATCACTGCAAAATCCGCTCTGATATGCGCTGCGTGGGCCAGTTCACGTTCGTCGTGGCAGGAAGCCGCAATCCAGAATCCGGCTGGCAACGGTCTCTCCTTCAGAGAAAGCAGCCGTTTGCTGGCGAGGTGTACGCCATCCGCTCCCAGCTTCATCGCCAGCTCCGGGTCGGCGTTCAGCAATACTCTCGCCCCATACCGTCTTGTCAGGGAGATGACCTTTTGCGCCAACAGTTCATACCCGGCACTGCCCAGCTTTTTGGCGCGCAGCTGCACCAGGCGCACACCGGTGCGCAGGCACTGTTCCAGGCGGGACAGGAACAGGGCGGAATCATTGGCAGGCTCGGGGGTAACAAGATAGTGCCGGGGTAATCTTGCCGCGGTGACAATGGGGGTGTTGGCGGCGGGGAAATCGTAGTCCGGCAGGCGTTCCGGCTCCACCCATGCAATAGGCTGACCTTCACATCCGCGCGCTTCTCCCCGGTAGTGCTCCACCTGCCAGACATCCAGCAGTACGGCGCGTCCGGGATAGTTGTGGCGAACCCTGATTAACGGACGGGCACTCTCGACAGTAATTCCCAGCTCTTCTGCAAGCTCCCGGCCCAGGGCTTGTATCACCGCCTCGCCAGGCTCCAGTTTCCCGCCGGGAAACTCCCACAGCCCTCCCTGATGCAGATGCGCGGGGCGTCTGGCAATCAATATCTCGCCCCTCTCATTGTGAATAACCGCAACGGCTACATGAAGCCGGGGTGTGCCGTCCGTACCGTTTTCAGGTGCGGTATTCGGCATTGATGCGGACGTAGTCACAGGAGAGATCGCAGGTCCAGATCCGGGTCTGTGCGCTGCCCTGGTTCAGTTCGACCCGAATGGTAATCTCTTCCCTGTCCATGACTGCCTGCCCCGCCTCCTCCCGGTACTCTGTGGCCCTGCCGCCATTGCGTACCAGACACAGCCCATCCAGATGCAGGGTCAGGGCATTGATATCCAGATCATCCACTCCGGCCCGGCCAATCGCCGCCAGAATCCGCCCCCAGTTGGGGTCGCTGGCAAAAAAAGCAGTTTTGACCAGGGGGGAGTGGGCGATGGTATAGGCGATTTGCAGGCACTCCTGCTCATCCCGGCCACCAGTCACGTCGATAGTAATGAATTTGCTGGCACCCTCGCCGTCACGCACGATGGCCTGCGCCAGCTGTTCACAGACATCATGCACGGCATTTGCCAGCAGCAGATAGCGAGGATCACCGGCTTCTGAAACTGGCGGCAGCGGAGATTTCCCGGTGCTGATCAGCACACAGGCATCATTGGTTGAGGTATCGCCATCGACGGTAATCCGGTTGAATGTCCTGTCCACCGCCGCCTGCAGGCACTGTTGCAACAGACCCTGTTCCACCGCTGCATCGGTTGCGATAAAGGCAAGCATGGTTGCCATGTCCGGGCGAATCATTCCGGCACCCTTGCTGATGCCGGTAACGGTTACTGTCTCACCATCGATCTGAACGGTGGTGGACGCCCCCTTCGGAACGGTATCGGTGGTCATGATACCATGCGCGGCATCTTCCCATCCCGCATGGGAGAGTGAACCCAGGGCATCGGGCAGGGCCGCCTGAATCCTGTCCACGGCCAGCGGTTCACTGATTACCCCGGTGGAGAAGGGCAAAACAGTCTCCATGGGGCAGGCGGCCAGCTCTGCCAGCCTCCGGCAACATGCGAGGGCATCCTTTACCCCCTGGTCACCCGTCCCGGCATTGGCATTGCCGGTATTGATCAGCAGATAGCGCGGGGTAGCACGGATCAGATGATCGCGCGCCACTGTTACAGGCGCTGCACAAAAAAGATTGCGGGTAAAGACAGCGGCGCAAGCCGAATCCGGCTCCGACTCGATAATAACCAGATCACGCCGCCCGGCCTCCCTGATTCCCGCGCAGGCGGTTCCCAGCCGCACGCCCGCAACCGGATGCATCTCGGGCCACCCTTTCCAGCCGACCGCCATGCCTAGTTCAATTTACCGTGACACTGCTTGTATTTTTTGCCGGAACCGCAGGGACATGGTTCGTTGCGCCCGATTTTGCGCCCCTCGCGGACAAACGGGGTCTGCTCTCCCGCCTGCTCCGGCGGCGGCTCCTCTACCCCGCCCATCGCCGATGCCTGTGCATGCTGGTAGCTTATTTCACCCTGCTGACGGCGCTGCTCCTCTACCGCCGCCACATCCTCCTCGGCGCGCACCTGCACCTTGCTCAGCACGGCAATGGTCTCATGCTTGATCCGGTTCAACAGCTGATTGAACAGTTCAAAGGCTTCCCGCTTGAACTCCTGGGTGGGGTTTTTCTGCGCATAACCACGCAGATGAATGCCCTGGCGCAGGTAGTCCATCGCCGCCAGATGCTCCTTCCAGGCAGTATCCAGCACCTGCAGCATGGCGGCCTTCTCGAAATGGCGCAAAACTTCACTGCCGGTCAGCTCCTCCTTGGCGGCATACTCTTTCTCCACAGCCTCCAGAATCCGCTTGCGCAACCCCTCTTCATCCAGCTTGCTGTCGGCATCCAGCCACCCCTGCAGATCCAGCTTGATTCCAAAATCTTTTTCCAATGCCTGCTCAAGGCCGGGCACATCCCACTGCTCATCGATACTCTGCGGGGGGATATAGGTATCGATCAGTTCATTGATGACATCGTAGCGAATATCCTTGATGGTATCGGAGATATCATCCGCCTCCATCAACTCCTTGCGCTGCTCATAGATCACCTTGCGCTGGTCATTGGCAACATCATCGTACTCCAGCAGCTGCTTGCGGATATCGAAGTTGCGCCCCTCAACCTTGCGCTGGGCGTTCTCGATGGCACGGGTAACCCACGGATGCTCGATGGCCTCACCCTCCTGCATCCCCAGTTTCTGCATGATGGTTGCGACCCGCTCGGAGGCGAAAATGCGCATCAGGTTGTCTTCCAGCGCCAGAAAGAAACGGCTGGAACCGGGATCGCCCTGGCGGCCGGAGCGGCCGCGCAGCTGATTGTCGATACGGCGCGACTCATGACGCTCGGTGCCGATAATATGCAGCCCACCGGCCTGAATGACCTGATCGTGACGTTTCTGCCACGCCTCCCGCGCCTTCTGCCGCGCAGCCTCGTCCTCTTCCGGGATTCCGGCCAGCTCCGCTTCCAGATTACCGCCCAGCACAATATCGGTACCGCGCCCGGCCATGTTGGTAGCGATGGTGACCGCACCGGGACAACCAGCCTGCGCTATGATCTCCGCTTCCCGCTCATGCTGCTTGGCGTTGAGAACCTCATGTTTGATCTTGGCTTTTTTCAGAATATTGGAGAGATACTCTGAGGTTTCGATGGATGTCGTACCCACCAGTACCGGCTGCTTCCGTTTGGCGCAATCCTTGATATCCTCAATGACGGAATCAAACTTCTCCCGCTGGGTCATATAGATCAGATCACCAAAATCCTTGCGCCCAACCGGCCTGTGGGTCGGGATAACCGCCACCTCCAGATTGTAGATCTGCTGAAATTCATACGCCTCGGTATCGGCGGTACCGGTCATGCCCGCAAGCTTGTCATACATGCGGAAGTAGTTCTGGAAGGTAATGGAGGCCAGCGTCTGGTTCTCCTGCTGGATTGGCACACCCTCCTTGGCTTCCACCGCCTGATGCAGCCCCTCCGACCAGCGCCGCCCCGGCATGGTACGGCCAGTGAACTCGTCTACAATGACAATCTGGCCATTTTGCACGATATAATCCACATCGCGCTGAAACAGAGCGTGAGCGCGCAATGCCGCCATCAGATGATGCATCAAACCGATATTGCCGGCGTCATACAGACTCTCCTGCTCATCCAGCAATCCGGCTTCGGTTAGCAGATCCTCCACCCGCTGGTGACCGGCTTCAGTCAGAAATATCTGTTTGGTTTTTTCATCAACAGTGTAGTCGCCAGGCCCATCCTCTTCTTCCTGTTTTTCAAGATTGGGGATAAGCTTGTTGATGCTGGCATACAGTTCGGAGCTGTCCTCGGCGGGACCAGAGATAATCAGCGGCGTACGGGCCTCATCGATAAGAATGGAGTCAACCTCGTCGACAATCGCATAGTTCAGCTCACGCTGTACCCGATCCTCCCGGGTAAAAGCCATATTGTCGCGCAGATAATCAAAGCCAAATTCATTGTTGGTTCCGTAGGTGACATCTGCCGCATAGGCCTCCCGCCGCGCCTCATTGTCGATACCGGAAACCACCACGCCAGTGGTCAAACCCAGAAAGCCGTACAGTTTGCCCATCCAGTCAGCATCACGGCGGGCAAGGTAATCGTTCACTGTAACCACATGCACCCCTTTGCCCGGCAGCGCATTCAGATAGACCGCCAGCGTGGCCACCAGGGTTTTACCCTCACCGGTGCGCATCTCCGCAATCATCCCCTGGTGCAGAACCATGCCACCGATAAGCTGAACATCGAAATGACGCATGTTGAGCACCCGCTTGCCCGCCTCACGCACAACGGCAAAGGCCTCCGGCAGGATATCGTCCAGGCTCTCCCCGGCTGTCAGGCGCTGTCGAAACTCTCCGGTCTTCGCCTTCAGCTCCTCATCACTCAGCCCGGCGATCTGCTCTTCCAGGCTGTTTATCTGCACTACCGTCTTGTTTAACCGTTTGAGCAGCCGATCGTTGCGGCTGCCAAAAATCTTGCTTAGAACCTTGCTTACCATGGGTGCCCGTGTCGTTTGTCAATTGAAAAAGAGTTAATAATACAGCAATACTGCTTGTTGGCATAAAACGAAAACGCCCCGGCCTGTTGACAGTAAGCCCGGGGCGCCGCATTAATTAGATGGGATCAGGAGTAAATAGTTCTTCAGGAACTGAACTTGGTCTCGGAACAAATCAACTGTAGAGACTCGATTTTACGTTCTTCCCTGCAGACTTTAACTTCCTTCAGCGTGCTGCCTGAATATATTTTGCCGGATTAACAGTGCGCCCATTGATTAGCACTTCAAAATGGACATGGGGACCAGTGGAGCGACCGGTAGAACCCATTTCCCCAATGATCTGCCCTTTCTTTACCGTATCACCAATTTTAACCAGTATTTTCCGGTTATGGCCGTAGCGGGTCGCATACCCACTGCCGTGGTTGATCTCAACCAGTTTCCCGTACCCCGAACGAGTGCCTGCCCAAGTAACAACTCCGGCAGCGGTTGCCACAACCGCAGAACCCTCTTTACCGGCAAAATCAATCCCGGCATGAAAATCCCGCTTGCCGGTAAAGGGATCGGTACGCATCCCGTAACGTGATGAAAGCCAGCCCTGAACAATTGGCCGTCCCTCCGGCAATACCTCAGCCTGCAACCCTCGATTCATCAGCACCCCTTCCAACACCTGTAACTGACTGCTACGATCTTCCAGCTGGCGGGAAAGCCGTTCCAGAGCCGCCAGAAGATCCGGTGTACCAATAGCATTCTGGCTGGCCATACTTGCCGGACCACCTTGTGCAGGAGGGTTCTCAAAATCAAACTCACCGCTATCCAGGTGCGCCATCTTGACCAGCCGCTGACCAAGCGCTTCCAGACGAATAACTTGCGCCTGCATCTGACCTAAACGCCTCGCCAGCGCATTGGCACTATCCTGAGCGGCCTGCTGCAACCTGGAAAGCTCTCTCTGCTGCTGCTCAAGATTAACCTGCCACTCCCTGGTCAACTCGTCAGATTCCTGCGATGCCCCCGCAAGACCCAATCGATACCCTGTGAAGCTGGCCAAGGCCGCAGACACCAGAAAGGCGATAAAGAGCAGAACCCAAACCCTGGGTGACTCGGGGAGAGCACAGGTGGACTGCTTGAGATATTTTGAATGTACTTTTATTTTCATTGCGCTATCATTGGAAGAGTGATAATACTACAGCCTCGTTAGACATGTATCGTTAAACGGGTTGCCGGACTTTAAAAACTGATGCGTTCTCCAACAACCTTTCGCAGCCTTTCACAAGCCACTCCCCCCACGCTATCCCGATTAATGCGGCGCGCGCGACAACTACATTGTATTGCTCTGACGATTAAAGAATTTCTCCCTGAATCTCTTGCCGAACAGTGTCAGCCAGGCAATATCGACAATGATACCCTATTTGTATATGTAAATTCACCTGCCTGGGCTACCAGATTACGTTATTTGGCTCCTGACCTAATAAAATACCTGCAAACACACCCCCAGACAAAGGGCGTACGTCACATTTGTACTATCATTCAACCTGTTGTTTCCAAACCGGCACCAGCTAACCTCAAATCACGGCACCTGCTATCGCAGAAAAACGCAGCCCTTCTCCGCCATGCCGCCACTACCGCCGGTTCACCACGGCTTTCAGCCGCACTGCGGCGGTTGGCTCAGCACACCAACTCGAAATAAATCTGACCGCCTAAAGGCGGTGGTTTTAACCTTTAATCGAGACGAATAAACACTGAAGAAACGGCAGCTCACCCGCCGTTATTGAGTTTTACCGGGTTTCACCCGACCCGACCGTTACCGGTTTCATGAATACGATCGGCACCTGCTCGGGTTCATCATAGGTTACCAGTTCCCATGCATCCTGCTCGGCCAACAACGCCTGCAACAGACGATTATTCAACGCATGTCCAGATTTATAGGCGCTATAGGCGCCGATAAGGCTGTGTCCCATCAGATACAGATCCCCGATGGCATCCAGAATCTTGTGCTTGACGAATTCATCATCGTAACGCAAACCATCGCTGTTGAGAATGCGGTAATCATCCAATACGATTGCATTATCGGGACTGCCGCCCAGAGCCAGGTTTTTTTCTTGTAAATACTCCAGTTCACTCATGAAGCCAAAGGTTCTGGCCCGACTTACCTCTTTGACAAAAGAGGTAGTAGAGAAATCCATCACCACCTGCTGGTTTCGGCTCTTGATGGCCGGGTGATTGAAATCAATAGTAAAAGAGACCTTGAACCCGTCGAATGGATCAAAACGTACCCACTTGTCACCATCATCGACAACGACGCTGCGCTTGATACGAATGAACTGCTTGGCTGCATTCTGCTCATCGATTCCAGCAGACTGGATAAGAAATACAAACGGGCCGGCGCTCCCATCCATAATTGGAACTTCAGGTGCACTGAGCTCGATATAGGCATTGTCGATTCCCAGTCCCGCCAGCGCGGAGAGAAGATGCTCCACCGTGGAGATACGAACACCATCCTTCATCAAGGTGGTTGAAAGAGTGGTGCTTCCGACATTTTCAGGCCGGGCAGCAATCTCCACCGGCTCATCAAGATCCACGCGCCGGAAAACAATTCCGGTATCAACAGGAGCCGGACGCAAGGTCAGGTAGATTTTTTCCCCGGTATGGAGTCCTATTCCAGTAGCCTTGATTGCATTTTTCAATGTACGCTGTTTAATCATCTGGTAAAACCTTATGTCTGTACGGCTGAAGTAACCCAGGGAAAATACCCGGAATAAAGCAAGTTATCGTTATAGTGTTGCAAAATCTTAACATGACAGGCCAATCCCCTACCACTGAGCTTGTTAGAGTAAAAAGCCCTGTTTGATAATAGACCACTTTTTTGCCAAAAAAACGTTACATAAAAACAACAAATGTGGTTTATTACAGAAACCATCAGCTTCGCCTCATGCTTGCTGCCTAAATCCGGAGCTCTCAGAATAAACAGGCGCTGCTGGCACATGCTTTGCTTTCTGGTATGTATGGCGGACATATCTGACTATTTCAGGAATAACCATGGCTTATATCACTACAGAAAATCTTAGCTCGGGAATGGTGGTAGCACACAAACTGCTTGACCGGGATCGGCGGGTACTACTGCGGGCGGGTGTTGCTCTTAGCGAATCACATATTCAGGCACTACGCAGCCTCGGCATAGCAGGGCTGGAAATACGCAGTAACCACCATCAGAATGCTCCTGTTCCACGTTCTGTCAGCTCCTGCCATCTCCGCTGTTCGACCGAAGAAGGTGCTGTCTCCCATGAGAAAGCAGCCCCCCTCCGCGATTCCTTCACCCCCAGAGCCAACAAACCCGTGCTTGAAGCTCTGCGCGTAACCCGCACAGCCTCCAAGCCACTCCAACCGAAACTGGAACCACTCATCGCCAAACAGACTGAAACTATAGTGAATGATTTGCTCAAAGGAACCCAAATAAGGGAGGACTCCGCCGTAGCCGCCGTCATCAGACTATGCACCATTCGCGCCCTGTGTACAAAAAATCGTCAAAAAACGGACGCCAAAACAATCTGAAAACAGCAACCAGGCAGGTCCAGGATAAATCAGGCACGGAAGCGGAAATGCAGAAAACCGAAGCCGGGCATCCCGGCAGCCCTGCGGCTATACAATACCCGAGCAGCCAGCAACAGAACCAGCAACAAGGAATATATCTGGGGACTCCGCACATCGGCCTTGACCAGCCACCAGTAATGCACAACTCCGCCGATAGCTGCTACATACACCAGCCGGTGCAGACGCTGCCAGCGTTTACCCCCCAGCCAGCGCATTACGATTGTGGGGGAAGTAAGCGCCAGTGGCACCAATAACAGGAAAGCAGTAAAACCGATAGTGATAAACGGCCGCTCTCCAATATCAAACCAGATCTCTTCCCACAGGAAAAACTGATCCAGCCAGAGGTAGGTTATCAAGTGCAGGCTTGCATAAAAAAAGACAAACAGGCCAAGCATTCGTCGTATCCGTATCACCCCGCTCCAGCCGGTTATTTTGCGCAGTGGCGTCACGGCAAGAGTGAGTAATAGCAAACGCAGGGTCCAGATACCTGTCTCATGAGTGACGCTTTCAACAGGGTTGGCACCAAGCAGATCCCACCACCACTGCCATGCCAGCACGATTACCGGCAACAGGCAGGCAAAAAACAGCAGTGATTTGAAAACCGGTTCCGCCTGGCGCATCAGAAATTCTTTGTCAGATCCATGCCTTGGTAGAGATGGGCCACCTGCTCGGCATAACCATTGAACAGCAGTGTCTTGCGTTTGCGAAATTCACCGATTCGACGCTCCCGGCGCTGGCTCCAGCGTGGATGGGATACCTGGGGGTTTACGTTGGCATAAAAGCCATATTCATGCGGAGCGGAACGCATCCAGCTACTGCGCGGCTGCCGCTCCAGAAAACGTATTTTTACAATGGACTTTATCCCCTTGAATCCATATTTCCAGGGAACCACCAGTCGCAGTGGCGCACCGTTCTGATTGGGCAGAACTTCACCATACAGACCAGCAGCCAAAATGGTAAGCGGATGCATGGCCTCATCCATTCGCAACCCTTCGATATAGGGCCACTCCAAGACATCCCGCTTCTGGCCCGGCATCTGGTCTGGATCGAAGAGCGTCTGAAATTCGACGTACTTGGCTCTGGATGTCGGTTCAAATCGTTTGATAAGCCCGCTCAACGGAAAGCCCACCCAAGGGATAACCATCGACCATCCCTCCACGCAGCGCATTCGGTAGATCCGCTCTTCCATCGGCTGGCCCTTGAGAATATCCTCCAGAGCATAGTTACCTGGATGGGACACTTCCCCTTCCACCGTAACCGACCAAGGCCGCGGCTTCAGACTGTCGGATAGCAGCGCCGGGGACTTTTTGTCGGTGCCAAATTCGTAGAAGTTGTTATAACTGGTAATATCTTTATAAGATGTTGGCGTCTCCCCGGTAGAAAACGGACTCGGTTTGATCCCTGTAACAGGCTGTCCACCATAACCCGCCTGCGCCCGCCGGGATGGCAATCCCGCAGCTGCCATACCAGCCACCAGGAGCGCTGAGGCATTGCGAATAAAACGGCGCCGTTCCCGATAAATTTGTGGATCCGTAATCTCAGAAGATTGAATATTCGCCGAATTTTTTTTGATCATTGAAATTCCTCCCGGTTCCCCCATGAAGACACCGTCTGCAGAATAAGGTTGCACACCAACAGAGCCGCTTTTATTATCCTGGTGCAGTATCCTAAACTAGCCATCAATCCAATCATATCGAAAAACCCTCATGAATCTTTACTCCTTTTTGCGCCCCCTGCTATTTCAGCTAAACCCGGAAACAGCACACCACATTACCCTCAATGCCCTAAAAGCAAGTTACTGCTTGGGACTTGGAAACCGACTGTTTCCCCCACCCCCGGCTCAACCTTGTGAAGTAATGGGGCTGAAATTCGCCAACCGCATTGGCCTTGCAGCAGGAATGGACAAGAACGGAGACTATATCGACGCACTGGCGGCCCTTGGTTTTGGGTTCCTGGAAATTGGCACCACCACCCCTCGCCCACAACCCGGAAATCCCCCACCTCGTCTATTCCGGATTCCACAGGCGCAGGCCATCATCAATCGCATGGGCTTTAACAACAAGGGAGTGGATTACCTGGTAGCCCGGGTTGAACAGGCCCGCTTCAAGGGCGTGCTGGGAATAAATATCAGTAAAAATTTTGACACCCCTCTGGAAAAGGCGGTAGACGACTACCTATGCTGCATGCGCAAAGTCTATCCTCACGCAGGATATATCGCCCTGAATATATCATCGCCCAACACTCCCGGGTTAAGAAATCTGCAAAAAAAAGAGAGTCTTTCCCGTCTGATTGGACCTTTGAAGGAGGAGCAGCAGCACCTGACATCAATACACGGGCGTTATGTCCCGTTAGCTGTAAAGGTTGCCCCGGATCTTGATGTTGATGAAGTCAATACCGTCGCCGAAGTATTGCTTGAGCACACTATTGACGCGCTAATCGCTACAAACACCACCCTGAACCACCAGCCGGTCGAACAGCTGCCACATGGACAAGAAACTGGCGGTCTGAGCGGTGCTCCGCTACGACATCAAGCCACTTGCATTATCAAACAGTTCTCCCAGGCATTAGATAGCCGTCTGCCAATTGTTGGAGTGGGAGGCATCATGAGCGGCGCGGATGCGTGCGAAAAACTGGTTGCTGGCGCCAGCCTGGTCCAGATCTACAGCGGCCTGATCTACTCTGGACCAGCACTGATCCGGGAGATAGCTGAAGCCATAGGAAATAGTGCCAATTTGCAATAATTCCCGTTCCACTGCAGAATGGAATCGCCAAAAAGGCATTTCAACAACTTGTAAAACAGGGATTTTTTTATGAAACATGGGATATTATTAGTAACCGGTTTGCTGGCTCTGCCTGCTGCCACGATGGCTGCAGATGAGGTCAAGGAGCGTTATACCCGATCGGCAGATGCCATGGCTGCTGTCACAACACAGTATGGCTGGTCCGGCTCTGTTGGTCTGGGTGCTGTCGTTACCTCGGGTAACTCGGATACCAGCAACCTGAGTGCTGATGCTACAGCCAAACTCGACCAGGAGAAATGGCGCCACAAATTTGAAGCCGCGGCCCTGCTCGCAGAAAATGATGGAAATAAAACCGCTGAAAGATATCTGCTGGGTTATAAAGTAGACTACAAACTGGATACCCGATCCTACCTGTTCACCGCCCTGCGGGCCGAATTCGACAAGTTCAGCGGCTTTGATGAACAGCTGTCGGCAACCGTAGGTTATGGCTACCGTGTCCTGGATACAGCAGCCGATACACTTGACCTGGAGATCGGTGCAGGTATGCGGCAGAACAAGTTCGATAACGGGGACACTGAATCAGAGGGCGTGGGCAGAGCAGCCTTGGATTATATCCACCGCTTCAGCGAAACCGCCGAGTTCCGTCAGGGAATCCTGGTGCTGGCAGGTGAAAATAATACCTCCGTGGACTCTGTTACTGCAATCAGGGCAAACCTGGTTTCCAGCATAGCAATGGAAGCCGCCCTCAAGATCAAACACAACAGCGATCCGATTGGAGGGAAGGAGGAGACGGACACCACAACCAGCATATCACTGGTTTACGGGTTCTGAACATCATTTCCGGAGTTTGAAAAAAGGGCGCATACAGCGCCCTTTTTTATTTGGAAGTTTGTTGGTCTTACAATCTTTTTATGGCAGTTCATCCTGCTCTGCCCCTTCCTTCTCCACCGGCATCAAATCCGTCTTGCTTACCCCCAGCGCCAAGGCTGCAGAACTGGCAACATAGATAGAAGAGTAGGTACCCACCACGATACCAATCAACAGTGCAGTAGCAAAACCATGGATGAGTTCGCCTCCAAACATGAACAATGCCATCACCACAAGCAGGGTAGTAAACGAGGTCATCAGGGTACGTGCCAAAGTCTGATTAATCGAGATATTCATCACCTCAAGCGGTGTGCCGGTACGCAACTTGATAAAGTTCTCCCTGATGCGGTCAAAAACAACAATCGTATCATTCAGCGAGTAGCCGATAATCGCCAGTATCGCCGCCAATACCGTAAGGTCAAAATCCAGTTGCAACAGGGAAAAAACACCCAAGGTAATAATGACATCATGGATCAGGGCAGCGACCGAACCGACAGCAAAGCGATATTCAAAACGGAGCGCAACGTAAATGAGGATACCAATAAGGGCATACAACATCGCCAGTCCACCATCATTGGTTAGCTCATCGCCAACCTGCGGACCAACAAACTCCACCCGACGCATCTTGATTTCGTCAACCCCCTGCTGCTGTTTCAGGACAGTCAATATCCGACTGCTCAGTTCAGCACTATTAAGCCCTTCACGCGGCGGAACCCGCACCAGCACCTCTCGCGAGGTCCCAAAATGCTGTACAACAGCATCATCAAAACCTGCCTCGGCCAGCGTCTTGCGTACCTCAACCAGCTCGGCCGGCTGGGCATACCCCACTTCAATAAGCGTACCACCCGTAAAATCGATTCCTAGATTCAAGCCCCGCATAAGCAGAGAGACAAGGGAAATAGCAATAAGCAGCAGCGAAAGCGCCATCGCGATTTTACGCGCACCGAGAAAATTAATTTCCGTGGTTTTTTTGAACAGCTGCATCACCCGTCCTCAAATAGACAGTTTATCGAGACGCCGTTGCCGGCCGTAGATCAGGTTTGCCACCGCTCGTGTAACCATAATGGCGGTAAACATTGAGGTAATAATCCCGATGGACAAGGTCACGGCAAAACCCTTGATGGGACCGGTACCAAAACCAAACAGCACTAGCGCCGCCAACAGGGTAGTGATATTGGCATCTGCAATTGTGGAAAATGCCTTGGCGTAACCGGCATTGATACTTGACTGGGGTGTATTGCCATTGCGCAACTCCTCCCGGATACGCTCAAAGATCAGCACATTGGCATCCACCGCCATACCGACAGTAAGCACAATACCGGCAATGCCTGGAAGAGTCAGCGTAGCCTGTAACATGGATAACACGGCGACGATGAGCACCAGATTAAGGGTCAGAGCCAGATTGGCCATCAGCCCGAAACCGCGGTACCAGAGAGCCATGAATGCCAGCACCAGTACAAAACCGATAACAACCGAGCGCACACCCTTGTTGATGTTATCCTGCCCGAGGCTGGGGCCAATGGTCCGCTCTTCAACAATCTCGATAGGTGCCGCCAGCGCACCTGCGCGCAGCAACAAGGCAAGGTTGCGAGCCTCCCGGGTATCATCCAGACCCGAGATCTGAAAACGTTTGCCAAGCTGATCCCGGATGGTGGCGACATTGATAACCTCTTCCACCTTCTTCCGGGTCTTGACCGGTTTACCGTCAACAACACGGGTTTCGCTCTTGAGCTCAATGAACACCACCGCCATGGATTTACCAATGTTATCCCGGGTGGCATTACTCATCATTCGCGCACCCTTACCATCAAGAGTAATAAACACCGCCGGAGAGCCGGTCTGTTGCTCAATACCCGAAGAAGCATCGGTGATATAGTCACCCGTAATGATGACCTGTTTTTTCAGCAACAGCGGTCTGCCGTTGCGTTCATGGTAAAGGCGGGAGGCTGGCGGCACTCTCCCCGCCAGAGCGGCCTGTACGTCACCGCGCTCATCAACCAGATGAAACTCCAAGGTGGCCGTTGCACCGAGAATCTCCTTGGCTCGTGCGGTATCCTGAACACCCGGCAACTGAACCACAATACGCTCCTGACCCTGCTGCTGGATCACCGGCTCCGCCACACCCAGCTCGTTTACACGATTGCGCAACGTAGTAATGTTCTGCTGCAGTGCAAAACGACGAATCTCACGCTGCGCCGCTTTTTGCAAACCCGCGAGCAGATAATAGGCGTCATTGCGCTCTTCCTGGATAAACTCAAGATCGTCATAGTTACCACTATCACGCAGCAGCGCATAGGCAGAATCCCGCTGCTGCTGATCGCGGAATTTGATCTCCACCTGTTCGCCTTCGCGGCTGATAGTCAGATAACGCAGCTTCGCTTCCCGCAGGGTACCACGGAAATCGCCGACATAACGCTCAAGCGCCTGAGTAAGAGCGGTCTCCATATCCACTTCCATAAGAAAATGCACGCCGCCACGCAGGTCCAGACCCAAGTACATGGGCGCCGCATTCAGGGACTGCAGCCACCCCGGAGTCGCCGGCGCCAGATTGAGCGCCACGGTGTAGTTTCCACCCAACGCATCCCGTATCAGATCGTTGGCCTTGAGTTGAATTTCTGTGTCGGAAAATCGCAGCAGCATGCGCTGGTCGGTATACTCAACGCGCAGCGGAACGATTTTGTCTTGCTCCAGCACCTTGAGTATTTTTTGATGGACCGCCTCATCTATCTGCGTGCTGCGTGCTGGCGAAATCTGTATAGCGGGGTCTTCACCGTACAGGTTCGGCAATGCATAGATCACGCCGGTGATCACAATCACCGCAATCAGCAGATATTTCCAGAGTGGATACTGATTGATCATATTGGTTTTTATTATGCCTCTTTCAGCGTGCCTTTTGGCAATACCGTGGTAACAGCGTCTTTCTGCACCTTGACCTGGACATCCTCGGCGATCTCGATAGCGACAAAACTGTCACCCACATTGGTTATCTTGCCGCCTATTCCGCCACTGGTAACTACCTCATCGCCCTTAGCCAGCTCCGAAATCAGCTTGCGGTGCTCCTTGGCACGCTTCATTTGTGGACGAATCAGCATAAAGTAGAACACGGCAAACAGAATAATAAGGGGTAACAGCCCGGCCAACGGACTACCCTGACCAGCGGCGGGCGCAGCTTCCGCCCATGCGTTGGATATAAAAAAGCTCATCTTTACATTCCTCTTGCTATTGACTCGTGAAATTTTTGCATTATGACACAGGCACGGCGGTTTGCGCGCGTTTATGATAAAAATCCTGTACGAACTCCTCCAGACGGTTATCAGCAATAGCCCCTCTCAAATTTCGCATAAGACCCTGGTAATAATGGAGATTATGAATTGTGTTCAGGCGGGAACCCAGTATTTCCCCCGTTTTGTCCAGATGACGCAGATAGGCCCGGCTGTAGTTGCGGCATGTGTAGCAACCACACGCCTCGTCCACCGGGCGGGTATCGCTGCGATAAGTACTGTTGCGAATCCGCAATGTGCCCTGGTGAGTAAACAGATAACCGTTACGAGCATTGCGGGTTGGAAGCACGCAGTCAAACATATCCACACCACGGCGTACCGCCTCAACGATATCTTCCGGTTTGCCGACCCCCATCAGGTAGCGAGGCCGATCATCCGGCATTAGGGAAGCAAGACTGTCGAGCACCGCCAACATCTCCTCTTTCGGCTCCCCCACTGACAGCCCGCCAATCGCATACCCATCAAACCCGATCCGCTGCAGACCGGCCAGCGACTGTTCCCGCAGGTGTGGATACATGCCTCCCTGCACTATTCCAAAAAGTGCCGCGGGGTTGTCTCCGTGGGCAATCCTGCTGCGTTGCGCCCAGCGCAACGACAGCTCCATTGAGGCCTGTGCCTGCTGCGCCGTCGCAGGCCAGGGAGTACACTCATCGAAAATCATCACGATATCCGAACCCAACTGCCGTTGCACCAGCATGGACTCTTCCGGTCCCAGAAAGATTTTTGAACCATCCACCGGGGAGTTGAAATAGACCCCTTGCTCGGTAATCTTGCGCAAATCCCCCAGGCTGAATACCTGAAAACCACCTGAATCTGTCAAAATTGGCCCGTTCCAGTGCATGAAGTCGTGCAGATCACCATGGGCCTGGATAATCTCCGTACCGGGCCGCAGCATCAGGTGAAAGGTATTGCCAAGGATGATCTCGCTGCCATCGGCACTCAGCTCCTCCGGCGTCATCGCCTTCACCGTACCGTAGGTGCCCACCGGCATGAATGCCGGCGTCTCCACTGTGCCACGAGTAAAAACCAGCCGCCCCCTGCGGGCCTGCCGGTCTGTCTTCAGCAGTTCAAATTTCATCGGGTTATAAACATGGCATCGCCGTAGCTGAAAAAGCGGTATCGCTGTTTCACCGCATGCCGATATGCGGCCATGATGTTGTCAAGACCAGCAAACGCGCTCACCAGCATCAGCAGCGTAGATTCGGGAAGATGAAAATTGGTGATCATTGCATCAACCACCCTGAACTCATAGCCAGGATGGATAAAAATGTCGGTCTCTCCACGGAACGGGGTCAGCTCTCCTTCCCGAGCTGCGGTCTCCAGGCTACGCACGCTGGTAGTACCAACAGCAATAACCCGCCTGCCCGCAGCTTTTGCGCCCATCACCTGCCGGCACACTGCGGCAGAAATCTGCGCATATTCACTATGCATTCGGTGCTGGCGGATATCCTCTACCCGCACCGGCTGAAATGTGCCGGCACCAACGTGCAGCGTTATAAATGCCATATCAACACCCATGGCCTTAATCCGCTCCAGCATCGACTGGTCGAAATGCAGACCGGCAGTAGGTGCTGCTACCGCCCCCTTGTGACGAGCATATACCGTCTGGTAGCGCTCACTATCCTCCAGCCGTGGAGTACGCTCGATATAAGGCGGCAGCGGCATACGGCCCACCTGCTCCAGCAGGGTAATAACGGACCGGGAATCACGAAAACACAGCAGAAACCGTCCTTCCTGCCGACCTTCCACTTCGGCTTCAATTTCCTGCTCCAGCAGCAACCTGGTTCCTGCCCGAGGAGCCTTGCTGGCACGCACATGGGCCAACACCCTGCGGGAATCCAGCACTCGTTCTACCAGCACCTCCACCTTGCCTCCACTATCTCTCTTGACGCCCAGCAAGCGTGCAGGAATAACCTGGGTATCATTAAAAACCAGCAGATCACCGGGTTGTAGCTGTTGAGGCAGCTCACCAAACGCTAGATCCTGCAGTTCACCGCTATTGCCATTCAGGCACAGCAACCGACTGGCGCTGCGTTGTTCAACGGGAAACTGGGCAATCAGCTCGGTGGGCAGTTCAAAATGGAAATCTCTACGGCGCATAGACGAGGCATATTACCAAATAACACACCAAGATGCCTTGCCACGCCAGCAAGATCCCATATAATATCGGCTCAGTCTGGCGATGTGGTGGAATTGGTAGACACGCAGCACTCAAAATGCTGTGCCTTCGGGCGTGTCGGTTCGACTCCGACCATCGCTACCATAAAACGGTACGTTCTACTCTAGTACTCTTTCAAGGTAATAAATCAGGATTCAGCGTTCCTGTGGTGCTTCGCGGCAAGGCGCAGTGCGCAGGCAATGGCCGTCTCCCTTGCCAAGCGCTGCAACGCCGCTGCGAAGCAC